>NZ_LCWX01000231.1:0-65215 GCF_001431305.1 Pseudovibrio sp. POLY-S9
ATGTGCGGGTGGATCTGTGCGTCCAAATGATCAAAACCATCGCGCCAATCGGAGAGTGGCATGTAATTGTCGATGCCGATAAAGGCGCAGGCTTCATGGGCCCAGAGAGGATCAAGATGGAAGAAAAGGTCGCCGCTATCATCTTGTGGCCTGAAGCCAAAATACTCGGACCAGTCGGCGGCATAGGAGAGCTTGGCATCTGCTCCCAAAACAGAGCGCACATCACTTAAGAGACTGGCCCATAGATCGACGGTGGGAAAGCTGTTTGCCGCACTTCGCACCTGGTTAAGGCCGCGCATTTCTGAGCCAATGAGAAATGCATCGACACCACCGGCAGCTTTGCAAAGATGCGCGTAGTGCAGGATCATCCGGCGCAGGCCCCAGTCACCCGGTGGTCCACTCCAGGAGATATTTGCTCCGCTTACACTGAAATCTCCAATGGAGGTAGAGCCAAACAGCGCAGACACTTGTCCTGCTGCTGCTTCATTCTTGTCTACCGAGCCAGCAAAGCCGGGAGCTGGGGTGCACGTTATCCTGCCGCGCCAGGGATAGGCGGGTTGCCCGGTTGTGCTGGCATTATCGCTGTAAGGATCGGGCAAGGTATTGTCTGGCGGAATATCCATCAGGATGAAAGGATAGAAGGTCACTCGCAGACCACGTGCTTTGATCTCTTTGATTGCCTCTACAACAGAAAAATCAGCTGGTGTGCCGCCAAAGATCGGATCGCCCTTATCATCACGGCTCACCAGAACAGCATCAGACCTGCTGATGCCATTGACGCTCCATGACGTGCTGGCGTTCTTGATCGATTGATCAACGCCGGGACGGATCTTGCAAGTCCCACACCTAAGGTCATCGCCAAACCAGGCAACCACAAGTGAGATACTTTGGATATTTGGGGCCGAGGCCTGCAAGCGGTCTAGAGCACCGATGAGATCGGCTTGTGTTGCTTCTGCATTTACGTTGATGCCGGTTGTCTTGGCGCCGCCTTCGGTTTTGGTCACCTGCCGTGTGGCGTAGACATACTCGCCTGATGCTGGGATTAGCGTGATCGACTGCAATCGTCCTTCCGGTGTGTCGTCTAACAGTGGGCGAAACACTTCCACCGTGATCTGCGGAATGCGGTTGCCATAGCTTTCCAATAGCAGCTCTTCAAAGACCAGATAGGCTGTGCCGCGATAGGCCGGTGCCGCGTTCATCCTGGCCTTGATGAAGGGATCTGGCTCTTGGGCCTCATCGCCTGCATACCAGCGCCAGGTGACACCTTGCAGGTCCATGAGCTCACCATCGGCCCAGATGCGGCCAATGCCGGTAAGAACTCCTTCGCAGAGTGCAATGGCAAACGAGGCATAATAGGCATAGGTGGTTGTTGTGACCTTTGGCCCTCCGCCCTTGCCTCCACCTTGGGTTTGCTGGTTGATCTCTTCGCGAAAGTCCGTGGCCCAGATGATGTTGCCGCCAATCCTCATGCGGCCAAATACACGGGGGATGACGGCACCTTCCGTTGAGGTGGTGATCTGGAGGCGGTCGAGCCGCTGGCCCTTGATGGTTTGATCGGGAAGCGTTGTGCTGATCAGCCAGCTGTCAATATACGAGCCAGCTGCAGCACCAATCGCACCGCCAATGGTGGCTGCGGTTATGCCGAGAAATGAACCGCCGATGGCCCCGCCCACGGCGGTGCCAACAGCGCCAAGGACAAGTGTGGCCATGGAGAATCCTTAGTTTCGAAGGAACGTACACGAGATACAAAGCTGCACTTTTCCAAGAAATGAGCTTATTGTACTTTGCAACTTATTGGGGTTATTTCACTACGCCAGTTGTGACAGGAGTTAGCTGTGACTGATCAACTCATTGATGAGATTAGCCGATGTCGGGACTCTGATCCTGTGAGAGCGCTTAAGCTCCTTGAAAAGTTATCCGACTCTCCTCGAGAGATGATAATCAGAGCGATCACATTGATTGACTGCGGTGATGCAATCCACTGCTACGAAAGTGTACGCGAAGGTGTTGAAATATTAGGGCAATATGAAATTGCGCGAGCAGGTACGTTTGAGCAAGCTTTTAATCTGGCCAACGGCCTACAGATAATGTCACGGTTAGTTTATGGCCCTTCATGTGCTTTCTTAGGTGAAACACCATTGAACCGGTTTCGGGCTAGAGTATTATTTGGCAAATCGATTAGTTCTGAGAGAGATCCTGATAAGCTAAAAACCCAAGCTTCTACAAATATTGGCATATTACTTCAAGAAGAAGGGAGATGGATCGAAGCACTTGATTGTTTCCAGAGTGCCGTTCAGCTTTATTCTCAAAATGGTGTAGCCGCATTTCAAGAAATGCGATCTCTGATGAAGTTTGTGAGTTTAGTTTGGTCTCGGCATGACACATACAAAAGCTACACGCATGTAGACGCGACAGTTTCACGAGTACATGACTTGGCCTACCTGGTGGAGGGAAACTATTCGACAATCAGAGAATTTTCTGGGCCCAGTGCGCTACCAGTAGTTCAGAAGGCGGTACAGAATGCGAAAGCGGCCTCTACGGTACCTAACTACCCTCCTCAGGATCCGTACTTTCAATTTGTAAAGAACAATAATCTCTCACTATCTGTTTGCTCTAGCTCAGAAGAATATGCCAACGGGCGATTTGATCTCCTTTCTATCCCTACATTGTCGCAAGACAAAAATGATCCTCATCTGGTTCCTGAGGTATTCGGGATGATGAACATAGTTAAATCTGATTTTGCCCTTGCTCGGCAGATGTTTTTTGAATCTTCCAATTGTGAATGGGACAGTGTTTTCAGGGAGACCACTTCGCATAGCGATACATTAGATTATGGATTGTATGGGGTGAGGTACTCTGCTTTGACCACCGCGCAACGTATCGCTTACGATATTTTCGACAAAATTGCAGTTCTAGCATCAACTTATTTAAATGTGCCTCGGGCGCATCAAACGGACTTCCTAAAAATGTGGTGGAAGTTCAAGAAGAATAAGAACGATAAACAGGAGTTCAAGCCAGAAATAGAGCGTGAACTTCGATTTGGGAATTCTGGTCTCATGGCTTTACTAAGCCTTTCAAATGACCTCACAAAAAACAAAACCTTAGGAAATGGGTATTTAGAGAAACATCGATCCTTCAGAAGGTCTTCAACTCACAGATTTACAGTCCTACACGATGAAGGCGGTTCCGACCTACTCTCAAACTCGAAAGCGATTGAACATGAAAACATCATGAAGTTTGAAGGTTTGTGTTTGAACACAATCAAGCTCGCAAGAGCGGCAATTTTCTATCTGGTCGATACCATTATTTGCATCGAAGACCGAAAGAATAATGAGTCTGGTGCTTTACGAATTACTTCTGAAGTTCCAGATCATGACAGGGTGAGAGGTCGCAAAAAATAACCGTTATGCTGTTCATCTCCGGAACATAAACCCAAAAGCCAGCCTTCGCCTCCACGCTGAGGCGAGTTGCTGCTCGATCACCCCAACCCGCTCATAAGCGTGGATGAAGTGGTTGGCATCGCTCATGATCCCGCAATGCTTGGCGATGGCAGCATCCTTCATCCGAAACAGCAAAATGCAGCCGGGCTTGATTTCCTCAAGCGCCACCGGCAGCAGCCACTTGTTTGCCCCTTCCGCTAAAACCTCTGTGTTTCCGGCTTCCCCCCAATCCCGTGTGTAGGGCGGGATGTTGGTGGGCTCATCACCCATGACCTCACGCCAGACACCACGAATGAGCCCAAGACAATCGCAGCCCACGCCGCAAACGCTGGCCTGATCGTGATAGGGTGTGCCGATCCAGCGCCGTGCTGCTGTGATGATGCGCTCTGCCTGATCCTCGTTCACAGCGGCGCGCCCTTATGACCTCGGCTGTTGGCTGCATACCGGATCAGCGTGTCATTGCCGGGAATATGCGGAAAGCCGCGATAGTTATCGCCGTTGCTGAACTTTTCCAGACAAGTTTGCCAGAGCTTGTCACAGCCGGCTTTAATCTGGAAAGTATCTCCTACCTTGATTGGTTGCACCGGCGCTTCCAGCAACGTGACTATGGTGACGCCGGAGGTGAACTCATGCCGTGAGATTTCCACCTGACGACCTTTGTTACCTCCGCTCTGCCAGGTGAGCAGCCCAAGGGCAAACCAGTCTGCTGCAAACGCATCCATACCAGAGACGACAAAGCCATGATCGCCGATGAGGCTGGTGACGGTGCCTGTGGCCTGAAACTGTGATGTTTCCAGATTGACTTTGCAGCGGCTATCGCCAAGGGCTGCATCACAAGCGTTCTGGAAGGTGCGGCCCACGCTTTGCTCCAGCACATGTGCCATGCTGCGGACTTCCGCGACAAAGGCGGTTTTGCCACGCCGGATCTGGCCGATGGACCCGCGCCGCATTAAGACACGTTCCTCTGTGTTCTGCCAGTTAACGCGCCAGACTTCCACTCTGGCATTGTCCCAGAGACCGGCAAAGATATCGCTCTCAGAGATGCGATGGGAAGAAAGCACGCCTTCCGCTTCCTGTGCATCAACAGCAAGGCCAGAAGAGGCACGCAGTTCTGACGGAATGAGGCCGGTCTGAGGTTCAAAGCTGACACCGGCAAAGTGTAGGGCCAAGTCATGGTCGGTAAAGCCAAAGGCCACGCCATCCTTGCGGGTTAGCCGCCAACACCAGCACAGCGTTGTGGTTCCACTGGCAAGATGAGCGGCCAGGTCTTCAGAGAGTTTTTTCATGGATGTCAGGTGTCCCGAACTTCAATCAAGGGAATGGAGGTGATGGAACCAAGGCGTTCCAGATCCAACGTGACGTCAATGCTGTCGGTGTCAAAGCGGCAGGGTACGTCGAACTCAAAGCCAGCGGTGATGATCGCTCCTTTTGCCGGAGCGCTATCAAAGCTGACGAGACCGGTGGCAAGATCAGCTGTCCAGCCACTTGATCGCTCAGTCCCGTTCACAGCCAACCGGATGCTGCCAGCAACAGGTTTCCTGATGGAACGCCAGTATCCAAGCGCCTCGGTGCCGAAAAGCTTGCGCAGCTGGAACTCGGTCTTTGTCCCATCGCCCATACCCAGCAGCTGATCCAGAGGCGAGATGGCTTTGGAGGGCAGGGAGCTTTTGTAGTCAGCCCAGTCCTTGAAGCGGAACGCATAAAGGCGACCATTGCGGGCTTCAAAGAAGGCGGTCACCTCTTGCAGCTGATCACTACTGCGAATGCCAAAGGCAACATCATATTCGCGCCTTGAGTTGGCCCAGGAGGCATTGCGTTCCTCAAATCCGGAATAAAGCTCCACCACTTGCGTGCGGCGGCGCGGTCCACCTCTGGCACCACGGCTGATCTTTTCCGGGAAGCGCACATCGTGAAAGACCATCACAGTCCTCTGCGGCCACGGGCGACCGCCCGCTGAACGTCAGCAGCAACTTGCGTTCTGGACTGGCGGAAGGATTCCACATCGCGGGTTTGGATGTTGACGATCACAGGCGGCATGGATTGCTGCCTCTCCCCGCGGCCTCTGAACTCATCAATGATGCGTTCTTGCGGGTGCATGAGAGCCATAAAACCACCGCGGCCATCAAGCCCGCCATTGCGCGGTGCCGAGCCCGTATGCCCGCCGCCAGCAAAACTTGTGGCAGGTGTCAGGAATGATTTGAAGAAACCTGCCAACAGGTTTTGCAGACCACCTGATGGATTGCTCAACCCACCTGAAAGACCCGAGGCAATGGGCCCGAAGATAAAACGCCGTGCCGCAAGCTTTGCCATGTCGGCAATCAGCGAAGTGATCAGGCTTTTAAACTCCAGCTTGCCGGATTGGACGAAGTTCGCGATGGCTTGCTCCCCATCAGAGAACACTTTGACGATGCGATCACCGAAAGCAGCGCCAATATCACGGGCACTGGCCACATAGGCATCAAGGGAGGCAAGAGCTGCTTCCCATCCAGTCTTGGCTTCCTCTGCAGCTTTCTTGACTGCCTTGCCGGTCTTGTCTGCTGTCTCTGCAATGCGGGTGAGAGCATTTTGCACGGCGCGCGTTTTGATGGCAGAGAACAGCTCACCCATGGGATCCTGTTTTGAGATTTCCCGAACGCGCTCATCCAGAGCTTTGGAGGCAGCTGCCACCTGACCGGCATAAGGATTGGCGATCTGTTCAATCTGGATGTTTTTGAGCTGGCCAATGCGGAAATTCTCATCAAGGCCTGGAATATTGGATAGAACCCGGTCGGCGGCCTGGATCAGCGTATTGAGGCCCTCAATGGTTTTGCTGATCATCAGATTGATACCGCGGATGACCGCATTGGTGGTACCGATCATGACAGCTGCAAAGGCTGCCGGAAGCTGCTCCCATATGGTTTTGATGATAACATAGGTGATCTTCATCTCGTTGATGATGAAGTTTCCGGTGGCTTTGGTTGCCACGACAACACGGGTCCAGGTCGCCTCAAACCAAGGCGCCAGCGCGTTGATGATGGGGGCTATGAGGCTATTAAAACCATCACGGATAAGCTGCCAAACAGCGAGCAGCGTGTCACCCATGGTGACTGAGACATCGGTGGTTTGATTGATCTCATAGGTCAAACCTGCAAGGGCGGCTGTCACCACTCCAACAGCGACAGCCACCGGCCAGAACCTGCGGGCTGCACCTATGAGGAGAGATCTTAAGTCCTTAAACGCTCCAGAAACCCCTCCATTGCCAAAGCCATAGATCTGGGCAAGCTGTGTGCCTTGCTGAACCAGCACCAGAAATGGGTTCTGCCCGCCTGCCAGCGAGACGCCGATATCATTCACCTGAAAGAACATTTGCTGCAGGCGCAGTGTCGCTCCTCGCGACGCACGCGCCATGCGGGTCAAAGTGGTGGTTCTGTTTTTCAAAACAGCAATGCTCAGCAAAGCTTCCCGGCGCTCACGAGAAATGGCAGCTGTCATCTCATTTACAGAAAGCGCTCCCTCCAGATGGGCAGCTTTGATTTCAGAAAGGGCTTGGCGGTACTTACGGATGACACCGAAGATTGGATTGTATCTTGCGCGTAGATCATCCAGTGCTTGGCCTTGCGCCAAATACGCGGCGGTGGTCTTACCAATGGCGGGTGTCACACCGGTCATGCGGTTGATCTGATCAATCAGTGGCGTTGTAGCAGATGCTGTGGCTTTCAGCGCATTGGCTGAACGGGCAGCTTTAGCGGCAAGCTGCTCTAACTGTTCCCGGCCTCGGGCAATAGCCAAGGAGACCTGATCCAAGCCTGCATTAGCGGCCTCGTTGGCAGAGCCAATCTGAGTAAGGGCTGCACTGCCGGACTTACCAATGGCAACAAGATCGTCTTTAAGTGCTTTACCGCCAATAGCCGCCAGTCTGACAGAGACCTTGCGCTCAACCATCTGCCTGTAGCCTCTCGTTGATCTTAGCGCAGGCGATTTGCTCGACCTCTGGAAGGATCAAGGCTGCGAGATATGGATTGGCACCAAGACCATCAGCAAGGTTCAAAGCTGCCACCATGTCCCAGCCCACCACCACATAACCATTCATCGAAGAAACCGTGCGCACTTGTCCGCCCAATCTCATGACAACCTGCCAGAGCCGTCTGCCTTGTTGGGTTTGCGGCTGGTTTTGCCGCTGCGGGCAGTCTTTGCATTTACTGGGGCACGCGCTGCAATACTCGGCGCCGCCACTGAAGTGCCATTCAGCAAGGGCGCTAAGGCGTTTTTTTCTGAAGTAATGATCTCGCCCACCTGAAGCCAATGCTGCATGTAATAAAGTAGCCAGGCATCGGCTACTTGTGGGTGGCGCAAGAATGCTGCGATGTGGTCAGGTGTCAACTGTGACTTGGTGCCTGCTTCATCTTCAACACCTTCCCAATCCCGTATGACTTGCTCTGCAACGACTAATGAGAGAACGCGAGCAAGCTTGGAGGCTTTGCCGGGCTCAAGGGCCTCTGACAGGGTTTCATTTCCAGCAAGAGCCGTCAGTCGCTCATCCTCACGGGCTGCGTCCATGATGTCGGTGACGGCAGGATCGGCCAGAACCCGAATGCCAGCTTCGGGGATGAGGTCATACCATTTGGGCTCTAAGCTGAGATCAAGGCGCATGGCAGTCTCCTTGTCGCGTTTTCCCGAAAAGTGGGTTCAGTTTTCGGATAAGAAAACGATCTAAACTGATGGGTTGTCATAGGAAGCAACATCATTTTGAAGCGTGGCGGTTGCCATTCGGCCCAAGGTCTCATCACGGGCCGCTTGCCAGGCAAAACTCACCTGAACACCGCCAGGACCTTCAATGGTAAGCTTAGGCTTGGGCAAGTACACTGCATGGGCAACAAGCTCGAAACTAGTGTCACTGCCCAGCGCATAGCGGAAACTCAGTTTGCAGGGATCGCCAGAAAGTGCCTGGGACAGCAAGGTCTGGTCAGCAAAGCGCACATCGATGGTGCCAGACAGCATGGCCATCGCCGGATCTGCGCCATCAATCATGCCGTCACCGCGGATAGTCTCAACGGGTTCTAGATTGTTGGTGTAGGTGATTTGGCCAGAAGTGATGTTGCCGAGCTGAGTATCGTTACGCAGGATGGAGCCGCTAAACGAGCCAAACCGTTTGAGGGGCAGCTGTTCCAGATCTCCGGTGTTGGAGCTGGTGCCAGTAACTTCGCCCTGAGCAATCAAGTTGAGGGTGGCCGTCACCAGTCCGGAGCGCTGCATGGTCCAGCTGATGGAGTTGGCCCTGCATCCGGTGTTCATGGCAAAGTAGGGTACATCCGGCATGCCCACCTCAATGGCAAGACTGGGCAGGTCCCATTTGCCACTTTGAAACTCATGCGAATAGGGCGCTGCAGAACCTGTTGTTTCCGGTTCGCCGAATAGAGCTTTTAGCCAAATGCCGAGATAGCGCACATCAATGGGCATGCTGATATCGCCTTCTGTGGTGATGGCATCTTTGACCGGCGGATAGGGATCGCGGCCCTGACCCAGAAGCTCGCTTTCCAGCAAGGGCTGTTCGCTGCCGAGATTGGAACTGGCAAAGGGCAGTTTCCAATAGGACCCAGCAGCTGGTGCTGTGCCATAAGTGGCTTCAAAGGCGGCAGCGATAACAGAGCGGGCACCTCGGGCACGGGCCATGACTAGTCCTTTCTAGGCAAGAGGATCGGATGCGGCGTAGATGAGTTTGATGGTGACGGTTGCAGCCTTGATGGTCTCTGTGCCGTCCACTGCCAGATCAATAGGCGCTGGGGCTTCAGCTTCCACGTAATCGCACAGGCCGCCAAGATTGCGGTCAGCTGCAATCGCTGTACCCACCGCCTGCTTCAGAGCATCAAAGGCAGTGTCCCGCGCATCAGCTTCACGAGCTTCAACCAGCAGATCCACTTCAGCGCGGTGTTCATAAAGATACGTGGGCGGTGAGAGCGTGACCTCCGGCTCACCCGGATCGCCATCGCGCAGGATCAAGATGCCTGCTTCAGGAATGCGTTCAGGATAGGCTTCGTTGCGTAGGAGTTTAACGTCTGTAGGCGTGTTGCTTTGCAGCATCTCGAACAAAGCGCTCAGCACTTGCTCAGAGGTGCTTAAGCCCATCAGCGGTCCTTCCAGTTGGCAACAATCAAACCGGGCAGACGGCTTTCCCAAAGCTCGGTATCACGGTCCAAATCCAGGCGTTTCTTGAGTTTGACTTGAGGCACCAGCAAAAACACAGGGATGGTCTGCGCCCCGGTCAGGATACCATCCTTGCGCCGCCGGCCCCCTTTCTTTCCAATGCGCCCACGTTTGGTAAAGCGGGCATCCTCTGCGACCAGCAACGAGGGCTGTCCGCGCCGATAGACAAAGCGCAGACGAAATCCGGTGCGCCGTTCAAAACCGCCAGGGGTGATGCGTTTGTTTTGCGGGCCGCGCATGTTGGCGGCAAGGCCAATGGGAATGGCTAAAAAGAAGCCGTCATTGGAGCGGATGAGAACGCCGCGATCATGAGCATCCACTACCTTGCTGGCCCGGCTATAAACCAGACTGGCTGCCTTGAGGCTTTTACCCCGCAACGGATAACTCTGCTGTCGGATGGTTCGCGCCAGTTTAGTGCCAAGGCCAGCACTTTGGATCTGCGAGCGCCAATCTTCCTTGAGCCCCCAACCGGCAGAGCGAATGCCTTTGGTGACAGCGTGCTCGGCAAGCTCCAGCTCTTTTACCATCAGGTCTTCTGGGGAGCCGTTGACCTTGACGAGGAGCTTCATAAGCTGGCAGCTTCCCCCTGCCAGATAAGTCGCTCACGGTCTCTGGCTGGTTCGCCGGTAAGCTCGTAGACTTGCCCTGAAGGAGTGGCGTCTTCGGCTAAGAGCTCGAAGGTATCGTGTTTGGATAGCTCAGGGACTTCGCTTACCCGAACATCAATGAACATGGCATCTTGGCGAAACCTGCCGCTATTGAACTGCTGCAGGGCGTCGGGGGAGCGCAAGATAATGCGCACAGGTATGCTATCAACTTTGCCTTGTTTTCGATAAAGCGCAGAATACGCCATGCTGTCATCGGCAAAAATCAGATCGATCGCCGACTTGAAAAACTCCATCAGCCAAACGAGCTGTTAAGGCGTACTTTGCCAAGGGTGTCTGTTGCCCCACCGCCAACTGCTTCAGTCGCAGCCCCTATGAGTGTGTTGTTGGTAGCAACGTTGGTGCAGTGTTTGGCCGTGTTGTCCCAATAGACAGCAGCGCCCAAGCTCCAGGCTTCTGATGGCGCTTTGGCGAGCTCATAGGTGCCGACCAAATTGAGGACACCGCTTGTGTTCTCAGCGATATCGCCAGCGGCAACGCCGAAGATGGTGCCGAGTAGGATGCCAGATCCTGAGGTGATCGACGCGCCGGTGTCGTTGGTGAACGTGAGCGCGTTTCCTTGAGTGATGAAGTTCTTCATGGGGGACCTTTGGGATGGAAACAAGGGTGAGAAAATGAATGCGGCGGTGAGAGAGCACCGCTGAGATTGTGCTGCTGGTAGGCGCCAATCTACGCCATTGATTAACTTATGTCCGGCTTAGATGCATTCGTTTTAGCTGGCGGCAATTCGGACATTTATTGAAAATAGGAAAGATTGTTTCTTACAGATTGCTACTTATTTAAAAATATAGACCTTTAATTGTATTTCATGCTACTAAGTTCCTGTAGAGATTTACGGACTACTTATTAGATATTTGACCTCCAGCTGTTTTATTCCTTTATAAGAAACCGATAATAATTGCCGATTTTCAGTGCTAAAAAGGCACTGTTTAGACTAATGATATGTATAGGTAACATGAATACTTCTTTCCCTAAATGGGTGTTTGATTTTCCGGAAAATTACAGTTGGACTTATGATTTCGTACTCAATTATGGGTCTAATGATTTCGTCATTATGATAGATGAGGATGATGGGCAGCCTCCCTATTACTCTTGGTATTCCCCTCATCTCGAAGAATTATCGGATGTAGATTTAATGGCCCACAGAGCTGCAGCGTTGAAAGCTCTTTTCGATGGTGCGATGTTACTTCATCGGCGAGGGAGTTTCTATCACCGTGGGATTGTCGCCCCGAATGGCACATCGTCAAGCTCTTTCAATAAAAATATTGAATTTCCTTTCGAGCCCTTTTCTTGCAATTGGAAGTCTTCCAACTGCAGCGACCACTCCCGTCCTATACGGCATGTCGTCAGCCGAAACATCCACCTCGCACACTATTGTGATACGATAAAAAACATGCTGATTTTTCTCGGATACAATGGAGTGAGCTGGATTACTCTTTATGCAATGAAAGATTTTATTAAGTCTTTTGGTTGGGATGATAATAAAATTGCAAATGCCTCTGGATGCAATACCCAAAAGCTAAAGTTGTTTAGTCAAACAGCAAACAACTTTGCTGCGATTGGTCCACTAGCACGGCACGGTCAAACAGGGTGGCAGCCTCCATCTGTTCCAATGTCTCTACATGATGCAACCGAGCTGATATTGAGTTGCGTTGATGCCTTTTGTGAAGAGAGAGCACATCAAAAAGGGGTAGGTAAACCTTGAAATGATGAGCCCTAAGCGAGATTATGCAAGCTACCCATTGTGTTTCTATATTCACAGCCGCTCCGTCTGCTCGACACAAGTATGAACTGAAACAGAAGTTTCAGTCATGAGGGCTTTTATCTATTTTGTGCAATGCACATATTCACTTGAGGTTGCCATGGACAAAGCAATAGGGGACATATTCTCTCCAACACCTTGCTCTGGAAGAGCCTGACAGACGTGGGTGCGTCTTGAGCCTCCAGAACGTTACGAAGCTGTCGCTCCAGGGTTCTTGTAGAGCCCGCGGTGATCAATGGCCTTGGCGGCAAAGTCGTGCCGAGCCTTGATCTCGATGCCATCCACCTCAAAGCCTGTGCGGGTTTCTGTAAAGACGCCTTCCTGCCCTTCCAGATAGGCGAACTCCACCGTATCAATGCGTGCCGGATCTGCAGCCATGAACCAGGGATCCTGGCCTGATGCTGGAATGAGGCGCGGCTCTTCGATGGGTTCCAAGCGTCCGGCGTACGCATTCACATCTGCGGTATTTGCGGGTGTGGTGGCAGTAATCTGCTTGCGTGCTTCGACTGACCGTGGACCCGGCGGGGTGATGATGTAACGTGGCTGGATGGAAATCAGTCTGCCTTCAAGCCCCTTGTGTTGACCAAAAGCTCGATAGGCTACGGTGAGCGAGGTCTCGTCAATCCGGGCAGCAGTTCCCAGATTGTTATGTTTTGCATGGAATAACGCGGTACCATCCTGCATGACCGGATTGTCCTTGAGGATGGCGTAGACGATGTCGCTTTCAAGGTCTGCGGCTGAGGCTCCGAACGAGCGCGGAATGCGGGTAAAAGCATCCAGATCATCATTGATCAGCGCCTGTCGGGTGATGGCGATGATCTTGCCGTAGGTGGCCAGTGCATAGACTTCCTTGCCTTCGCCCATGGTTCCGTATTGGAACTCACCAGATTCCAGCACTTTTTGTAAGTCAGGCGCACCGCCAAGCTGGGTGCGCTGTACGGGTTTGAAGTCAACGATGGTTGTACGCCGCGCCCAGGGGCGGAAGGTGCGCGGGGTGATGTCATAAGAATCGCGCAAGGTCTTGCCGGCCACATTAGCTAGGATAGCTGGAAAGTCTGAGGTTGCATGATAGCCAGCTGAGCGCATGGCAAAGGCGGCGGTGGCGAGCTCCATCTTGCTCATGCCAAGGGTGCTGAAACCGCGCCTTTCCAAAGCATGGCGAGCGAGTTCCAAAAGCGTCATGCCACGGAATTGCCGGGCGTCCTCATTAAGTTTGTTGAGATCGGGCGATGCGCGGTGTTGCAATGCATTGGTGAGGGCATCGCGATAAGAGATCTCTCGAGTGTCTTGTCCTCGTGCTTCTGCTGGGGCAGGCTCTGTGGTTTTACCTTTGAGCGGATCGGCCTCATAGATCTTGTCGAGTATTTCAGAGCGGGCGGTCTCCAGGGACACGCCACGGGTGATGAGATCATCTGAATAGCTTTCTTCCAGTTTATGACGCCGGCAAAGCTGAGTGATGGTGCTGACGCGGGTGCGCTCTTCTGCACGCACGCTCTCAACGTTTGGTGCTTCCTCCGTGGGCACTGAGGGCGAAGCTGTTTGCTCTAGTGTTTTCGGAGGGTTTGTCCTTGTCTTATCTTCTGCTGGTGGGGCTTTGGGCGTATCGGGCATCAATGCCTCCTTGGGCGAGGGGGAGAACGGCACACTGCGAATAAGGGTGCAGGGACTGAAGGAGTGGGGCATTTCTCCTATGGCCCGTGTTTGCGCACCCGGATCAGCTGGAATGGCGACTGCTGAGACTTCCAGAGGCTCCCAGTCGGTGGCTCGCCAAAGCTCGCGCTTGCTTTTCTGTTCGGTGATCTCGTAAGAATGCACCCGGTAGCCAACAGAGACACTACGAACCGAACCTTCCAGGATGCGCTGGACAATGCCAGAGGCATCAGGCGCATCCGTCAGCCGGATCGTGGCAAAGCCTTTCCCGTCTTGAAGTCGTACGGAGCCAGGAACTACAGAACCGAGAACATTCTCCAGCCGCCAGGCATTGTGGGAGTTGAGGAACGGAGCACCGGCATCCAGCCTGCCCAGGCGAACAGATCGCTCATCCACCTGCAGCTCTTCATCATATTCAACAAGCTCATCCCAACCTTCCCAGCGCATGCGCTGCACGGTGGCCCCTGTCGTCCAGACAATCTCAATGGTGCGTGCATCACGATCCACGCTGTCTGCACGCACTTCTGCAGCCCGCCCCAAAAGCGGCAGGCCTAACGTTTGTTCTGGCATCAGGTTTCGTCTTTCGCTGTGCTGCTGGATGGTTCTGGTTGCGGGCCCGCTTCGAGTTCAGCTTGTGCAAGACCAGCACGGGAGACCTTGCGTGGATCGCTGTCGAGAACCAGGCCGAGGTTGTCGGTCTCCTCAAGGAAGGCAGCTTGTTCTTCCACCACCTCTCGGGGGTCATAGCCACGCTTGGCGATCTGCTGGGGCAGGGAGGTGAAGCCCGCTCTGGTCTCAATAAGATCGGTTTCAGCATCCTGCTTGGGATTAACGCTTTCAAACTTGGGCGGTGCCCATTCAGCTGGCACTTCGAGCGTGTCGATAAGCCCTGCGGTAAAGGCGGCCTCAATAAACCAGGCCCAGATACGCTCGCAGAACATCGGGATAATGATGTGCCACTGCACCTGATCAACCATGCGGCGGAACTCATTCAGTCCAGCGCGGTTGGAGGAGAAGTTGGCCTGACTGAGGTCACCCGTCATCAGCGCATAAGGCACCCGAAAACCCGAGGCGATGATATGCATCTGCACCCGGTTCCACTCTGCAATGCCGCCTGAATGACCGGGTGTGTTGAAGCGAATGTCTTTGCCGCCCCGCGCATAGGCAATCATGCCGGGCGAGAACTGCTCGATCTGGTTGCCGTCAGCATCTTCAACTGAGGGGGCAACAGAAGCGCCGCCATCGCCGTCTTCGCCAAGCACCACACCGACCAGACAGGCTTCGGTTTTCTTGCGCACCATTTCAGCAAGCTGCCAGTCCCCCAGATCCCGCAGCGCTGTCATGGCCGGCGTTCCCCAGGGCACGCCGCGAGACTGCACCCGCTGACGCTCAAACAGGTGCGCTACCATGTCAGAAGGAATGCGAACGGATTCCAGTCGGCGGGTAAAAGCTGAGGTGGTATCGCCCGGATGGTCGGGAAACATCCAGTAGGCAGTACGCTGGCCTGTCTTGTCGTATTCAATGCCCTGACGGATAGAATTGTCTTTGGCCTCGCTTAGGCGAGAGGTATCCAAATGATCGGCTTCCCGCAGCTCGACCTGCAACGGAACCTTGCCTTTCGAGCTACGCTGAGGGCGTTTGATAGCAAAGACCTCGCCACCTTCAATCATCTCACGCACCGCTAAACTTAGCAGCCCATGAAAGTCTGTATGACCATGGGCATCGCAGGACTTGGACCACGCGTTCCAGAGTTTGTCGATCTTCTTGTTGCGCGCTTTGCTCGTTGTTGCCGCCCGTGGCCGGATGCCGGGACCAACCATGTTGTTGACCAGCACCTGAACCGCTTGAGCTGCTAGTGGATTGTTGCGCACCAGATCACGCATGCGCTCCCGCAGAAGACCGCCTGCTGCTGTGATCTCACTATCCGCAGCCGTATTGCTGGAACGCCATCCGTCGCTTAAGCGTCCTTTTTGCGCGCCTTCATAAAGCCGGCGCAGGTTGGCAAGGGTGGCGCGGCTGGCATAGCGCTTTGCAGCCCGCGTTGGTGAGAACAAGGCCAGAGCGCGATCGCTCCAGGTGAAAGGAACGTGCACCGACTTCGTTCTCATCGGATCTCCCGGGTGAACCGAACAAAGCCTGCCACCGGCTTTTTCCTGCCATTTGAGGCAGAGATCTTAGCTTCAATAATGCGAATGCGGGTTAGCAGCTGGGCACCGCTGTCATACTCAACCGTTTTGCCCTCATAGGACACACGGGTGGCACCGGCTGCATAGGCTTTCTTCAAGGCTGCCAGCTCTGCCGATGTCCAGCTCATTTGAACCAGTTCCTCCGTTGTTTGCCGAACCAGGTGTTTTGCTTGATCTTGCGGGAGCGTCGCTGGCGGCGTGGTTGGCCTGCTGGTTCTGGGGTGGATTGCTGGGCTTGCCTTAGCTGGGCTTCCAGATCCTGCCAACGGCTTTCATCCCATCGGTCGATGCCCAGCAGCCATGCCACCGCGCGGGCATAGACGCGGCAATCAAGGGCCTCGTTGCGTTCTCGGGTTTTTACCCATTCTGATTTGGCAAACCCAGTGCGCTTGTTTTTGCGTTGAACCAACTGCTCGGCGGTGATCTGCTTGAACCATTCAGCGGTAATGCCCTGTCCTACATGGATGAAGCCTGCAGGATAGGCTTTGCCAAGAGCAAGGTCTTCGTCGGTGGGCACATTCAAGCGGAAATAGCGATAGGTCTCTAACTTGAAAACGGAAACGGCCACATTCCAAAGAGCCACACCGCGGGAGATTTTGCGCCCGCCCTCAGTCACGTCCACATAGCTTGGCCCATCAACAGGGGCGATGCGATCAAACCCGCCGCGGCCCTTGAGGGCAATCACCTGGCCACGTCCCATCTTGCGCACCCAAGCATAAACTGAATCCACGGTCATGCCATCGCCGGTATCAATGCCAACGCGGGCAAGAGACATGGGCACACCGCTTTCATGAGGCCAGGTACTGGTGCAAAGCTCGGTCAACGCTTCCCAGACGTCATCGCTGAAAACATCGCCATCCAGCGTGATGTGATCAACCAACCAGCTCTCACTACCTCTGCCCCAGGCCCAGACATCTGCCTCTAATCGCCCGGTTCGCTGAACATCAACGCCCATGGTAAGCACCAAGCCGCCATGTGGGACAGTGCCAAGTTTGAAGGTCTCTCGGCGCTCATAGAGCTTTTGCCAATCCGGCGCTTCGCCTTGTTCTTCCCAGGTCTCGCCAAGGGTAGTGTTCTTGAACGCCTTGAGAAGCGCATCCTTACCCTGTGCTGTTTCCCAGGAGCGGGCAATCGCCTCCCAGGACAGCCAGCCAATGGGAGAATAAAGCCCTGAGATATGAAACCCAACAATACCAGCTTCATGGGCCTTGAGGATTAATTCAGGATCTGCAGTTGGTTGCCAGCACGCACCATTTTCAAGATCCATCATCCATGTCTTAAAGCGCTCCTCGATCGGTTGGTCGCAATGCTCACAGAGGTAGCGTACGGAACGCGGAACGCCCCAATCCCACTTGAGGCGCTCGAACTTTAGATGTTGTAGGCCCAGACAATGGGGGCAGGGCACGAAGTAGCGGTTCTGGTCACTCAGCTCGAACTCTGCTTCGATGCGCGAGGCTCCCTTGATGGTTGGCGTGGACGAGATGTAGATCTTCTTGCGCCGGCCAAACGTATGGGTGCGTGCTTCAGCCAACGTGACCGGATCGCCTTCCTCATCCAGATCATCTTTGTAAGCATCCACCTCATCCAGATGCACATAGCGAATTGGCATGGACCTGAGGCCCGCTGCTGAGTTGCCGCCAGCAATGAAGAGATGACCGCCAGGATAGCTTTTTTCCAATTGCGTGTTGCCGCTGTCTCGCGACTTGGCCGGGGCCACTATCCCTCGTATCGTTGGTGTTGCCTCAATCATCGGATCCACCCGCTGGCGGGAGAACCGCTTGGCAGTGGTCTCATTGGCTTGCACGGCTAAAAACGGAGCGGGCGCCACCTCCATGGTGTGCCCGATCCAGTTGATGCCCACCTCCGTCGCGCCAACCTGAGCGGATTTGGCAAAGATGATCTTCTGAGCCCAGTGACTTGGTGAGAGCGCATCCATAATGGCGCGCATAAACGGGGTGCGCGAACTTGCGTATTTGCCGGGTTCTGCTGCGCCCTTTGAGGATAGATAGCGTTTGGCATCAGCCCACTGCGTAACCGTAAGCGCCGGATCCGGGGCCAGTCCCGAAAGCCAGGCGGTTTGAATGTCACTTGTGCCCTGATACTCACCCACCGAGCTCTATCTTGATTTCGGAAAGCCGGGCTAAGTGGTCACGAATGACCTCATCAAGCAACTGTTCCATCTTGTGGGCATCGACGCCAAGCTCAGCTGCCATATTGGCGGCAACACGAGCTGGCAGTTGCAGCCATGAATCTCGTTCTTTGCGCGCCAGATCAAACACATGGTTCACTGCTGCCTGACGGTCGATAAGCTCGCCCTTGAGCTGTTGCAGGAGCAGCTTGGAGCGCTGTGCTTTTAGGGCCTCGTTGGCGGCGCGGGCCTTGGCGTAGGTGATGCCTTGGGAACCGCCGAGTTGGTCTGAGCCTTCAGGAATGGCAGGAGGTGCTGCTGGTCTTGCTTCTTCTGATCTAGATTGCCCAGACTTCGTGTGTTTGCGTGAACGTCGCTTGGAGCCATCGGTTGATGTTGCCCATTGAACATCTGCTTTAGCTGGATCAATGCTGCCATCTGCTTCAAGCGTAATCCTGCCGGATTGGATCGCCTTACGAACGGCCATATCGGTCGCACCAGGTAATTCCAAAGCTTTGCGATGCTCCGCATAAGCGCGCCGAGATAGCCCCATCAGTCCGATCCTTTGAATGGTTTCGGTTCGATTGTGCGTTGGCTTCAGGAACTGACCACAGCTCTGATGTCATCAAAGCTACGCTTATCACCTGCAAGCGTTGCTTGCCTGCCGGTATACTCCTGCCAACGGGCCACAATCACATCGCAGTATTTGGGATCAAGCTCCATGAGCCGCGCCTTGCGACCTGTCTTTTCGCAGGCAATCAGTGTGGAGCCTGAGCCGCCAAACGGATCCAGCATCAGGTCGCCGGGCTTGGTGGAGTTCTCCAGCATCTGCTGAATGAGAGATACTGGCTTCATGGTTGGGTGTTCCAAACTTCTCACCGGCTTGTCGTGATGGATGACAGTGCTATCGAGTGAGCGCATGGTCATCTTCTCCCCTTCAACGATGACCACCTGATCACCCAAGTCGATCTGTAGACTGCCATCCGGCATTACCCGCAAGGATTTGCCATCGTCCTCGAACACAGTCGTATTAGTGCGCCCGCCATACCAGCTGTGAGAGGCTCCAAGTTTCCAGCCGTAGAGGATAGGTTCGTGGCGCCACTGGTAATCGGCGTGCCCAATCACCAAAGCCGGTTTGACCCAGATGAGGCAGCTGGACAGTTTGAAACCGGCCTCTACAAAAGCACGCCGGAAACTCACGCCTTCAGTCTCAGAGTGCGCCACATAGATGGGTGCGCCTACACGCACTACCGCTGCAGTACAGGAAAACGCATCCACTAGAAACTTGCGGAAGGCGTCTTTACTGAGATTATCGTTCTTGATCTTTCCTGCCACCCCTTCGTAGTTCACGTTGTAGGGAGGATCGGTCCAGACAGCATCGATCAATGCGCCATCGCACAACATGCCCATCTGATCTGAAGACGTGCTGTCGCCGCACATGAGGCGGTGTTCGCCCAAAAGCCAGATGGAACCTGGAACAGACGCATGAACTGGCTCTGGTGAGGGAACATGGTCCTCGTCACCCAGTGGAGGTGGTGGAGTGTCTTCGCCTCCAAACCCTAAAAGCTCGCCAAGCTCCTCATCGGAAAACCCCAGCACATCCAGATCGAAGCTGACGTCACTAAGCGCAGCCAGTTCCTCACGCAGCAAGGTCTCATCCCAACCGGCATTTTCCGCGATCCTGTTATCAGCAATGATTAAGGCTCGACGCTGCACCTCGTTTAGATGCGATAGCCGGATAACCGGAACTTCTTCAAGTTGCAGCTGCTGTGCGGCCAGCAGACGCCCATGGCCGGCAATGATGTCGTTGTCCCCGCCAATTAGGATCGGGTTGGTAAAACCGAACTCAGCAATGGAGCTTGCAATCTGCGTGATCTGCCAGTCAGGATGCGTTCGCGCGTTGCGGGCATAGGGCACCAGCTCCGTAACGGGTATCATCTCGACTTGCAAAGAATAGCTCCTGTCGGCTTAGTGCGAACCATGGAAATCAGGGTGCGAACCCGCGAACCTTAAGTGCGAACCTAGGCTGCGAACCCAAACCTCCAAGTTCGCACCTTCAGGTGATTTTTGAGATCAGAGTGCCACCGTTAAAATGCTCGATGCAACAATGCTTTATTGAGACATGTTGCGGTGCAGCGTTCTCATTCGTTTCCGCTAGGGTGCGAACCGCGAACCCAAAGTGCGAACCCAAAATTTTGGTCTGTGACTGGCGATCTGGTGCGCAAAGCCCCACCGCATACGATTGCGGCCCGGAAGGACCCAAAAGCCGGGGTAGGGGAAGCATGGTATGGGATTGCGAGGAGGATATTGCACGGCTTGACTGCGGCTGGAGGAGGAGACCACGGCACCGCCGAGCATAGCGATAAACTGCCCGAGAGAGCCCGATTCTGTCGCGCCAGAAGTACGGGGTCATTTGTAGGGGAGTGCGGGGCAATGCATTTGAACACAGCCCAACGTGAGTGCGAGACAATAGCAGGCGGGATGGGACGGCACCAGCAAGCAAGACGCCTCTTGTTTTAAAGCGCGCACCAGCCACACTCAACGACAGCGACACATCCGCAAAACCAACGGTATGACACCTATAAGCCCTTGATTGTGCGGGTGGGTATGGCATTGCGCGGTACCGAGTAGAACCAACTCAAGCCATGTGTAGGAGGCACAAGCGAGAAGAGGAGCAAGCGCCATGCACGTGACTTACATCTACACAGAGCACCCCCAATGGGGCACAGAAATCCTACGCTATACAAACGAGGAAATGCGAGAGATCTTTGGCGACAAGAAAGCTGAGGAGCTGTGGTCGGGCAAGATCATCCTGCACAAGGGTGGCGCGTACCTGGACATGCTCAGCGCCGCCAGAGAGAAGCTAGCAGCTGAACTGGAAGCCTGAATCTAGCCCAACCCGTAAATAAGCCTGACCCCGCCAGCGGTGCGGGGTTGTGGTCGTGAAACCGAGCAGGGGGCTCGGTGGCAACAGAGGGAAGTTCTATGAGAACCAGCACAATCAGGATTGCAGCACACGACTTAGCCAAGGTCGGATTTGACGAACACAGGCCCTATGAGGCCTGCGACCCGATCGCCCATGCCCTTGATGACAAAGCCGCGATCAAGGCGCGGGTCAATGCAGACAGCATGACACTGACGGTGGAAGTGAATACCAATCAGCTTCTTGATGCAGCAACCACACTGCGAGAACTCGGGCTGATTTGAGCCAGACAGATTTTAGGATATGGATTGTACCCCGCCTCGTGCGGGGTTTGCCTTTTGGCAGGGTGGTTCAGCCAGAAGCCTGATTTGAGGCAATGGAGGCCAATACCCCTTCCGGGTCTCTAGTGAAGCCCCTTCCCGGTCTATGGATGATCATTGGAAACTCAGGTCAAATTCGAAAAGGCCTGAGAGGCACTGCACCTCTCAAGCCAGAATATTCCATGAGAGGCAGGACCTCTCGGTATTCCATATTTTTTAGTCTTTTGAGACTTCCAGTGCGCAAGGATCAAGTAGATCGGAGATCCTCTCGCTACTTGCCTGCGCATTTTCTATGTGATTGCGCACAGTATCAAACAGCGTCAGCAACGCTTCATATTCCTGGGTATGCTCCATGCGCTCGCTCATCACCACGCTCATGGAATAGACTAGATTTTTGAGGTGGTTGGTTGATAATCGAAGCTGATCCACTTCATTGCGAAGGGACGTATGGGCACATTTCTCTTTACCAGTATCAGTCATCATAAAGCCTTCTCTGTTGGCTTGTTGAACAAACCACTCCACAGAAGGCTTGTGACAACCCACTGGTGAGCGGGAGGTTCACAACCTGACAGAGACAGGCGGGTTTATTCCCCCCGCGAGAGGGTATTATATTCACCGCCCTCCCGCCCATAAGCGAGAGCTTGCGTAAGGAGAACTAACTCCAAACACAAATGACCGCGGTTTACGGCTACGGTGACCGCTCTGTAAAAGAGGTTGTGATGCCTCAAGATGACCATGCGATGATTGGCGCAAGGTGTCAATGCAAGGAAACCGAATTCCTCCACAAACCCATGGCATTAGCCGGTAGCAAAGGGCTTTAGTTGTGCACTCTGGAATTGGACGGTTCTAAGAAAATGTCTCTCTGAAAGACATGACAAAACTCTTGGGTGACCTTTTGGAAGCACCTAAAAGCTGATGATTGTTCAGCAGAACTGGAACGTCTAAGGTGCTATGAAACTTGTAAGTGTAACCCATAGCGGTACCGTCGGTTAAAGCTAGCCCAGAGCAGTTAACTGTAGTTTGTGCAGGCTGGAAATTTGAAGATAGTCCTTTGTCAGAACTCATCGATTACTGGATTTCATCTCTTCGCGATATGGAGTACTGCGCCCCTGATATCAAGAAGGGCGTTAACGTGCCCATCAAATGGGATAGCGCAAAAGGTGGCGTGCTTCCTCTCTCTCTTTGTGAGGAGTTGTTTACGGTAGCGGATCGCAAGGTTCAAAGGCGACAGCCTGGTGAACCAATGCTCGAAGAGCTTGCAGTCATGATCGCGCCTTTCTCTTTTCGCCGCGCGGTCTTAGGGCAAAGGCCGAAGGTCTTCGCTCCAATTTGGATAACCGCTTCGGTTGACCGGGAAGGGCGGTTAGCCACGGACACAGAGACACCGCCGTTTCTTGTGAGGGATATGCTGTCGCCAAACGCGAATGCAGATGTTTTGATTGGTGAGGCTGCAGCTCAAGAGTCTTTTCACAAAAGTCACAAGTTTATGCTCACTCAAGGCGGTTGGAGTGAGCAGGTGCGTTACATGAATGAGCTCTGGGAGAATGTAAACGGAAGACCACTTGAAGCCATTCTCAACGATAACAAAAATACAGGTATCTTGAGCTTAAGAGCGGCAGAGGTGCAGGGCATTGCACGTAACCTTGCTGAGAACCTGAAAGGGTTTAAGCAGGTTGCAAGTGAGCAACGTGGCAAAACTTCGCTTCAGGCATTTATTGATTTAAAGAGCTCGGGTGTACAGGCACTGGATGGTTACTCAAAGGACGCCCTTGCGCGCCATTGTGGACACATCGCAAAAGAATTTGGGCTTTCTCCTTCTCAGCGAGAAGCTCAGGCGCAGGTTTCAGCGCTCAATACTGGACAAGTGCTTGCCATTGAAGGTCCTCCCGGGACCGGAAAAACGACACTGATGCAGTCTGTATTGGCAAACGGTATTGTTGAGGCTGCATTACGAGGAAAAGATCCGTTTGTGGTTCTCGCATGCTCTGTGAACAACCAAGCCGTATTGAACCTAAATCAGAGCTTGGCAGAGGCAGCGAACAGTAGTGACGTGAGCACTTTAAGCAAAAGGTGGTTGCCGTCTCCTCGTAAGGTTCTTTCCACTGATGTTGCTGTCGACACTCTTGGCACTTATCTCGCGTCAGAAGGCCAAGTAGAAAACGTTGACGTGAACCAGGTCTTGACGATGACGCTTGAGATCGATGGGAACAAACGCCGGTGGTGCGGAGGGCATACTCTCTTTGAAAGTCGGGAGTACTTCCAAGCTGCAAAATCCCATTTCCTTGAAGCTGCGGAAGCCACATTCTCCAAAAGTTTTGAAAGCGTCACTGATGTTAAACTAGCTCTACATCAGCGCTTGAAAAGACTAGATACTCAGCTGAAAGCGTTCTCTGCTGAGTGTTCTGTGATCTCGACATTGGCGAAAAAGTACGGTTCTGACTGCGCAAGTGTGGTGGAAGAAATCGACGAGCGCTTGAGGCATTGTCAGTGGAATGAAGCTGCACCCGTCGTTGAAGGTCTTGAAGAGACAAAGTCTGCCAAAGAACGGCACATCAGTCATGAGCTTTATGCCGGGCGTGAGCTGCTAAACACTGCTGGTTTTCTCGATAGGCTCTTCCCTCGTCGAAGAGTTAGCAGATCTGCCAAATTCTTTCGCGAACATGAAGCGTTTGACATTGCAAACGCACTTTTGGATTGTCGTAAGCCTATTGATGCAGAAGAGTTTCTTGATCAGCAGATCGCAGCTCAGAAAACCGAGTGTAATAAGCTGGAATCTCAAATTAGAGATTTAGATGTTTATCGATTTGAGTTTGAAGGTCTGCAGACAGATAAGAAACAATTTCAAGCCAGCATGGAGCGTTTGAAAGGCTTGCTCTTAAAGCTTGGCATCGAAGGGCAAAAGTTCATCGAAATGCCTGATTGGTTCCAGTCAAGCAAGACGCAGGATCTTCTAGACAGAGTTTTGCGCCGTGACATGTTCATGTTGGCATGCCGCTATTGGGAAGCTCGCTGGCTGGAGGAAATGGCTCAGTATCTCCCGAAGGTCGAGGCAGAACGTTCCAAAAAAGGTGGTATCAACGCAAATAGCGGAGAGAAGACAGTAAAAGAGCGTTTGCATCGCTACGCAATGCTGACGCCATGTTTTGTTGCAACCTTTTTCCAGGCAGCAAAGTTCTTCAACCTACGACGAGGTAAAAGCGGGGGTTTCAAGTTAGAACCACTTTGGGGCTTCTGCGACTTGATTATCGTTGATGAAGCTGGTCAGAGCGCTCCGCATATTGGTGCTGCTCCATTTGGCTTAGCAAAGGCTGCCGTTTGTATTGGCGACGTCAAGCAAATCAAACCGGTGTCTAAGCTGCCGGATTTTGTCGATCTGGGAAACATTGAAGCGTGTGGCCTGACTGAAGCATTTGCTGATTTAGCAGGTGGTGGGCAGGAAGGACAAGTAGAGGATTGTGGCTTTCGGGCTGGAACCGGGAGCCTTATGGCAGCGGCAATGGCCGTTAGTTGCTACAACCGTGAAGGAGGAAGTGGTATGTTCCTTCGCGAACATAGGCGCTGCTACGATGATATCATCTCATACTGCAATGATGCATTTTATAGCGGACAGATGGAGCCTTTGAAGGGGACAGCGCCACGCGATAAAGGAATGTTGCCTCCGCTCGGTTACGCCCACATACAAGGTCGTGCAAATAAGCAGGGTGGAAGCTGGGCAAATCCCTCTGAAGCCTCTGCCATCGCCCAGTGGATCTCTGAAAATAGAGAGGTATTGCTGAAACAGGCAAATCTGCCGGAAGGACGGTTGAGTGAAGCAGTAGCGTTGATTTCGCCTTTTAAATCTCAAGCACAAGCGATCAAGTCAGCGTTGGCTAAGCAAGGGATTAAGGATGATATTACTGTGGGAACGGTGCATGCTCTACAAGGTGCAGAACGACCTATTGTGATCTTTTCGACCACATACTCAGCGAATGCATCGAAGAAGGTAAATTCTCTGTTCTTCGATAGTGATGCTTCAATCCTCAATGTTGCTGTGAGCCGCGCTAAACTCAGCTTCTTAGTTTTTGGTGACATGAACATCATGAACCCATTGGCGCAGAACGCCTCTAGTATTTTGGCGCGCCGATTATTTGATGATCCCCAAAATGAGATCAAGAACATTGATGCAGCTCCGAAGCTGACCACGCTTCCTGGGATGATGCCTGAGCGAATAGAAACTCTGCAGCAGTTTCAATCGATTTTACGGCGGGCATTTGAACAAGCTCAAAACCGTCTGCTCGTTGTTTCTCCGTTTCTATCGCGAGCAGCAATCGAGGAAGATAACGTCATTGAACTGTACCATGCAGCTGTGAAACGTGGCGTTGATGTTCGCATCGTCTATGACGTGCTCAAAGAAGCTAACAATCAGTGGTTTGTCGATGGACGCAAACTGCTGGAGGATAGTGGTGTAAAACTGATCGCTGCGCACAACGTGCATAATAAGACGCTCTGCGTTGATCACGACTTCATCGTGGAGGGGAGCTTCAACTGGCTCAGTGCTAACCGTCAAACCTTCTCGCAGCAAGAAAGAGCATTTCTGCTGAGAGGGGCTGAAGTTAGTCAGATGATTGATGAGGTATGGGCGGAGTACAACGAAAGCACATTTGCCTAACGTCGTTCTAAGCTTCTCATACTGGGGTAACTGAGTAATTTTTGTATCGTCAGAATAGCAGCCACAGCGCGGCGATGTGCGGTGGAGCGGGTGAGCCCGACCTGAATGCAGATGGGGCGCCAGCGGAAACCTTCCGCCCGCATCCAAAGGATTTTCCGGTCATCAGGCTCAGGGACGTATCGTAGCCAATCAATGGCTTCTTCCATGCGCTGAATGTCCTTGGCGCTGGGCACCGCCCGGATTTGGGTTTTGTTGTAACCATAGGCTTCATGAACATCATGGATAACCTGCGGCCAGGTGTTGCCATCCCGCCGTGGTGTGGATCTTGGTGGATTGGGCAAGCGCCGCAAGGTGCTGGCGGCAAGCTCCAATCGGTCGACGATCTGGGTGGTGTTCAGGGTCAAGCAAGTATCTCCTAGCTGTTGGACTGAGGCGTTACCTGCGCTTCCAAAACGCTGTGCAGTACGCGGATATGGAAGTTGCGAGCTGCCATGATGGGTTCAGCCAGGGTGATCAGTTGGCCGGGCGTGGGAGCGATCGTCTTGCTGCTGCGTCTCCAGGCCTGGCAGGTGGCAAAGATCACATCGGTTGGATAGGTGCCCAGATCCTGGATCCAATCTTCAATCAGTTGTGTGATGGCCTCTGGTGAGAGCCGTTTTTGCGGATAGTGGTTGAGAAGCTGACCAACAGCCAGGCTCACTGGTTTTGACCCACCAGGTGCGTTGGCCTGTGTGAGTGTGCTGAGGAGTTGCTCCAGTTCCTCAATCTCTTGAGCCGTTCTTGGTGCTAGTCGTCGTTCTGGCCGGGAGACTATCAGCTGCTGCAAGAGCCTCATCCCAGGCTCTCTGCCAAACATGGGAAATGGATTTTTTGCGCTTGGAGGGTTCATGGGATCGAACAGGTTGCTCATGGTAGTTCTCCTTGGCTTGTGCTGGAGGTTTTGCCCGATGTTGCTCACAGGTCGGGTTTTGGGGGTAAGGGGGAAAAGGTTCTTTTGATGGTTCTAAATGACGGTTCAAGGGGGGCACCACGTGCCGGTTGGTAGCGGCACCACATGCCGGTTGGTGCGGCACCACGTGCCGGTTGGTGGTGGGGCCTTCCGGCACACCATGCCGGTTGCTTGTTCCCGATTTGATCGCCGGTAAGTTTTCTAGGGCAGGATGGTCATTTTGATCGGGGATGGCCTTGCGTTCGGCAAAGCCGGTGAGGACGAAAATATCGGACCGCCGAGAACCATTGGCACGACGACGCTGGTAACGGGTGACGAGGTTCAACACCTCCAGATGGGTTAGGCAGTTGCGGAGTTTGCGCTCCGAGCAGCAGCACGCCTCCTGCAACGTGGCTTGCGATGGCCAGCACAGGCCGTACTCATCTGCAAAGTTGGCGATGGTGATGAGCACAAACTTCTCGATTGGATCGGTGATGTCGCTCCGCCCGTAGGCCCAGGTGATAGCTTGAACGCTCATAGGTTCGAAATCCTGTTCTCGCGGATTTCCTTTTGCCTGAGCCAGTCGAGTACAGCTTCCCGGCGATAAAACACCCGCCGTCCAGTGCGCACACATGGTGGACCAATGCGCATGGTCTGCCAGCGGCTCAGTGTGTCGACACAAACGCCAAGCTCTTTGGCCAGCTCTGCCCGTGTCATCCAGCCATCAAGAATGGCCTTAGGTTCTGTTTGTTCAAGTTCCGGGGTAGGGACGTTGTCTTCCATGTGCTCCTCCAAAGCAGAACCGCTCGGGCTCAAACGGTTTGCAGAAGAGCTAAGCATGGAAGGTCAATAGGCGCGTAGGCGTTGATGGGCGTTCATAGGCGTTCAAACGCCTGGGCATTGCCTATTGAGGCGAAATAAACTTCTGAGTAACGCAGCTCGACATCTGTAATGAGACGCAAAACTCATCTCGCCTAGGTCATGAGGGATTGGAATATCCTATAGATATCAATGGGTAGTTTTAGAGTTTCGGTCGCTGCAAAACCACTCAGTATTTCAAAAGATTGACGCATTGGTCAAATCAACTTTGTTGGGACAACACAATTGAAAGATTGGCCTGTTGTTAGCCGGGAAAGATCTTAAATTTTGCTGGAAATTACCTGACCTAAACGGCAGGCTGAATGCGAGCTACATGCGGCGGCGTGTTCTTTGATGAGGCCCAATAGAAGCTGGATGCCACAAGGCAGGACTCAAACAGCAGACATTAGTCGCAGGTGATTTGCCTTGCGTCTCAACTTTTCTTCTTCATGATGTTTGGGTTGCGTGAGGGGAGGGAAACCAATGACGCTGCCATCAAAAGAGTATTTCACCTTAATTGAAGCTGGCGTGCGCTGGGGAGCTCCATTAGGCACCATTGCAGGTTGGGCAGAAGTTGGCCGGTTTCGCATTGTCACAAGCACGCCGCATATCGCCTGCGGTGATCGACGGGTTTTTGGCATGGTGGAGCTGTTTGGATCAGATCTGTTCAGGATGCTGAGTACGACAGGAAAGCGCTCCCGCTGTTGTTTGGTCCGGCGTGTGATCCCGTTTCATCAGGACTGTACTGAGCTGCTTTATGTGACCAAGCCAGAACAAGGTTTGAGGGTCCAACCCGATGAACTCTGGATTCCAGCCATCGATCTTTATCGCTTTGAAGAGAAGTACGGCCTTGCCCAGCGCGCAGGCAAAGGTGGACGTGAGCCGAAATATGATTGGGAGGGAATGTGGGCACCGCTTTGCGCGCATGTCTTTTCAGAAGGCGTGCCTGCTACCATGCAGGAGTTGGCGAATGAAGTACAGGCCTGGTTTATTGAGGCGTCTCCAACCGGAGAGGCGCCTGATATGAGTACCATCCGCCGCCGTATTCGCCCCATTTGGGAAGCGCTGAAGAAGGAGCAGGAGAATTAGAGGGAGGTGCAGCAATCTGCTGTGTTTGTTGTGATGGTTTTTGTTTCACATACTCCGCCACCGCATTGACGCTATCACGCAGTGGAGATTCCATTAGATGGGCATAGCGTTGTGTAGTGCTCATCTGAGTGTGACCTAAAAGACGACCAATGATTTCAAGGGAAGCGCCGCCCGAAACCAAGAGAGAAGCAAAGGTGTGACGCAAGTCATGAATGCGGACGTCGGAGATTTCTGCTTGCTTCAAGATGCCTTGCCAATAACGGCGCATTTCATGAACGGGTCTGCCAGTCCCATCTCCTGGAAACAGCCAGGGACAGTCCTCTGGTACAAGTTCTAACCGCCGTCTCACTAGATCAGCCACTTCTGCTGAAATGGGCAGGCGATGGGTGCGCTTCTGTTTGGTAGTTGTGGCAGGCTTAAACCACGTGAGTAGTTCCAGATTGAAGTGTTCAAAGCGAGCATGACGCACTTCTCCAAGGCGGGCGCCAGTTAGCAAGCACAGGCGGATGACATCGGCTCCGCGTCTGTCTTCACTGTTTTCTAGCGCTTCCGAGAGACGGTTGATCTCATCAAAGGACAGAAAGCGCTCGCGAGCATTCTCAGGACGCTTGTGAAAGCCTTGCGCAGGGTTATCGGAGCGCATCTTCCATTGCACAGACAGATTGAACATCTTGCGCAAGATCTCACCAAGCCGGTTAGCGCGGATTGGTGTCGGGCAGGGGGTAGATCGGCGTAGTAGTTTCTTGGCAGGACGGTGACGCCCAGCAGCCATTTCACGCAAGAGCTTGTTGACATCGGCTGGAGAAATCTCACGCACCAGCCGGTTGCGCCACTGCGGCAAGACCAGTTTGGTCAGCATAGAAATCTGGTCAGAGCGGTTACGGGCGGCAAGCTTGGGCAAATGCTCGTCAATGTAGCGCTCAACCAAATCGCTCATGCGCGGCACAACACGTTCTGCTTCTCGGTTGCCCAGCGGGTCGCACTCCATCTCAATCTCGCGGCGGATGGTTTTGGCACGTTCTCGGGCTGCTACCACGCTCCAAGCGGGCCACATGCCAATGGTATAGCGGCGCTGGCGACCATTGACACGGTAGGAAAGATTAAACGCCTTGGAGCCAGATTTATAGATCACCAAGGCAAAGCCCAGGACTTCAGTGTCAAACAATTGATACTGGCGCACGGTGGGCTTTGCAGCGCGTGCTATCTTTTCTGTAAGGCGTTGACGACTAGGCACAAGACACTCCCCCTCACATAACATCCAAGTAATGCGTAGTGTGCCAGCTCTTGCAAGATCAAAGTCTCGTGGTGTGGCACGCGTACTCGTGGGGAAGCCTATAGACTGCTATTTATAGGCGTATAGGCAGTCATGTGTGCTGGATATTGTAAGTAGTGAGTATATTAAATGAATGTATGAGCAATTTAGTTCTAAGTAGACCGTTACTAAGATTAACGAACTTGCCATCACTAAGTATGCAAAATAGTCTCTAGAGGCGATTCACTCTATACCTGTTGTGGGTACATGAAAAACAATCACTTTTGCCTAACAATGAACCCGTTTTATGTCTTAAAAGCGGGCTATGATACACCTCTGACAATTATATCTGAACTTGTCGAAGATGCAGAGTTTGATGAATGTTATAATGCAGAAGAGCTACACGGAGCCCAACAGTGTTTAGTAACGCCTCGTACGAGACTCGTTGAGGAACTCTCTTGGTTACCTGAGCTCAGCGATATGCAGGTTTCTGCAGTGCTTGCTGCGTTAAAAAATGATGATATGGCGCCGATATTTGGGGCAATTTCATCTTTTCCAGAGCTCGCTAAAGCAAATATTTTAGCGCATTTTTGTGATCAAAAGAATGTAGATCTTCAATTGGTTCAAACTGTGGGTATTACATGGGATGAAATAGAGCCCGAGTACCTTCTTGAGTTTGTCAATAGTTCTAGAAAAAAGTCTGGATTTCCAGGTGTTGATGAGCCACAGCTTCGCGAGGCATTAGCAGAAGTCCAAAAAAGCCATTCCGTTACGATCGCTTCTAGCATTTGGGGGAGTGCGACACCTGGAAAGCTGATGGATGAGTTTGTTCAGTCGGAGTTGGCACGAAACCCCGAAGCTTCTTTTTTAGAGCGATTAGTTCGCGATTATGACGCATGTAGTGAACATGACTTAGGCTGCATTCGAAATGAAATTGAAAGCTATATTGACACAGCTACGACACACATAAATGAAGTTTCAGTTCATATAGACGGAATTGTAAACCTGCTAGCAATGTGGGACGAGATAAATCAGCCCGTCCAATTATATGAGCAGCATCACGGTCATGAAGAGGCTAGATCAAAGCGCATATATGAGAATGTTCGAGCGTTATGTCTTAACTTGGCAAATGATCATCAGAAATACACTGAAGCTAAACAACTAGCCAATGCGTTGTTAGATACGTTTCCTGAACTGGAGTCAGTTGCAGAAGTGTTAAAAGGAGATGTGGCTGACCTTGAGAGCCTTAGCGAGCAACAACAGCAAGAACAACTTCTTGATCCTCTGATTAATGCCTGTGAAGCTGCAAAGAAAAATCCGCATCTTCTGAAGCGTAGTATAATTGACCATGGATTTAGATCAGCCAAAAAAGGTCCAGTAGCAGATATTGTAGCTGCATTTCGTGATGTAGTTCAATTGCTGACTAACAATACACTAGCATACTTAGTCATAAGAGATCTTGCATTATATTTTAATAATGATTTGGAGGATCCTGAACTTGCGTTTTATTTAATTAATGGTTTGATCTTGTTTCCTGATTCATCTGCAAATGAGAATTTTCTAGAAAAACTGAAAGAAGAACGTAGTACTCTTCATAGAAACTGGAAAATGAATGAGCTTGATAAAAGCACAGATAATGTTTTTGTCATGTCAAAAATTGTAGATGAATTAATGGAGTATGCGACAAAAACAGAGTTGCCGGAATTAAGAAGATTAAAGGTACAGATAGATGGAAGAAAGAATGTTAAAAAGGTAAAGTGGGGCTTTTATGGGGCCGTTGCTATAGTTGTCGTTTTTTTTCTCATATCAGAAGAGCTGAATCGTCCTAGGTATAAGCCTTCTTATCGACCCACATCGAGCACGATGACACAGCCTTCCAAATTAAATTCTAATTCAAACTCTTATGCGGAAAGTATACCTCCTATTGGGTCTGGGGTGACCCTTAATAAGTTGCAAGTTAGATACTGTGTATTCCAGAACAAGCGTTTAAATTTTATGAGATCTATTACCTCGACAAGTAATCAGGTGATCAAGTTTAATAACTTGATAGATGACTATAATAGAAGATGCTCAAACTACCGATATCGAGCGGGCGTACTAGCTTCAATCAATCGCGAGGCTGATTCACGAGAAAGCATCTTACGGTCGGAAGCGCGGAGAACTGTATCCTTATGGTAACAATCGATAATGCTAGTTTTAGTCCAGATACAGTCGCAGTGCTTTGCGTCGAATACTGGAAATTAGTTCAAACCACAAGGAAGGCTACATCTCTTGTTGGTGACCCCGATGGGCGGAGGTTGGAAGGACAAGTAAAGTACTCTGAGCGGCAACTAAGTTCTTTGCTCCACCAATTAGGGCTAAAACTTATTGAATTTGAAGGTGAAATCTTTCACGCGGGGATCTCTGCGTCTGCAGATAATGCTGAAGATTTCTCAGACAATGACGAACTTGTAATCGTTAAAACACTCGAGCCAGCAATTGTTGCAGGCATGAAAGTCTTAAAATTGGGGCGAGTGTTAGTAGAACAAACGCATAGCTCAAAGGAACAACTCTGATGTATCTTGGCCTTGATCTGGGTACTTCGAATTCTGCTGTTGTAGGTAAAGACGGTGGTAACTTAAAGCTTTTCAAGACAGGAGATGGTTCTGATGTACTCCCTAGCGTTATTTATCTTGATAGACGTGGCCATCGTTTTGTAGGTAAAGCAGCTCAAGATCGTATTCTTTCTGCTCCAAGTAATATAGCGTCTGGATTTAAGAGGTTAATGGGTACCAGCAGCCCAATCCGAATTGGGCATGCTGAATGGACGCCTGTTGAATGTAGCGCGGAGATTATTAAGTCATTGGTAGGGCAGGCTGTATCAGAAGCGGGAACCAGTGACATTAAAGGTGCAGTTATCACAATTCCTGCTGCATTTAACCAAATGCAAAGTGAGGCAACGATTGAAGCTGCGCGTCAAGCTGGTTTGGAGCGCGTAACACTGTTGCAGGAGCCTGTTGCCGCAGCACTAGCTTCGATTGCACACAATCGAGAAAAAAATGGCGTCTTTTTGGTTTACGACCTAGGAGGAGGTACGTTTGACCTTGCTCTTGTATTGAGCACAGCCGGTGCGATAAACGTGGTTGCTCATGAAGGTATCAATATGCTTGGAGGACGAGACTTCGATCGCATTATCTTCGATAGTGTGGTTCGTCCTTGGTTATTGAATAATTTTAACCTGCCTGCTGATTTCCAAAGTGATGAAAAATTTCGTCATTTGGCTACTGTGTGTCGCTATGCGATTGAGAAAGCCAAGATTCAGTTGTCTGCGTCTACATCAGCATCAATTTTTGCCTCGGAAGACGAAATTAGAGTCGCCGATCTAGATGGACAGGAAATCTATATCTCAATTGATTTGTCTCGACATGAAATGGTTGAGTTACTTAAAGATCGTATTGATGACTCTATTGCCCTTTGTCGTAAAATAATATCCCAAAACGGCTATAAAAATGAAGATATCTCTCGGATTGTTCCAATTGGTGGGCCTTCTAAGATGCCTGTGATTAGAGAGGTGTTGCAGTCTGAACTCGCTATTGAAGTGGAGCATGGTCTTGATCCAATGACAGCTGTTGCGACTGGAGCTGCTATCTTTGCTGAAAGCCGTGAGTGGGATGGTGAGAAATCAACAAGAAAACCGGCTCAAAGCAGGGAGAACTTGGAAGGGGCAATATCTCTAACGTTAGATTATAAATCTAGAGTTTCAGACAAAACTGCTAAGGTGAGAGTTAAGCCTGTTGCCCAAGATCCAAATGGGTTTGAAGTTGAAATTTTCGATGAGGAGGGCGGCTCGACAGGGAAGATTCCAATTAATGGCCCTCTCAGTATAAACGTAAATGTTCGTAAACATGGGAAGAATAAATATAAATTTGTTGTTTATGATCCTAATGGGCGCATCGTAGACGAAATATCTCGTGAAATATTGATTGAGAGATCTGAAGCTAGTGCTGCTAGTATTCCCATGACTTATACACTTGCAGTTAAGACGCAAACCGGAATGGTTGGCTACGAGCGGAATAAACTGGAACCGATCCTTAAAAAAGGAGCGCCTCTTCCCGCTCAGGGTGAGCACCGGTTCCGAGCCGGTAAAACACTTATTGGTGGCGAAGAAGATTTTATTGCATTTGAATTTTATGAGATGGCTGAGGGAATTGATAACCCGGAACATAACCTTCACATTGGGAATTTTCGTTTAGACAGCTTTGAAGAATTGGAGCGAGGTGAGCGCATTAATCGAGGTGATGACTTGGTCATCTATTGGAAAATGAGCGATAACGGTGCCCTCAGCTTTTCGGTAGAGCTACCGAAGATTGGGAGAATAGTTGACGTAAAAAACCTTTACTTAGCAAAAGATGGACATGTTAATTTTGATGGTCAGCAGGGTGCTGAAGTAGCTAATTCATTGTTATTGATGGTGGAAAATGATCTCAATGAGTTAGAAGATACAATAGGTGATGCAGCTGATCCAGATGAGGTATTAAAGACGCGAATTGAGCGTCAACATGAGGCTCTTTCTACATCTATTGATGCTGATACACATCGGTCTGTTGCTGAAGAGGCTAGGAAGCTGCGGCAGGATATTGCCCTTATCAGATTGTCCCCTCAGAATGAAGCAAGGGTCTTGGATCGCGAAGTAGATTCTGCTGAGAAGGATTTTGAGGAGTTGCGCGACTTATCATCATCGATAGATGAGGAGCGTCATGACAAGCTGCTCGTTACAACGCGTAGATCGATACGTGAACGCAACTACGATGTGGCTAGGCGTTCAATCAATGACATGCGCAGTATTCGCGTAAAGGTTTTATCTGAGAGTCCAGACTTCTTGATTGCTATGTTCAAGTCTCTTGCTGAGGAGGACTTCCTCGCCATCGATGAAGATTTGCACTTGAATTATATTGCTGAAGGATTGGAGGCAGCTAAGATGGGCCAAGTTGATCAGCTGCGTGCAGTAATCGGGAAAATGTTTGCAAATCGTGTATCTACTGGCGGCTCCGCATCTGAGATTGTCGAGTTAGCTCACTTGTTAGGAGGGTAGTGAGTGCATATGGGGCATCAGATGGTTGCCATTTTGAAGGCTTTTGCGTCAACACCACGTCAACCGCTGTACGTAGTTTGAGCCGTACATAACGTCTTTTGTTGTCGTATGTTCCGTAAGCGTTTTGTGAAAGTTGCTAAGCAGGCTCAGTCGTTTGTGGCCTAACTTATTGAAAAATAGTAATAGTACAATTTGCTAAATTGGAGGCTCATAACCTGAAGGTCGTAGGTTCAAATCCTACCCCCGCAACCAAAATTCGATCAATAGATCAAACACATAACAAAAGCCCTGAGCCAACTGCTCAGGGCTTTTTGCGTTCGCGTCAACACCACGTCAACATTAAAGGCACAGTTGTAAAAGCCTGATGAGACAATGCTGGGGGCCAAGTGGCATATGTTCTTCTAACGGATTGGGATGAGATGTAGTTTCTAATTGGCTTGCGGAGTTAATATATTCCACGTACGCTACTAATGCTCGATTGAACTATCATTCGTAGGCGTAGCCAACAGACCAAGCGCTTAACTGAGCGGCAATGGCTTAGTCAATGCGTATAATGCTGGCGTTTGCTGCGATGCAGAAAATTGAAAATGCATGTGGCTGTTTCAAGGTGCAACGGGCCAACTCTGGACATTCGAGCTATTCCCCAAGGGTTTTAGATTTTGCCCATAAATTGCTGTCTACTATTGGTTTTTGGCTCATCTCTCACTGTTATCTTCGCAAATATGGTCACAACACTCCATTATTCAAATCAAATGATCAGTCTATTCCCCCCCCCAAAAAAAAAATAGACAACCCTGAGCCCGTTTACCTTTCTAAATTTTGCGATCATCAAAGCAGTCGATATCGATAGCGTCTAGCTCTCCCTCAGGTTCCACGCTCATTTTTCAGAGGGTAAGCAGCGTTTGCTGTGATCTGAACAAATATAGATGCCTTCAGAAAGGAACGTTCGTACTAATAAGGCTCGGTCAATCTCTAGCGGTTTCCAATGCTGGTGATCGACGGCTATGCATTAGGAAAATACTGGCATAAACCAGTAGCCCGAGAGTTGGCATAACAGTCAAAAGCCAGAGAGCAGATTGCACATCATAGTTAAACCACATGTATCCCAGTAACGCGGGGAAGACTATACGTGCGCCACTCACTGTAAGGTCAACCAATGCTAGGAAACGACCCTTACAATGCTCCGGTGCATTCTTCGAGACGTAAGCCGGTAGAATAATGGAGTAGATGATTTCTCCAAGAGACCAGAATGTAATCCCTAGTAGCAATGCCGTCGTGTTGAACCCGATAACGATCGTCAGCATGCCAACAACCCAGAAGCAAGCAGATATAACCATCATAAGCGGCTCACTACGGTCACGTATCAAACGCTCGACAATGAATGATGCGCCAAGGACGATTGCTGCATTCAATGTGTAGACAGCACCAACCATTATCTCACTGGTGTGAAATACGTTTTTTAGCAATAACGGCACCAGATACTCCATGCCGAATAATACACCTATTAGCAGGATACCGGACAAGCAGAATAATGTAAGCGCTGGGGACGCAATGAGAAGTTGTATTAAGCTTTGGTTATTCTGCGTTTGCTGGGCTTTTTGCCGACTACCACCGATTGTTGCTTTTAGTCCAAAATATATGAGTAACAAGCAAATCGTCTTGGATAGAATGTCGCCATAAAATACAAGCTCAAATGAGCGCACTGCAAGCACACCACCGAGTAATGGACCAAAAGCCATGCCTAAGTTTTTGAAAACATAGTCATTAGCATAGGCAAACTGCCGTTGCTCTATAGAAGACAATTTGGCGATCAATAGACTACCAGCTGGCCCGTACATCCCCATGCCAAGTAGTCCGATAAAGAGAAAAAAAGTATAGGCATAAGGAGATGCATCCTGGGTCATCAGGCCCCAATAACCGATGATATGGATAGAAAATGATAAGAGAATGACTCCTTTTGCTTGCCAACGATCGACTAGACTGCCGCTCAGCAGATTACCCAGGATCATTCCCAAGCTACCAACTGACAGCATAGTGCCTGCAGCAGCGACAGATAAACCGCGCCCATTTACGAGATATAGGGTGAGGAAGGGATAAACAAACATACCCAATCTATTCACCAGCGAGCAGAGGAAAATGAAATATAGTTGCCGGGGTAACTGTTGGAAGTCTTTGGCTATAGTAAACATATCAGTTACCTACTTGGATCTGGAAGGCTTCGCGAATGTTTCGAAATTTCTGGGCGACCCCTGCAAAATCATCGCCATGACAAATGTAATAGCCCAGCACTTCATAGCAATGTTCAGCCTCTTTCAGAACATCTCCCTTCTGCGCCCACACTTCGGCTTCAAGGACTGAAGGTAACGCGCGTATGGCGTCACTGTCACTGATCTGTGTTATAGAACCTGTAACCAGAGTGGAAAGGTATTCGGCACCAAAACTTGTCGTGTAGTCTTGGGTGATATGGGCTTCTTCATTAAGATCAAGCCTGACCCATTGTTCTACCAGATCAAATCCGTAGGCATGGTTGATAAGGGAAATTATGGGGCCCCCACCACAGCGAGCAGCAGACTCGCCGAAGTAAATTTCTCCATCGTCAGTAAGATAGAACTCAGTATGAGCAACACCTGTGTGCATGCCAAAATGGTTTAAGAGGTGTCGACATTGCGCAAGAATGTCTCTCTGCTCTGTATTTTCGCCCTGGCCGAGGGTGATAACGCCTTGGTGTTGTCCTGACTCTTTATAGTCAATAATATTGTAAGTATATTGCGAAAGATTGTCGAAAACGGTCTCACCATTCTGCACTAAGCTATCGATAAAATATTGAACTCCATGAATATATGCCTCAACACGGTAATCATGGCGTTCATTACGAATTTTCTTCCAAATTTCCTCAAGTTGCTCCGGCGTTTCAACCTTAAAGGTATTACCGCAGCCATAACCATCATATGGTTTGATAATTATCGGATAACCGTGTTGTCCTGCGAACTCATCTAAGGTGGCCCTTGTATGGGGAACGCAGCAATGAGGTGTTTTAAGGCCGAGTTCTTTAGCACGCTGTTGCATCACGTTTTTATCTCTAAAATGGATGCCGGCTGCTGGTCGTAATCCGACAATATTATTGTCTTCCCTGCACAGACAAGCAGTGTAAACATCTTCATCGTGGAAAACAAAAATACGTTCGATCGCTTCCTTAGAGCAAATCTCATCCACTCGTGCACGCACGTCGGGCACTGAACTCAAGTCAATAAACTCATATGTCATGAGCTTATTGAGCATGCTTTTCGGTGGCGTGCTTCCAGAATGGAACATAACATGCAAAGAATATTTCAGATCCTTTATAACTCTCACGAAATTGTCGAGATATTTAAAGTGCATGGCAACTTCACCACGAAAAAATATTACGATCTTTTTCATAATTTAAAGAATCCTATTTGAAATCTATATTAAGTTACAAAATTTATTAATTTACCAATCTCACCAATACTGGGAGACCAATCTGCCCTACAGCCTGTCGCCAATCTAGATCGCACTCCAATTAGAACTCTCCTGAATATGGGCATCAAACGCGCTTGTCTTTTGTATTTCTTGACAAATTAGCGCGATGGCTCGTAGTCAATTGTATTTCTAATCATGTACTTGGTATGCGCACATAGAAGTCATCTTAAATTAAGCTAGATGAATCGCTCTAAAGTAACTCTCAATAAGATTAAAATAAATAATCAAAAAGACAATCTTATATTGAAAGCAAAAACATATAAGCGTGTAGATTAGAAAAATGCAACCCAAAATATTAGCAGCAAATAGCCTCAACTCACGAGCTAAAGGCTTTCTGATCGCCTCCCCATGAGTTGATTGCTGTGTGAAAAAACTAGAAAATACCTGCTTTGATGAGCCAAATTACTTATTCTTCAGAAGAAGTCCGTATAGAGTTCATGGATTACTTTAAAATAGCATGAAATTTAGTATCTGGTGGCCTGATCCTGTCTCATAGCGTTCATTGCCATTATTCTTAATTCATGGAGCATCGGCTTTGTTATTTTTCAATGAACAAGGCCAAGCTATTTAGAAAACTACCTCTACGTAATATATGTATAAAAATCCTCTTTATATAATAATATATTTCATGTTACTTATTTTAATTAATCTAACGCGTGCGTATTGGTAATAATATCGAATTTTATATGAATAAATATTTCTCATTATATAATATACTTCTAGTAATTGATTGATGTGAGTTAATTTTGTTAACGTCAACGCAATATTAACAAATTATATTTTGAGGTTATACATGGTTGATCTTCGCGTAGGTGATGAAAATCTTTTAAATACACGCTTTAAATACATGGCACGAAATACAATTGATTACTGGATGGTCCCAGATAGTAAGAAATTAAGTGAGACGGAAATAGTTCAGTGTATTTCCGCAGCTCCAGTAACTGATGAAACAACATTACAGCTGTACCTTCACATCCCGTTTTGCGCCCAGAAGTGTTCATTCTGTGCATTCTCCGGAGGCAATACTCTGGATTTCGCTAATGCGGGTGAATATATTGACCTATTGATTCAGCAACTCCGCAAGATACTGCAAATTACGCCGACTTATGGTCAAAAACGTATTCGTTCCGTACACATTGGAGGCGGGAGCCCAGATCTGGTGCGTAGCCATATCGGAAGACTTTTAAGTTATGTACGTTCGCTAGAGGGTATGGATGAAAACACGGAGATTGCAGTTGAATGTGCTCCAGCAACAACCAAACCTGATTTTCTGGACGAACTGATTACTCATGATGTGACAAAGCTCAGCTTCGGCGTGCAAAGCATCAATCCAGATATCAGGGCTAATATCCGTCTGCCGCGATCAATGCGTAAAGTAGAAGAGTTATGTGAATACGTTGGTGGCAAGATTCCAATCGTAAATACCGACTTTATCACCGGTTTGCCTGGTCAAACACTTGCTGATGTTGAAGCGGATTTGGATTATGCCTTGAAGCACCCGATCATCAATGCTGTCAGTACATACCTACTGACACCAGGTGCAGCGCCATCTTTGGTTGCGGATGTGAAAAGCGAAAAGGTGCCTCATGTGCCAATGCATAAAGAACAAGCAATCATGCGATTGCATTCCTACAGTACTCTGCAGCAGTCAGGTTGGGTTCGTTGTGGAACAAACACTTATGTCGACAAAGCTTCCGTTAGTAAGGAAATCATTGATCATTTGCCGGGCAACGAATGTATTGGGGCAGCACATTACGATACGTTTCTGATTGCCGCTGGTGCACAGGCTATCGGTTCAGCACCAGGTGTCCGGTTTGAAAACACTGTAGATATCAATCATTGGAAAGAAGCTGTGCGTAATGGTGAATTTGGTTTCAACCTCAGAAAGTCAGCACTTCATCACCAGAAGGACATGTCTTTGTGGACGTTCCCATTGTTTTATGAAGGGCTGAGAAAAGATCGCCTTCAAGCAATGATTGATGCCGGAGATGTGGATGAAGCACAGCTCTCTACTCTACAAGATTTGATCAATGAAGCGCTTGTCATCGAGGGACCTCATGATTACCGACTTTCGATATTGGGAGAGGTTTTCATGGGCCACATAGTAAGGCTCTTGAAGAAAGAGGAAGGCCAGAAAATCATTGATGCATACATCCATGAAGGCTTCAAGATTGGTGAGGCGATTAACGCTGGTGTAATCGATCATGACAACACTGCGAATAATCGTCAGAGCGTCGTTGAACGAATTTAGGTGAGTACGGAATAGTTTATCTCATACTTTGTTATTTTTCCTAAGTTGATAATCCTTGGCTCCTTCTGCTTTTTCTAGAAGGAGCCAAGCAGAATAGCCATTCCTAACCGTGCAATGAAACCATCTGAAAAATGCGAGGCTGCAGCATATAGAGCTTAGATCCGTCCTACAGCACAATTTTGCCAATTATCGCCGCGTGTAATTGGCCACGCAAGTGTTTACTCTCGTTCGCAAACCTGTTTTGCCCTAGTGGAAGGCGAGTGCACTTTCTTGTCTCTCCGCACTTTTAAGTGGGATAGCAACCAGGAATAGTAAGAGCGCCTCAATAATCAAAGGTCAACGCCAGTGCGAATGTCCGCGATTTGAGCATAAGTAACAAACTGTTGAATCTGGGCTAGTACCTGATTATTGATATAATATATTTAAATTAACTGACGCAACGGAGATTCTATATTTTACTCTTGCCGTAATATTAAATTTTCCTTTCAGCGTCGACGATACATAATCGTTGGTTCATCTCTGCTTCACCAAACGTTGCGCTCTATAGTGTTTCGGGGTTTGGTTGAATTTAGCTTTGAACCAGCGGGAGAAGTGGCTGCTGTCGGAGAAACCGCATTCATGGGCGATTTGGGTCACGGTTCGTTTTGAGTTCATGAGGCGCCAGCGAGCATGCTGGAGGCGCATGTCACGCCAGACTTCTTGTGGTGTGGCTTTTGCATGTTCAGTAAAGGCTCTGTTCAGTTGCCTGACGGTGGAACCCAGCATTTCGGCAAGCTTTTCTGTTGTGTCTGGGTCTCTCAGCTTCTGACGCATGTTTTTAATGGCCTGTTCCACACGCCAGTTTCCGCATTCCTCTAAATCTTGATAGGGAAGCCGCCCAATCTCATGTGCTGATCGATGCTCGTCTACAACGAGGGCCGTCAGGCCTTTCATTCCACGAGAGCGTCCACAGTGCTTAATCAAAATTTCTACTGCAAGGTCAATCGCAGCAGTTCCACCAGGGCAGGTCAGGATACTTCCATCGCGGACATATAGCTCATTTTCTACGGGCTCTACCTTTGGAAATTGTTGCGAAAAAAGCGGGCGATGGTGCGCGTGAATTGCGGCCTTTCTACCGTTAAGGAGGCCTGCCTTGGCTATGATAAAGCTACCAGTGCAAAGTCCGATAAGTTCTGTCCCTTTGGCGTGAACGTCTCGCAAGAATGCATAGGTTTCTTCTGGAATCTGTTCCATTTGTTCAAGTTGGCCGCCGACGATGACGACATAATCATAAATCCCTGCTTCCTCAAACGTTTTCCATGGCATAACTGCAAGACCAGAACTTGATGCTACGGGTTCCAAATCATGACTTAAAACATCCCAATGGCAGAATACTTGTCTACTTCTATCAGCTTCATCTGAGGAGTGACGCACAGCATCGATAAATCCTGCTAGCGGCAGGATTGTAAACGCCGGAGCGAGAATAAAGGCAAAGCGAACGTCTGGTTCAATCTGTTCATCTGTGATGTGAGGGCTTAGCAAGCTGATACTCCCGAATCTGCAAGTAAATGTCTTTTTTGTTCTATTATTAGCCCATTACGTACTGCATTTCTCCTTAGCTAACAAGGAGGGCATATGCGCTGGAATAAATCTGTGACGGTAATTGGTGCACACGCTGAAGGGGAAGTTGGGCGTGTTTTGACGGGTGGAGTACTGAATGTTCCCGGAGCTGATATACTTGAGAAGATGGAGTACCTGAAGGCCAATGATGAGCTTCGTCAGTTTGTAAATCGTGAACCTCGCGGTTGTGCTCAGATGACAACGAACCTCTTGCTACCTCCATCACATTCGGAGGCACATGCTGCGTTTATACCCATGCAGGCAGATGGGACGCATGCCATGTCTGGATCCAATGCAATGTGTGTGACAACGGTGTTGCTGGAGACTGGCATCTTGTCAATGCATGAACCTGAAACGACAGTTGTTTTGGACACTGCGGCTGGACTGGTAAAAGCAGTTGCGCACTGCAAAGAGGGACGTGTCGAGCGAGTGTCCTTGGATTTCTTCCCAGCATTTGCTGAGTATCTGAATGCTCAGCTTGAGGTAGAAGGACTGGGAACGCTCACGGTGGATGTTGCGTTTGGTGGTGTTTACTACGTACTGCCAGATGTAAAACAGCTTGGGTTTCGTATTGGGCCTGATGTCGCGCAAGATATGGTTGTGCTCGGAAACAAGATCAAAAGGGCAGCCCAGGAGCAGCTCACAGTTCAGCATCCAGAGATTGAGAACTTCAACAGTGTCGAATTTTTGATGTTTACTGATATGATTGATGGAAAGCAGAGCTCATACCGCAATGCTACGATTATGCCACCAGGACGTGTTGATCGCTCACCATGTGGAACCGGTACCGCTGCTCGTCTGGCTGCCATGCATGCCAAGGGATTGATTGAACCCAATCAGCAGCTCGAAATGCGATCCACGATCAACTCTCGTTTTGAGGCTTCTATTCTTTCTGAGACGAAAGTGGCTGGGCAACCCGCAGTTATTCCTCGTATCTCTGGGAGGGCCTGGATCTATGCAACCATGCAGTTGGGAGCTGATCCAACAGATCCTTACCAGTTGGGTTACACCATGGCAGACACCTGGGGAACTGGCATCGACCATGTTATTCCAGGTGCGCTAGACTAACGGGCGAACAACTCAAACGTAAAGTTTCGGATGGGGGAAGTTACTGAATGTAATTCCCCTTAATCCTGTCTGCTACGTTCTCCAAAATGACTTATGTGTTCTTTTATAGGGTGCTATCAGTCTCTTATTCTCAGGGTGATCTCACAATCGAACTAGTGAGGGAATTTAACTTGGGAGGATTGAACTTGGTTTTTAAATTGCGGAAAACAGCTGCGGTTGTGTTGGCGACGGCAATGACAATTGGGCTTTCAACGTTTGCGGTTGAAGCAAAGACAACGCTTAGACTATCTCACTTATCACCTCCAGGCAGTGACATGGATAACTGGGCTAAGGACTTTGCAAGTCGCGTTTCGGAAGCTTCTGATGGCCGCGTAAATCTTCGCATTTTTCCTGCAAGCCAACTAGGTGATTGGGAGGAAGTTTATGAGCAGCTGAGCCAAGGTTCTGTTGATCTGGCAATTCAGTCAATCTCAACGAAATTTGACTCGCGACTTTCTCTAACATGGTTTCCTTACACCGCAGTTGACTATGACAGCGCAAAAGATGCCTGGAACAATGGTGGCTTTCTCTTCAATATCGTGAATGACCTCGTAAAGCCGCAGCAAATTCAGGTTTTAGCACCTTATGCAAACGGCTTGGGCGGTTTGGCTGTTGGCAAACCTGTCGATGATCCGAAAGATCCGAATGCGGACCATAGTGAGCTCAAGATTCGCGTCTGGCCATCGGGCGTGGGTACGCACAAGCCGCTGCTGGAGCGTCTGGGGTATTCAACAACCACAATGCCTTGGGCGGAACTCTACACTGGAGTGCAGACCGGCGTAATCGACGGAATGGTTGGTGGCGTTCCTGAAAATGCGGTTCGTGATTGGAATGGTGTTGTCGATACATGGTTGCAGATCAACGATCATTTTGAAATCAACTGGTTGCTTTCATCAGCCTTCTCCATGGCTCAGTTACCAGAAGAAGATGCTGCCGTGTTGAACGAGATAGCTGCCCAGATGGCTACGGAGCGCTTTAACGCCGTAGAAGAAGCTGACAACCGCTACCTTGAAGAGCTTAGCAAGAATGGTGTGACTGTTGTTATCTATTCACGTGATGAGATCGAAAACATGGCAAAAGCCGTGCGCGTTGATGCATGGCCGAAGATGAAAGATCAGATCGGCGACGAGCTCTATGAGCTGCTTGAAAGCCGCTACTCAAACTAATGAGTTTCGAAGATCGGAGATCTCCTCCGGTCCTCGGACAAAATAAAAGAGGGCGGTATGCTTCAAGAGCGCCAAATACACATTAAGAACCCAATCTGGCAACTCAAGCTGAAGCTGTTGCGGTTCATTATGTTCATCACAAGTATCGCATTCACCACAGCAGTCTTTCTTCAGGTCGTGATGCGATATCTGTTTAACTATTCGCTTTTTGGTGTTGAAGAGTTCGCCAGTTTTGCTGGTGTCATTATGTACTTCGTTGGGGCAGCGTATGGAATGCATGAACGCAGCCACATCTCGGCCAGTCTAGTGGACACAATATTCGGAGAAGGACGCATCACTGCAGGCGTCCATGCCTTCACACGCCTCTTGTCTGCAATTTTGGTGGTTTATATCCTCAACTCACTCTGGGGGCTGCTCGTCTTCACAGAGCGTATGAACACCGTATCAACGGAGCTACGTCTCCCAATGATCTGGATCTATGGGGTGATGTTCGTGGGACTGGCTCTGACGGCTTTCTATTTCCTGCTCGAGTTTATTGAAAGCTTACGCGCAATAATCTGGCACGCACCAAATACGGAATCCTAAATCATGAGCTCCCTAATTTTGATGGACGTTGCGCTTCTCGTGACGTTGATGATCCTTGGTGTGCCTGTTGCATTGACATTTGTCGCCGCAGCCGCATTCCTGATCATCTTTGGTGAATACAACTCGACAACCTTCTTGATAACTGCAGGCCTTTCTAAGCTATCTTCAGTCGTATTACTTGCGATACCACTGTATATTCTAGCCGGTGGTATCATGACACAAGGTGGAATTGCCAAACGTTTGCTTGAGGTTGCAGACAGCTTCTTTGGTCGATACCGCTCGGGCCTAGGTGTTGTAACCGTCATTACAACGGCTGTTTTTGGTGCAATCTCCGGGATGGCGTCCTCAGCTGTTGCTGCAATCGGTTCTATTGCCATTCCAAGAATGGTGGAGCGAGGATATGACCGTGGCTATGCGACTGCTCTAGTCAGCTGCTCTGCTGTTCTGGCACTGCTCATCCCTCCCAGCGCAACCATGATCCTTTATGGTTGGGTAACAGGTACCTCTATTGCAGCAAGCTTCCTTGCGCCATTGGCTCCTGCACTGTTGCTGGTTGGTCTGTTTTCCTTCTGGAACATGGTCCTGACCCGTAAGATGGAGATTACTGTTCCTGAAGCACAGCCGTTGAATGTGCAGATCAAAACAGTTTTTCAGCGTACGCGAGAAGCAGGCTTCGGGTTAGCAATGCCTTTGATCATCCTGGGGTTTATCTATGGAGGTATCACCACGCCTACTGAAGCTGCTGCTGTGGCTGTGGCCTATGCGTTGCCAGTCGCATTTCTGGTATACCGGGAGCTGACATTCAAGTCGTTTTACGATGTGGTTTGGAAAGCAGCTCAAGTGACTTCGGTACTGATGCTTGTGATCTTTACAGCAAACATGCTGGCGCGTGTGTTGACGCTTGAAGAAGTGCCTCAACAGATACTAGAGACGATGCTTTCCATTTCTGATGATCCGATCGTACTTTTGCTTCTTGTAAATGGCTTTCTGTTGCTTATTGGGATGTTTATGGAAGATGTTTCTGGCATCTTGCTTGCAGCTCCGCTGTTGCTGCCTGTGGTGACCGAGGCTGGCGTACATCCGGTGCACTTTGCTGCGATTATTGGAACCAATCTGGGCATGGGTCTTATTACGCCGCCCACAGCGCCAATCCTCTATTTTGGTACTTTGATAGGGCAGACGTCGCTTGCGAAGGTTCTAAAACCTACTCTGGTGTTTGTTTTCCTCGCATATATGCCAGTGGTTCTGCTCACCACTTTTGTCCCAATACTATCCATGTGGCTGCCAATGGCCATAACTGGCATCAGGTAGGAGGTGGGTAAATGACACTTCGAATTCTCATTCCCATTGATGTGGAAGAAAAACGCTCATGGACAGAGATTTTGCCGGAACTAAGGCTTCATGCAAAAGGCAACTCAGTTGAGTTGACCTGCATGACAGTTGTTCTTGATCTGGGCACAGTGATTGCGCAGGCCGCTCAGGCTGCACCTTTTGCATCATTTGTGCCTGGCGAGCTGAAGGACAAAGCCCTCGAGGTCGCGCAAACCCGACTTGGCGAGATAACCGAAACAGAGGAGTTCGGAACCATCAATAGGTTTGTTCGATCTGGCAATATCTATTCGGAGGTTCTGCAAACCGCTGATGAATTATCAGCAGATCTCATTATCCTGATGTCTCACATTCCTGATTTCGGAGATTATTTGCTGGGCCCAAATGCAGCAAAGATTGTTCGTCATGCAAATTGCTCTGTGCTGGTGGTACGTCCTAAGAACAAGAGAGCTGTTCATGACTGATGCCTCCAACTCAACGATGAATTATAAGAGTGGGCTGCTGAAGGTTGCTGTTGTCATGACGGGGGGGACGATAGCGAAAAGCTATGATCCTAACTCAGCCCGACTTTATAATTTTGAACTTAAAGTCAAAGAGATCATTACCTCCTTAAGCTTACCAGATCTGGAGTTCACGTTCATTGATTTGATGCATCTGGACTCACTTGAAATTGGTGATGAAGAACGTGCTCAAATTACCCGTTCAGTTACAAGTGCTGCTGCAACTCATGATGCGGTGATTATCACGCATGGTACAGACAGCATGGCGCTGAGTGGTGAGGCATTATGTTGTGCGGTCAAAGCACCTCGTGTGCCGGTGATTTTTACAGGTGCGATGGTTCCCTATGTCATTGAAGGGTCTGATGCTTCTCAGAACATGATTGAGGCATTGGTGTGCGCGCGGCTCTTACAGCCCGGCATCTATATCGCCTTCCATAACCGCGTTCTGACGTTGCCTGGAGCACGGAAAGATCATTCTAACCTGACATTTACGGAGGCATGACGGATGCCAAGAATTGAAACTGATAGCATCGGGTCTCGCGAACTACCTGATGATGTATTGTTCGGCATCAACACGCTTCGCGGTGCAGAAAACTTTTTGATCTCTTCTGCAACGATCGGTGACGACCAAGCTCTGGTCCGGGCTCTTGCGATCATCAAGAAGTCAGCTGCCCAAGCTAATGGTGTATTGGGAGGTCTAACCGTCAAGCAGACTAATGCGATCTCCGCGGCGTGTGATGAGATTATGGGTGGCAAGCATCATGACCAGTTCATCATCAACATGTTGGAAGGTTCCGGTGGTACGTCTATCAACATGAATGCCAACGAAGTCATCGCTAATCGTGCCTTGCAGATTATGGGATATGAGGCTGGAGCTTACGAATACTTGAAGCCTAACGACCATGTAAACATGGGACAATCAACCAATGACGTGGTTCCTACTGCTGTCAAGCTGGCTGTGCTGCAGAAAGTTCCAGCGCTTACTAAGGCTCTGACAAGGCTGGGAGAGGCATTTCAGCTAAAAGCAGATGAGCTTGCCGAAGTACTCAAAATTGGCCGTACATGTATGCAAGGTGCGCAACCAATGACCATGGGACAGGAGTTCAGCGGATACTCAGCTGCTATTCTTCGAGCCCGTGACAAAATCATGGATACTACTGAAGCCCTGCAAGTTCTGCCGTTGGGAGCAACTGCAATCGGAACAGAGCTCGGTGCTCGTGCAGGTTATCAGGAAGCTGTTTATCGGTATTTAGGTCAAGAATTGCCACATCCTGTACAGCAATCTGACAACCTGTTTGATGCGATGCAGAACTCAGATGGGTTTTCAAGACTTTCTGCTGAACTGCGAGTTACTGCTGAGATTTTGGGCAAGATCAGCCTCGATTTAATTATGATGTCTTCCGACAAACAATCCGGCATCGGTGAAATCAAGCTACCCGCGATTCAGCCAGGCTCATCGATCATGCCAGGTAAAGTGAACCCGGTGATGCCTATGATGGTTCAACAGCTGGCATTTGCTGTGATTGGTAATGACACGGCGATTTCACTTGCCGCTCTCAATGGACAACTCGAGATCAACCACTTCGAACCGATTATCGCGTCTCGATTGTTTGACAGCATAGATTTGCTTACTCATGGTGCGGATCTGTTTGCGAAAAAATGCGTGAATGGAATAGAAGCATTGGAAGATAAGGCGCTTCAAAATCTCCTCAACTCATCTGCTCTTGCTACCGTATTCGTACCCATACTTGGATATGCTGAGGTCTCCAAGATTGTGAAGGAAGCTGATGTAAACGGAAAACGATTTGTCGATGTCATTGTCGAAATGGGCTTGATGTCACGAGAACAGATCATAAGCAAACTCTCGAATGCTGCTCTTTGGGGCTCCGCAAAATGCTCTAAAGAAGCAATTTCCCTGATCTAGCAGTCCAGCCTTTGCAAAAGCGAAAGCGGCTTCTTGAACAGGCTCATTTGAGCAGTCCTGATATTCTAATCTTCGATGAAGCGACCTCTGCGCTGGATGAGGCGAATGCTACTCAGATCGTGAGCATGATACAAAACCTGACAACAGATCATGGAGTGTTGCTGATAGCTCATGACTGCTATCGTAAGCACGATTATCGATTTGAATGACAAAGCTACTTTGGAGAACAAGTAGAGGAATGTTTGAAGAGAGCGAGGCCTTCGTAATTGTTCCCATCGAAGCCTTCTGGATAAATGCGTGGGTGAGGGGGCGGTTCATTTAAGCTCAGGTGCAATTATGTGAACATCAGAACCATTGGGAGTTGGAGGCTCCGCTAGGGTTATGTTGTTGGCACGGCTAATGTGAAAAAAGGCAGCCAAGATATCCTGAGTGATCTCGTCATGGAGTACAAATGAAATTCTGCCCGCGTTGAGCAATGCTTTGTTTTCCTGATTAAGGTCATGTGCAATGTAGCTGTCCGGATACATCTTATACTGCTCAAGCATTTGAATAATTGCCCTGTTTCCTCCGCCCATGGAATACACAGCACATATGTTCTGCTCTTTCTCAAGAATAGAGGCCAGGTCTTTTTCAATTTTATGATCAACTCCAGAGCCTCCTATGGTTTCAACAAATTTCAGGTCTGGACGATTACGTGTGAGCCATGATCGAAAGCTGATTGCGCGTGTTTCTTCACCTTTAAAATGCTCGTGGCTGCGGCTCATCAATATGGTTCCGCCAGCAGAATGCAGCATCTTTGAGATCAGGTAAGCTGCAGTTTTTCCCGCCTTTGCATTGTCAATTCCAATGTATGTCAGTCGTTCTGAGATCGGAATATCGGTGAACATCGTGAGGACAGGAATATTCCTTTCTGAGAGCGCTTTGATCATGTCTCTGAGCTTTGGCGTGTCACGCAGCTTCAGGCAAACCCCATTACTACCGTGAGTCATAATGCGTTTGAGGTAACTGACGGCCTCAGCCTCTTGCATATGCTCTTGCATGATGAAACGCGGCCGGATGACGACAGGGTTTGATCTGCCAATTTCACTTTCAACAGCGCGCCGTATTTCAGAGGAGAAGCGGTCCGGAGCTTCGACAACAAAGTCGATAAAGAGCTTCTTGCCGCGTGCAGACAGCTGCTTTTCCTGCAGGTGTAAATCTGCAATCGCGTTTTGTACTCTGCGGACAGACTGCAGACTTACGTTTGTGCGGCTGTGAAGTACGCGGTCAACCGTTGCTGTACTTAATCCAGCTTGAAGAGCGATTTCTTTAACAGGGAAACGATGCGTCATTGATGGATTCTTGATGGAAATGCATATGGCTGGCAATTCAACATTTTGCTTATTTAATGCCTGATACATCAAGGAGAGGGGCTAAGATGGTCAGTAGCAAACAAATTGATGGATTTTACAGGCAATCGGCCTGTGACTTAAACGAGTTCAAGGCACTCGTGGAACAGGAGCTGTCCGCTGAGACAGTTCCCAACGCCACCCATGTGCAAAGCAATATCCCTATTTACAGCGCAGCGAACCTGCGAAATATGCTTGAAGACACATCCAAGCGCAGAAGCTTGTTGTCAGAGTGGGCTAGTGTTTTGCAAAATACAGCTGGTGTTCTGGTGATTAAGGGAGCAGCAGAAAATATCGCAGCGATAGACGAAGCTACGCAGATATTTGAGAGCATTATTTCTGCTGAGAGATCTTCCGGCAATGGCGGTGATCATTTTGCTGCTGCTGGTGCGAACGATCGTATCTGGAACAGCCTGCAGAAGCTATGCTTGGCAGATCCATCTGTATTTGCTCGTTACTTTGCCAATCCGCTCATTGACGCGGTCTGTGAGAGCTGGCTTGGGCCGAATTATCAGATGACGACACAGGTCAATCTGGTCCATCCGGGAGGGGCAGCACAGCAAGCACACAGAGATTATCATCTGGGCTTTCAGACTGCCGAGGTCTGCGAGGATTATCCGGCTCATGTCCATCACCTGTCACCCTACATGACCTTGCAGGGCGCGATTGCTCACTGCGATATGCCCCTTGAAAGCGGACCTACAAAGTTGCTGCCGTTTTCACAAAAATACCTGTCAGGTTATGTGGCGTGGAGGCGAGACGATTTCCGGGAATATTTCGAGGCTAACTATGTGCAGCTTCCACTCGAAAAGGGAGATGCGGTTTTCTTCAATCCTGCATTGTTCCATGCAGCTGGTGCAAACACGACGACAGATATTCATCGTATGGTGAACTTGCTTCAGGTCTCATCTGCGTTTGGCCGCGCAATGGAAAGTGTTGATCGTAGTGCTATGTGTTCTAAGGTTTTTCCGGCCCTGAAGCATCTGACTGAGCAAGGGGTGCTATCAGGCAAACATCTTGACGCGGCAATAGCATCCTGCGGAGAAGGGTACTCGTTCCCAACCAATCTGGATTTGGACCCACCAGTCGGCGGGTTAGCTCCTGAAACTCAACAAATGCTATTGAAACGCGCGTTGAATGAAGGGATGGCCGCGGACGTTTTCACGAAGGAACTGCAAAAGCAAAGTGCCCATCGCCTGCCTTAAAGCCCAATTCCCTAATCGCAGTGATCTTGTTTGACAACAGTACCGCCATCCGTTTAGCGCACTCAGCCGATCTGTGAAAGAATCCAATCAAGGAATAACTCAGCGCTGACTTTTGGCGATCACTGGACTTGCTGGTGGCGCTAACCAAGGTTCAGCTGGTTTTTGGTGGGGGGGAATGATGGCCTTAGTCGCATTGACGGCTGCTTCGCTCCCCATCTGGCTGTCCGGCGATTAGCTTGGCGTCAAACAAATCACCCTTTGAGATTGCGATCATAAGATCAACCATAACAACGACCTTATGCCGTGGTACTGCGCGGCAAAAGCAGTGTAACTGGAGCAGTCTAAAACAGACAGGCCGTCTTCCCGCATCCACACGTGCAACCAATCGGTGTGAGCGTCCTATCTTGCCATTCAGTTGCGGTGTTGCCTGCTTGATGTAGGCGTCGTGGCTGTTTTGTTGTTTTCCGAGCTGATGTTAATCTCTTTGTTTGAAGCTGCAGACGGCTACTTCAAATCATCAAAATAGTAAATTTAATGCAAGCGGTTGCAATATTGGTAATTGCTAGGTTAGTTTAATCCCGTAGTGATCGGTAGGAAAGATTTGGTTAGTATAGTGTTTATTTGGGTTCTGGTGTTGATATGGCTCCCAAATTCGCTTCATTAATTCTTGCAATCGGTTGCTAACGCAAATGGGAGGAAACTATGAAACAAACTGGTTTACTGGCAGCAGTCGCTGCGTTCACGATGATGGCAACAGCCGTAAGCGCCGACACTATCGGTTTTTCAAGTCCAAATTTTGATGATAATTTCCAGACAGCTCTTCGAGAAGCTGCCAAAAGTCGCGCAGAAGAACTTGGGCATTCAATTCAGATCGAAGATGCCCGAGAAGATGTCGGCATGCAGTTGAGCCAAATTCAGAACTTTATTGCCTCTGACGTTGCAGCAATCATCGTAGCTCCGGTAAGTGCAGCAGCGGCCCCTCAAATTACCAAAATGGCAGAAGCAGCGGGTATTCCGTTGATCTATGTGAACCGTCGCCCTGCAGATCTGGATGCGCTGGGTGAAAAGGCTGCCTTTGTGGGTTCCGATGAAACCTGGTCGGGCACGCTGGAAGCTTTTGAAGTGTGCAAGCAGGCGGCAGGCACTGGTAAAGCGGTTATGCTGATGGGTATTCTTTCAAACGAAGCTGCTGTTACTCGTTCTGAAGACGTACGCGAAGTCCTGAGCCTCTCCATGTGTAACGGCATCGAGCTTGTTGCGGAGCAGGAAGCCAAATGGCAGCGCACAGAAGCAAACAACGTCGTGTCAAACTGGCTCAGCTCTGGTCTTGAATTCGATATCGTATTTGCCAACAACGACGAGATGGCTCTTGGCGCGGTGCAGGCTCTCAAAGCTGCTGGCGTGAATATGGATGATGTTCTGGTTGCTGGCGTTGATGCAACGGATGACGCTCTTGCTTCCCTGAGTAAAAATGAGCTGGATGTCACTGTCTTCCAGAATGCCAAGGGGCAGGCAACTGGCTCTGTTGATGCTGCTGTGAAAGCTATGAGCGGCGAAGCTCTGCCAAACTGGATCAATATTCCGTTCGAACTGGTCACTCAGGACAATCATAAATCCTACATGAGCCAATAGCAGGCTTTCAGTAAGGGCGCTCCGTGCATCTGTGCGGAGCGCTGCTCGCTTTGCAACTCATAGTCTATTGGCCGCGATGTCGGTTTGACCGATTTTATCTCAGCCCTGGTGAGGAAAAGAACAATGAATGATGCGAGAAAGATCGTCCTGCGAACGCAAGGTCTTTGCAAAAACTATGGTGGAGTGCAAGCTCTGAAAGGTGCAGACTTTGAGCTCCGTGAAGGCGAACACATCGCAATCGTTGGTGATAACGGGGCAGGGAAGTCCACCTTTGTTCGCCAAATCACTGGCGTTGAGCAGCCTTCTTCTGGTCAGATGTTCTTCGACGGAAAGGAGGTCAGCTTCAAAAGCCCTCTGGATGCTCGGGAAGCAGGTATTGAAGCTGTATTTCAGAATCTGGCACTCGCAAACGATCTGGATGTTCCAGCCAACATCTTCCTTGGACGTGAAGAAGTCTATTTCAATCTCGGGCCCTTCAGTTTTCTGAATGAGAAGAAAATGCTGGCGAAAGCCAAAGAAGGCCTTGAGAAGACCGCTGTTAAGATTCCCAACTTGCGCAACGCAATTGGTAAAATGTCCGGTGGTCAGCGCCAGTGCGTTGCAATCTCACGTTCTGCAGCCTTTGCCTCAAAACTCATTATCATGGATGAGCCAACCGCAGCACTTGGGGTTCAGGAAACCACGCAGGTCGAAAACATCATTCGCCGCCTGAAAAAACAAGGCGTTCCGCTGATCCTGATCAGCCACAACTTACGTCAGGTGTTTAACCTGGTAGACCGGATCTTCGTGTTTCGGCGTGGTGAAATCGTTGGCGTCGTGGATGCGGACAAGACGGATGGCAACGAAATTGTCTCCCTTATTACAGGTGTGAAAACTGGCGTGCATGAAAACGCCAGCTACATATAATTGGGAGCACGTAGATGAACACTACTGCAATCCGAAAGCTTCCTCAGGAGGCGAGCATTCTGATGGTTTTGATCGGAATTGCCGCGCTTTTTGAGATCCTGGGCTGGATTTTCGTTGGGCAAAGCTTTCTGGCTAACTCTAAGCGGCTCGTTATCATTGTTCTTCAGGTATCTATCATCGGCATCATTGCTGTTGGTGTAACGCAAGTCATCATTACCTCTGGTATCGACTTGTCGGGCGGGTCCGTAGCAGCACTCTCTGCCATGGTGGCAGCGAGCTTTGCGCAGGCGTCTGGCGGCTTTTCCATCTTCTATCCAGGCATTGTAGATCTGCCTGTTATTGTTCCTCTGCTGGCAGGTATCGGGGTTGGGCTACTGGCAGGAAGTATCAACGGAGCCATCACCGCCTATACCGGTGTTCCCCCGTTTATTCCTACACTGGGGATGCTTGTTGCAGCTCGTGGGCTTGCTGTGCTGTATGCAGAAGGCCAGCCAATCTTTGGTTTGACCGAGCAATATACGGCGATTGGGCAAGGCATTAATCCGGTCCTGATTTTCCTCGGTGTTGCTGTGCTCTTTCATATTCTTTTGAAGCACACGGTTTATGGGCGCCGGACTTATGCGATCGGATCCAACGAAGAGGCGGCCCGAATAGTCGGCATCAAAGTAAACCGCCATAAGGTTCTTGTATATTCGATTGCGGGTGGCCTTGCCGGTCTTGCCGGTATCGTCATGAGTGCGCGAGCGACAATGGGCCAGCCTGGCATGGGCTTCATGTACGAGCTGGATGCAATCTCCGCAGCCGTCATTGGCGGAACGTCATTGTTCGGCGGCAAAGGGAAGATTTCGGGGACCGTTATCGGCGTCTTCATTCTCGGCGTTATCACATCAGGTTTCACCTTCCTGCGGATCGATTTTTATTATCAGGAAATCGCCAAGGGCATGATCATCGTTGCTGCCGTTATCGCTGACCAGCGTCGGCAGGCTCGTAAGGCATAGTTCGGAGGCCATCTTGATTAATTCATCATCAACATTAGGCTCAGCCGAAACGCAAAAGTCTCTCCTTCAGCGTCTTCCAAAGGACACGGGTATTCTTCTGGTACTCGTCGGAATCGCCGCAATTTTTGAAGTTTTGGGCTGGTTTGTCGTTGAGCAGACTTTCATCTTCAACGGTCAACGTCTGTTCATCATGATCCTGCAGATGGCAATCATTGGCATTCTTGCTATTGGCGTTGGTCAGATTATCATCATGGCAGGCATCGATCTTTCCGGTGGTTCCATTCTTGGTTTCGCCGGCATCGTAGCGGCCTCTCTGGCACAAAGCTCAGAGTATGCCCGAGCTGTCTATCCAGCACTTACAGATCTGCCGATCATCTTTCCGGTACTCGCAGGCATTGCGGTCGGAGCGCTGCTTGGTTTTGTCAACGGGAGCGTAATTGCCATTACCGCAATTCCGCCGTTTATCGCGACCCTTGGGATGCTTGTCGCAGCGCGTGGCTTGGCGCGTTGGTATACAAGTGGCAAGCAGGTGAGCTTCCTGACTGAGGATTTTGCTATCTTCGGTTCCGGAGCCTGGCCAGTCATAACATTCTTGATTGTTGCTGGCGTCTTCCATGTGCTTTTGAAGTACACGGTTTATGGGCGCCGTACCTATGCAATTGGCTCAAATGAAGATGCAGCCCGTGTTGCAGGCATTGCCGTCAAAAGACACAAAATCCTTGTGTACACCATGGCTGGCGCACTCTACGGCATCGCCTCCATCGTTCAAACTTCGCGCGCAATGACCGCTCAATCTGGCACTGGCCTGATGTTGGAGCTGGATGCAATCTCGGCAGTTGTGATTGGTGGAACCTCTCTCTTCGGAGGTCGTGGTCGCATTATGGGCACCATCATTGGTGTGCTTATTTTGGGTACATTGACGTCAGGATTTACCTTCTTAGGTATCGATGTTTATTACATCAATATCGTGAAAGGTGTTCTGATTGTTGCGGCCGTAGTGGCAGATACTTATCGCCAAAAGCGAGTTGCAGCCTGATGATATGTAAAACTTCGAAGCTGGGAGGTCTGCTCCCAGTTTCGAAGGGATAACCAAGTAATAACACCAAAATTTAATTGTGTTTTTTTACTTGGGCCATCATTGATGAACGGATTAATTTGTATCTTCCAGATGCGTGAAAACGAAAAGGCAGAGGATGGCTGTTACGCTAAAAGATGTTGCATTGCGTGCCGGGGTCTCTGCTTCAGCGGTGTCGCGCTCCTTTACGGAAGGTGCAAGCGTTTCTGCAAAAACTCGCCGAAAAGTCGAGAAAGCAGCACAAGAGCTGGGCTACCGACCCAATGTCTTAGCTTCCAGCTTAACAACGCGGCGGACAAAGCTCATTGGTCTGGTTTCCAACAATTTCCATAACCCAGTTTTTCTGCAGGTCTTTGATCTGTTTACGCAGTCATTGCAGGCAAAAGGGCTCAGGCCTCTTCTCGTAAACCTTTCAGGTGAGGTTGATCCGGCTAAATCACTCGATATGCTTCTGCAATACAGCGTTGATGGAGTAATTGTAGCGTCTTCCACTCTGCCTCCTGATTTTGCTGAATCATTCCGGCATGCAAAAATTCCGGTTGTGCATTCCTTTGGGAGATGCAGCGCGACGCCGACTGTGCACACCGTAGGCATTGATAACCGTTACGCCGGTGAGTTGGCTGCGGAGCTCTTGCTCTCTAAAGGGTATGAGCACATCGGATTTTTGGGTGGGCCGGAAAATGCGTCATCTACGCAGGATCGCCTCTTCGGTTTTCAACGAGTTCTCGCTGAGCATCCTAGTGTAAAATTATCCGTCGATTTTGCGGAGGATTACTCTTATGATGCAGGTAGGAAAGCGATGCAGAGCATCTTGCTGAAAGACCGCGCTAACGCTTATTTTTGTGGTGATGACGTGCTTACTATCGGAGCATTGAGTGCCGCGCAGACCGCTGGTCTAAAAGTACCGGAAGAAATAGGCTTTATTGGCTTCAACAACATGGAAATGGCAGGTTGGGCAAATATCAATCTGACAACCATCCATCAACCTGTTCAGCAAATCATTTCATCCTCTGTTGAGCTGCTTGTTGACTGCCTGGAAGATCCAGATCGGATTCCTGAAACACGTATGTTTCCATGCCGTGTGGTTGAACGTGGAACACTTTTACTAAAGGCCGCTTAGTTGCTGGCAAATACTAGGGGCGCCTACAAAAAAGGGGCCAGTAAGTATACGGCCCCTTTTCAAAAGTGTTACTTCAGCAGGGCTGGGACTGCGTCTTGCCATGCACCAGCTGCATGCGCTGACTTTACTGCCGCATAAACACTTGCCATAGACCGCAAACCATCTTCACAGCTTGGGAATAGGAAAGCTGATCTCTCAGAAGATCCGCTGGCTTTGTCCGCGTGGATCATCTCTGCAAGGTCGCAATAGATATTTGCAAAGGCCAGGGGCATGCCTTCGGAGTGGCCAATTGTTACGCGCGATGCGTTTTGGGCTGCATTATACAAGTCGCCAGCACCGCGCTCGATGATCTGGGTGCGACCATTCAATGGTGTGTAGTACAACTGGTTGGGGTGTTCCTGTTGCCAGGCCAAACCACCTTTTTCACCAAACACTTGCAAGCTCAGGCCATGCATACGCCCCACGGCAACTGCTGATGTCCAGAGCCGCCCGACTGCACCACCATCCATTCGGAAGTTGATCATTGCGTCATCTTCCAGTTCGCGGCTGGCAATAGTCGATGCAAAGTCAGCTGAGACAGTCGATACTTCCTGCCCGGTTACAAAGCAGGCCATATGCAGCGCGTGGATACCTGCATCAGCTAATACGGCAGAAACGCCAGCAGCAGCAGGATCGTAGCGCCAGCGAACGCGAGGATTGTCAGCATCGGCAGCATCTGCATGGAAACCGTGTGCGAACTCTGCTTTCACAAGACGGACGTCACCCAGATCACCAGCAGCAATCATTTCTCTCATCTGGCGAACCAGAGAGAATCCTGAATAGCCAAAGTTTACTGCGCACTTTTTGCCAGTCCGGCGACTGATCTTTACGATCTCTTCGCCTTCTTCGACAGTCATGGTCATCGGCTTTTCACACAGCACATGAAAGCCACCTTCGAGGAAGGCTTTGGTGATCTCAAAGTGCGTTGCGTTTGGTGTTGCAATAGTCACAAGATCAACTTTGTCACTGCGCGTTTTTTCAACGGCCAGCATTTCCTGCCAATCACCATAAGCCCGGTCTTCTGCAATACCCAGCGACTGAGCAAACATGCGCCCTTTTGCTGCATCTGCATCCAGAGCGCCCGCCGCCAGCTGAAACAAACCGTCAACGGATGCCCCTAGACGGTGAGCAGGACCAATCTGGCTTCCTTCGCCGCCTCCAATCAGACCCCAGTTTAATTTAGTCATGATGTTTCCTCAGTGAAAGCCAATGGATTCCAAGTAGTTACGATTGTGTTTAGCATCATCAATCGGAGATGTGTCACCTTGTGGGTCGCAGTCTTGCTCAACCGTACACCAGCCTTCAAAGCCTGCCTGGCGCAGTTTTTCAAGCACTGCTGGGAAATTCACTTCTCCCTCACCAAGGTTACAGAAAATCCCTTGAGCGCATGCGTCGTAAAAACCAATCCTGTTGGTTATAACCTCTGCCTTTACCGATGCCGATGTATCTTTGAAGTGCATGTAAGAAATGCGGTCCATATGGCGGTCCATGAATGCAACCGGATCAAAGCCAGCATATGTAGAGTGGCCAGTATCTAAACAGATTTTTAGTAACTCGGGATCGGTTTCAGCCAGGAGGCGTTCTAACTCACTCTCGAAGTCCATAAAGCCTGCGGCATGCGCGTGGATGCCGACTGTAAGGCCGTATTCTTCGGCCCCCATACGCGCAACTGTCATGATACGCTCTTTGAATGCAGTCCACTCCTGCAGATCCATTTGCTCGGCTTCACTCGCACGTCCGGCAGTTGGTGCCCTCCGTGGTGAAATTGAGTCAATCAGCACCAAATGCTCGGCATCATGAGCCTTCAGGGCTTCGCAGGTCCGCTTCGCGCCATCCCAAACATCCTCCCATGCTTTCGGATCATGAAACGGCCGGAAAACGACACCCCCAACCAGTTCCAGATCCCGCTTCACAAGCGCATCCTTCAGCACTGCCGGGTCCTCTGGCATATAACCAATCGGCCCAAGTTCGATGCCCTTGTAGCCCGCGGCGGCACATTGATCGAGAACGCTTTCCCAGCTCGGGTTACGTGCATCATCTGCGAACTCTACCCCCCATGAGCAGGGCGCATTACCAATTCTAATTCCCACGTTTCATCCCTTTGTTGTACTTAGAGCGATGTTGCTAATCTACTGGTGCCATCATGCTGCTGTGGCGGACTTATGTTCAGGCCGGAGGAGGGGTATGGAAAATTGAAAGCGGTTTCAATATGATTTGCCACAGCATTGACCAGACTGAAACTATATCGAACGTAAGGCCCTCTCATCTGAAAACCTGCAGCCTTTCTTTAAGCCCGAACCTCTGGAGAACATGAAGTCACGCAAACGACGTGTTCACATATGAACGGGCAAAAAAATCATTCTACACTCGATATAAACGCTATTTTTGCCCCTCTTACTGCGAACAGGTAGGTGTAACCCCTCCGAGCAATCCTAAGATCTGATCGCGAGAAAGATGCGGATAGTTCAGCGCAATCTCATAGATCTCTCACCTGTAGTTACCTCTCATCAGTGCAGTTCCAGTTGGGTCAAAATACATCTCCCAGAAAAGATTTGTTGCAACCGGTTGCAAAATAGGTATCCTTCAAAATTACCACGGCGTCAATAGACGAGTTGATGGGACCGCGAATTGTGGCGGAACAAGGCGACAATTGCAGGCGGAAGGAAATAGGGACACCATGACCACAAAAAGTGAAATCACCACTGGCACAATCCGTTTGACTATGGCGCAGGCGATCATCCGGTATCTTGCAAACCAGTACATAAGTATTGACGGTGACGAAGTGCTGCTCTGCGGAGGTGGGTTCGGAATTTTTGGTCACGGCAATGTGTCATGCTTGGGCGAGGCACTATATGAGCATCGCGATACACTTCCGCTTTATCGAGGTCAGAATGAACAAGGCATGGGCTTTGCCGCTGCAGCCTATGCCAAATATCATTTACGTAAGAGATTCATGTTCTGCACGGCTTCAGCAGGACCAGGCACAACAAACCTTGCCACATCAGCTGCGTTAGCACACACGAACAGGCTTCCAATGCTACTGTTATGTGGTGATGCGTTCATCTCAAGATTGCCGGACCCGGTGCTGCAACAGGTGGAGCATTATGGTAATCCGACTGCATCAGTGAATGATGCTTTCCGCGCAGTCTCCCGTTACTGGGACCGTATTACACATCCAGCACAGATCATTCAGTCGTTGCCTGCTGCGATAGCGACCATGCTTGACCCGGCTGATTGCGGTCCAGCGTTCCTGGGACTGCCACAGGATGTCCAAGGTTGGGCCTATGACTACCCTGTTGCTTTCTTCGAGAAAAAAGTTCACCGCATCCGTCGGCAGACACCTGATGAGTTGGAGCTTGATGACGCTATTGCACTCATTCAAGCCGCAAAAAAGCCTGTGATCATAGCAGGCGGTGGCGTGCAATATTCTGGTGCCGCGCAAGAATTGCTTGCGTTTGCTGAACAGACACAAATTCCGGTTATAGAAACAATAGCGGGCCGTGCAAACCTGCTGTCAGATCACGAGCTGAATTGCGGACCAGTCGGCGTAACAGGCTCAAACTCAGCAAATGCAATTGCTGCTGATGCTGACGTGGTTATTGCTGTTGGAACACGTTTGCAGGACTTTACCACCGGGTCATGGACCGCTTTCAGAAAAGATGCTCGGTTTGTTTCCCTTAATGCTGCTCGTCATGATGCAAGCAAGCATCGATCGCTCCCTGTCGTGGGTGATGCAAAATTAGGTTTGTCTGCGTTTATTGCATCCTTAAAGCTATACAAGGCTCCAGAGACGTGGACCGCATTTGCGCAACAGGAAAAGGCAGAGTGGCTCTCCTATGTGAAGCACAATGTTGACCCCGCAAATGGACCTAACAGCTATGCGCAGGTTATCGGTGCCGTAAACGACCTGTGTGACAACAATGACAGGGTTGTTGCAGCTGCAGGCGGCCTGCCTGCCGAAGTTACCGCTAACTGGCAAACCAAAGCCATCGGCTCGGTTGATGTCGAATTCGGCTTCTCATGCATGGGCTATGAGATTGCCGGCGGTTGGGGGGCACGTATTGCTCAATCCGAGAAAGAGCCCGATCAGGATACCATCGTGTTTACAGGTGACGGTTCCTACCTGCTCATGAACTCGGATATCTATTCCTCCGTCCTGACCGAAAAGAAGCTCATTGTCATGGTTTGCGACAATGGTGGCTTCGCCGTGATCAACAAACTTCAGAACAACACCGGCAACACCTCTTTCAACAATCTGATCAAAGATTCACCAACAATTACAAACCCTGTTGCAGTGGATTTTACTGCGCACGCAAGAGCTCAAGGCGCACTGGCAGAAACCGTAGAGACGATTGCAGAGCTGCGTGAAGCGTTCAAACGGGCAAAGGCAGCAGACCGAACCACGATCATTTCTATTCAGGTCGATCCTTATGAAGGATGGACACAGGAAGGTCATGCATGGTGGGAAGTTGGACTGCCCGAAGTTTCTAACAGTCAGAATGTACGCACCGCACGTGAAGAATGGGAAGTTGGTCGCATAAACCAGCGTGTGGGTGTGTAATGAACAGACTTTTGCAACAGCTACAGGGGAAAAGATATCTGGTTGTCGGGCGTGCAGGCATGGACCTCACGCCAGAACCTGCAGGCACATCAATTGAAGATGCGCAAACCATGTCTGTGCATCTGGGCGGATCTGCTGCAAACATTGCAGTCGCCCTGCGCCGGCAAGAATGCCACGTTTCGTTGCTGACCCGTGTTTCTGACGATGCAATCGGACGTTACTGCGTCAATCAATTGGAGCGGTACGGAATAGTTCACAAGTACGTCACCCCAATTGGCGGAGAATACAGAAACAGCCTTGCGCTCTCGGAAGCACGTTTGCTCGATCATCAGACGACCATTTACCGAAATGGTGCAGCAGATTTTATGATGAGCGAAGCCGATGTAGACGCTGTTGATTTCTCTCAGTTTGATGCAATCGTGACCACAGGAACTTTGCTGGCCTCCGAGCCATCTCGCACAGCGACTTTTTACGCCTTGGAGAAAGCAAAAGCTGAGGGATTGGTTTCGATTTTTGATATCGATTACCGCCCCTACAGTTGGGCATCCGCACAGGAAGCCACAGAGACATATAAACGCATGAGCTCACTCTGTGATGTCATTGTAGGGAATGACGAGGAGTTTGGTTTCATGGCTGGGAACATGGCTAATGGCCCGAAGTTTGCCCACGAACTTGCAAACAGATCTGACTGTATCTGCATTTACAAAATGGGCTCGAAAGGCTCAACCACCTACACTGAAAATGAGTCATTTCAGACCGGCATATTCACTGTTTCTGCAGTGAAGCCGACGGGTGCAGGAGATGCATTTCTAGGTGGTTTTCTATCCTCACTTTCAAATGGAAAGACCTTGCAGCAAAGCGTTTTTCGCGGGTCTGCCTGCGCAGCAATTGTGGTGTCCAAGGTTGGCTGTGCAACAGCAATGCCCGATGAAAAAGAGCTGGTGAGGTTTTTGAAACAACACAGCATTTCCGTAGAAGAAACATTGAGTTTGACGAAGGACTAAGCATGCATATCCCTCCATATAATAATCAGAATAAGCCCATCGTAGACGTTGATGATGCCCGCGTTCCGTTAAACTACTTCAACATCGTAAAGCTGAAGCAAGGGGAAGCATTCCACTATCAGGTTCCCGGTTATGAAACTTGCATCGTACCTGCAACTGGCTCGGTAAACGTTGAATGCGAAGGGTTGAACTGGAATGGAATAGGCGGTCGCGGCGTAGATGTTTGGGATGGCGAGCCTGAAGGGGTCTATATCCCGACCGGAGCGAAAACAACAATTGTTTGCGTCAGTGATGCCGCCGAAGTGTTCATCGCTGGAGCGCGATATGACGGTGTTCTGACACCATTTGCGGTGACATCATCTGACCTGGATGTTGTTCAGTACGGCTCAGATGACACGAAAACACATCGTAAAATCAAGCATATACTTGGAACTAAATATCACGATAAAGTTGGCCGTCTCTTGGTTTCCGAACTGTTTACTGTAGGGCAGGGCGGCTGGTCAGGATTTCCTCCTCATAAGCATGACACTGACAACTTGCCTTATGAGACACGGCATGACGAAACTTACAACTTCCGCTTCCGGCCCGGACACGGCTTTGGAATGCAGCTGCTTCAGAAAGAAGATGGGAAAGTCGGGGAAGCCTATCACATCGTAGATGGATCAACTCTTGTTATCGATAAGGGCTACCATCCTTGTGTCGCCGCACCGGGCTATGAAATGTATTACTTCACAATTCTCGGCGGCCTCAGTCAACGTTCACTGGTGCAGCATTTCCAGCCAACGCACGCATATCAGGTCGAAACGATCCCAGGCATCAAAGACATGATCGCCAAGTTTAAGTAGTGATACAGTAATGCCTATTGCAAACCTTAAAGACGTTTTAGCCCCAGCCATGAACAATGGGACAGCAGTTGCTGGCTTTGTTGTCTTAGGTTGGGAAGATGCACGTGCATTTGTGGAGGCTGCCGAAGAGATCGGCTGCCCGGTCATTCTGCAGGCAGGTCCTGGATGTCGCGCCCATACTCCATTGGAAGTTCTGGCGCCAATGTTTAGAGTTCTAGCTGAGACAGCCTCTGTTCCAGTGGTTGCTCATCTTGACCACGGCTACGAAGTAGAGGATTGCCTGAAAGCAATAGACCTTGGCTTTACTTCCGTCATGTTTGATGGCTCCAAGCTTCCTCTTGAGGAAAACATCCGCCTGATGCAGTCCATCGCTGCAAACGCTAAGCCACATGGTGTCTCTCTGGAAGGAGAAGTCGGCTTTGTTGGCTACGCTGAGGGTGCTGTGTCCTCAGGTACGAAACCAGAAGAAGCCGCGCAGTTTGCGAAGGAAAGTAATGCCGACGCGCTCGCAATCTCTGTCGGTAATGTGCACTTGCAACAAGAAAAAGCAGCAATGATCGATTTCGATCTGGTCCATGCCATTGAAAACGTCACCAACATTCCGCTCGTGCTACACGGAGGCTCTGGGATTCCTGCAAAAGTCAGGCAGAAACTGGCAAAAGAAACAAAGATCTGCAAGTTCAATATTGGTACCGAAGTTCGCATGGCCTTTGGGCAATCGCTTCGGAAAACTCTGAATGAGGACGCACAGATTTTTGACCGGATAAAACTCCTGACGCAAGCAGAAGAAAGCGTCAAACAGGCAGCTAAGAAAGTCATGCTGGATATAAGTATGGCATAGCATGTCTCGGTCTCGAGCAGATAGGCTCTTGAGAGGGTGATTAGCTTGCTCTTTCAGAGTGAATGAAAGGGAAAGTGGTGCATAAACAGCTGCGCCAATATAGAGATCTGCACTTCTCCATAGGGGGCGACAAGCAGTACCTCATTTTAAGGTTTGCGTTTCGTCACATAATCTTGGCAATTCACTCCAATGTTTTGAGCTTCAAATATGCGAGGTCATGGCTTTCAAGTGCGAGATGTACTCCTCGAAGATGCCGCAGATATCACTTTCGTTCTACGTGAAAGCACCTCCCAACTCCGTGATGCAGATCATAACAATGATCCATGCAAGGCTTCCAGATGGTTGGCTAACAAGACCCCTGCAACTGCGTTGCCACTTTAAAAGTCGCGTGTTTAGCGATCCGTCGGCGCAGGGGGCACTCGCGCCGTGGTGGTGAAGCAATAACAAAACATTGGATTTGCGAAGTGCGCACCTAATATTTTCCGCTGCAACTAGCGATCTAGTGCGCAAAGCCCCACCGCATACGATTGCGGCTCCGGAGG
>NZ_LCWX01000232.1:0-308 GCF_001431305.1 Pseudovibrio sp. POLY-S9
TCGGCCTTTGATCAATGGAGGCGGATTTATAATTTCCATCGCCCGCATGAAGCACTTGGATTAGCGCCACCTATCAGTCGCTATACAATCTCACAGCATATCTTTCCCAAACACCTTCCAGATATCAGCTATCCCAAAGGAACAATGGTCCGAAAGGTGCCCAGAACAAGAGCGGAAATCAGCTTTAACGGAAGGCTCTGGTATGTCCCTAAATGCTTCCGCGGCTACACTCTCGCCATACGTCCCTCAGACAAACCTGAGATCTTCAACGTATGTTTTGCAGCAAACACAGTCGCAAAAATCGACTT
>NZ_LCWX01000233.1:0-201 GCF_001431305.1 Pseudovibrio sp. POLY-S9
AAGTCGATTTTTGCGACTGTGTTTGCTGCAAAACATACGTTGAAGATCTCAGGTTTGTCTGAGGGACGTATGGCGAGAGTGTAGCCGCGGAAGCATTTGGGGGCATACCAGAGCCTGCCTTTAAAGCTGATTTCCGCTCTTGTTCTGGGCACCTTTCGGACCATTGTTCCTTTGGGATAGCTGATATCTGGAAGGTGTTTG
>NZ_LCWX01000234.1:0-9381 GCF_001431305.1 Pseudovibrio sp. POLY-S9
TCATGGTGAGGATTGAGGCACCGGCAGTGTGCGAAAGCAGCCGGTCAACAGCTACTCCCCTCATCTACCGCAGGGCGCGTCTCTCCCCGACTCTACCGCTCTCATCAAGGAAGAGATGAAGGTCGAAATAGAAGTCATGGCTCGAAGGAGCTAATCGGGCTTTTGACTTTCGAGAAACTGGCAAGGTACATTGTGGGCGTGTATGCAGAGAAACTTTTAAGTTTCTGGTCTTTTCGCCAGTTGAAAGATCGTTTGCCTTAGCTATATAGGCAGACAATACCGACACTAACGAGATGGCGACGCATGACTGATTTTCCGAAAGAACTGCTGACTGGATACGGCCTTTATAAAGAGCGGATTTATCGCCAGTTTGAAGAGGAATATCAAAACCTCGCCATCTATGGCCAAGAACCTGAAGTGATGGTGATTTCCTGCTGTGATAGCCGGGTTACACCTGAAGGTATCTTCCATGCGCAGCCGGGGGAACTTTTTGTAGTTCGTAACGTGGCGAACCTGGTGCCTCCATTTATCCAAGGCGGTGGCACGCACGGTACCAGTGCAGCGCTTGAGTATGCAGTGACTGGCCTGAAGGTGAAGCATCTTGTTGTGCTGGGCCATTGCAAGTGTGGTGGTGTTCAGGCTTTCCGCGAAAGTAATGGCAAACTCAGCAAGACTGGTCAGTTTGTTGGGCCGTGGATAAAGATGTTGGAACCTGCTGCGATCACGCTGGCTTGTACTCCTGTCGATAAGCACGAAGATCCGCAACTTGCGCTGGAATATGCTGGTATTCGTCAGAGCTTGAAGAACCTGATGACGTTCCCGTTTATTGAAAAGCTTGTCACACAGGGGAATTTAGACATTCACGGTGCGTGGTTTGATATTGGCTCCGGTTCTTTGCGGGTTATGAATAAGGAAACCGAAATCTTTGAAGATGCGCAAGATCTGCGTGCGCGTTTGAAAGAGCAGGAAGCTGAGGACTAAGCCTTTGTAGGGTAAGAGAGCGAACCAGAGTGTTGGTTTGATAGAGTTTTGGAGGGTCGCGTTCTATGGTGTAGGGCGCGGCTTTTTTGTTTGTTTGCTGGCTTTCCAATTGGGGCGGCGTACCTTCCAGAGAATGAACGGAATACTGAGTGTGAGGAACACGCCGGGGATGATGATTGCCAGGTAAGTTGTTGCCGGAAAGTCGGGTTCGTCGGGAGGCCGGAAGCCGATCATGAAGGCAATGAGCGAGATGCTGAAGCCGATGCTGCCCAACACCCAGATGCCCCAGTTGCCGAACGGGACCTTATAGGTCCGCGGAACATTGGGGTATTTGTATCGGAGCCGGATTGCGGTGCTGTAGAGCAGTAAATACATGACAGAGTAAAGCAGGACGGCTGTTGAGGTGAGGTACAAAAACACCTCGTTGGTCTTCACGTGAAGCAGGAAAGCGGTTGCGATGAGTGTGGCGATGGTGGCCTGCACCAACATGAGTGGCACTGGCATATCGTGAGTGTTCGAGCCATGTAGGAATTTGGGGAGCATGCCATCCCGTCCTGCGACTGCGAGGCTTTTCACTGGTCCTGCAATCCAAGTGCTGACTTGTCCGGCGGCACCAACAGCGATGAACATAGCCGCAATGGGCAAGATGTTCGGCACGCCATAATGATCGAGCAGTATTGTGAAGGTTTGCAGGACGCCAAGGGTGTTCGAGATCTCTGTTACCGGGATGATCATAGCGATGGTCAAACCGCCTAGAAGAGAAATTGAAAAGCCGATGAATGCTGCGATGAGGATTGCGATTGGGTAGGTGCGCCGAACGTTCTGAACTTCTGTCGCGTGGCCCGCTGAAACTTCCATTCCAATAAAACCAAAGAGGAAACTGAGGAAGAGGAACAAGGTTGAGGTTTGAGAGAGGGATGGGATGATATTGGCTGTGGTGAGGCTGATATCAATAGCGGGTTGTGCTGGTCCAGTCACATAGAGCAGGCCCAGTGTGATCATGGTGAGGGATGGAAAGATGGTTCCCGCCAACAAGCAAATGCCAGCAATACGTTTTGTGATGCGAGTGCCTTTGAAGTTTGCGAAGGTTGCACCCCAGTAGATGATGATGACACCCGTGAACATGAGCCATGGGTTTTCATCAAGTGGACGGTCAAACACAAATGCGAGGGCTGCGGTGGTGTAGGCAACGGTTGCGACCATGGCGAAAATGGCCTGAAACCACTGCAGGAAGATTGCCATGAACCCGAATGGGGCGCCGAAGGCTTCCTGCACCCAGGTGTAGACACCATGTTTGGGCCAACCTGTTGCCAATTCTGCTGAAATGAGGGCGACTGGCAGGATATAGCAGAGGATCACTGCTGTGTTGAAGAACAGGATCTTCATGCCGGTTTGTGCCATGAGCGGCATATTCAGCATAGTCATGAAGAGCGCTGTGGTCATAAACACCAAGTGCCAAAGGGTTATGTGGTGCTTTGGCTGATTGCGTGGTGTTTTGCCCATTACTCGTGCCCTCTACTTTTCGAGGCGTGCGAGATTTTCTTGCGGCGTAGGAACCATATGCTGAGTGGAACCAGCAGGGCGAGAATAACGGCCACAACCATGAGGCCTTCAAAGCTCTTTATTGAGAATGGCAGGGATGGTGGGGGAATGAAGCCGATCGCAAAGCAGCTTATGGCAGTCAACATACCGATGATACCGAGCAGCCAGATGCCCCAATTGCCGCCAGGCACTCTGTACGGGCGCGGGATATGCGGATGAGTGTAACGCAGGCGAATGGCTGCTACAAACATCAGCAGGTACATCAATGAGTAAAGCAGTACAGCTGTTGAGGTGAGGACGAGGAACACCAGATTGACGTTCTCGAAGAGAATGAAGCTTAGAGCAATGAATGAAATGAGAGATGCCTGCAGGATCAGAAGTGCTGTGGGGACGTTGTTTTTGTTGGCTTTAGCGAAATGTGCTGGCAGCAGTCCCTTTCTGCTGGCTGCCCACATGCCTTTTACCGGACCAACAATCCAGGTGCTGACCTGACCGGCTGCCCCGACTGCGACCAGCAGTGCGATGAAGGGTGTTAGAATGGAAAGGCCGTAGGCATTCAGATAAGCGGAGAAAGCCTGAAGGGCGCCGTTGATGTTGGAGATATTGCCTTTTTCAAGGATGAGTGAGACAGCAAGCCCACCCGCAAGGGTGATGACAAAGCCTGCGATTGCTGCTGTGAAAATTGCACGCGGATAATTCTTTTGCGGGTTTTCTACTTCGTTTGCATGGCAGGCGGACACTTCGATGCCGACAAAGCCGAACACGAAGCTCATGAAGAAGACGAGGCTGGTGGTGTCGGAAAGTGATGGAACCCAGTTTGAGAGTGTTGCTGAGGTGTCGAGTGCAATGGTTTCACCATCAAACAGATAGTAGATGCTAAAAAGGATCAGCAGGGCTGAGGGAAAGAAGACGCCGATGGAGACAGCGTAACCTGAGATCTTCTCCGAGGTTTCTGTTCCTCTGAAATTGATCAGTGTTGCAGCCCAATAGAGGGCGAGCACCGAGAAGGTGATGTAGTAGCGATTTGAGCCCAACTCCGGATCAAAGGCATATGTGAGTGTGGCTGTGGCATAGGCGACGATTGATGTGACGCCGAAGATGGATTGTATCCATTGCAGGAACACGGCCACGAAGCCGACGGGCGTGCCGAAAGCAGCTTCGACCCAATGGAACACACCATTTTGCGGCCAGCCTGTTGCAAGTTCTGCTGAGATTAATGCTGTTGGAATGAGGAAAGCAAACACGGTGATGGCGTTGAGCAGGACCATTTGCATACCGGTCTCTGCCATCATTGGCATGTTTCGCAGGGTCATAAACAGTGCTGTGGTGATCAGCACCAAAGGGATGAATGCGATTTTGTGTTCAGCGCTGGGCGGTTTTTCCTGCTGCATGGGCCACCGGCATAGTCTTTGATGCTCTAAACTTTAAATTGAGGGCCTGAAAAAAGACTGAGAGTGCAGGTGGGAAGCGACTTGGTGGCATTAAGTTGCTGTTAGGTGTGAGCGCTGGGCTAGATGTCTTCTTTGCAGATGGTACGATCAACTTCCATCAGCTCAACAGGTGCCCCATTTACCTCGATAAAGGCCACGGTTAGTCCGAGGATGGGGGAGTTGGGTTCTATGATAACCTTCTGGTCTTTCAGCGCCTCTTCCAAATCGTCAACTTCAAAGGCCACGTGTGCCACTGTCTTCACGATCTCAGGGTAGGGCGCACCTTCGTCATAGCGCTGCCACTGGATGCCGAAGGGATTGTTTTTGTGGTCGCTGACGGTCATGTGCAGGTGAGGCAGCGGAATCTCTTCCTCGAAGTATCCCTTGGTTGGAATGCCGATATGGTTGAATTTCATTGGTCATCTTTCAGTTTGGCTGCATGGGACCATGTTTGAGACCAGTGGCCTAAGGGTTGCAGGTAGGTGAACAGGTCTTCGCCTTCTGCTGTCAGTTCGTAGCCGCTTTTTCCATTCATGACGATCCCGCATTCTCGTAGTTCTTTCAAACGGGTATTGAGCACAGTGGGTGAGACTGAGTCGCAATTGGACTGGAGAGTGCGGAAGGTTTGCGGGCCGGTTGAAAGGTTCCAAATGATGCCAAGAGCCCATCGTCTGCCAAGCAAATCAAAGAGAACCATGATTGGTTTGCCGGATTTTGAGCCGCGAACCGGGGTTCCTGCCTTAGGTATTTTCACAGATATAGGGCTTTCCTTTTTGCTAGGTTTGTTATAGCGATGTATTGCTACAAATATTGTAGCATGTTTGGAGAGTTTTGCTATGGTTGTTTTCGCGGTGTCGTCTGCTCTGGCGGCATCATTAGGGTGGGCATGTGGATCAATGTTGGCCCACCGACCGCTACAACGTGTTGGCGTTTTTGAATTTACGCGCATTCAACTGTTAACATCCGGCGCTATCCTGTGTGTGCTTTGCTCTGTGTTGGGGTACTGGCAAACAGTTGATTGGAGCCAATGGCCTGCCTTTGTGGTGAGCGTTGTTGTCAGTGTGATCATTGGCAACTTGGCTTTGATGGCGTGTTTGCGCCGAGCTGGGCCGCGGCAAACAGAGTTGTTGCTCTCTCTCAAAACGCCGATCGTTGCTGTGCTTGCCTTCGCGTTTCTTGGTGAGGAGCTGAGCTTTACCGAAATTGTTGGCATCGCAATCGCTCTGTTCGGCATTTGCCTGGCGATTTTGTTTGGAAGTTCTGATCAGGAAACAGAAGCTACTCGTCGCAGTGGCGGGTTGGTTGTGATTGTGTTGCTGGCGCTTGTTGCAGCTGCTTCGCAAGGGATTGGAATGCTTGTCCTGAAACCATTGCTTGTTGCTGGGACCGAGCCTCTGGCAGCTTCAGCTGTGCGGGTTACCGGCGCTGCGTTTATTGTGGCGCTGGTTGGATTGATGCCTGTCTCGGCGGTTCAGGCCTCAACAGAGATGAGCTGGATGCTGTTGTTTCGCGTGGTGCTGCCCGGGTTTATTGGATATGGCATATCTGTTTCGCTGCTGCTCTATGCCTACGCTCATTATGATGCAGCTGTTGCCAGCATTCTTGGCTCTCTGTCGCCTGTTTTTATTCTGCCATTGCTCTGGATGCGAACAGGAAACATGCCAAGACCTCTGGCCTGGGGTGGTGCTCTGCTATCGCTCGGCGGAACAGCAGTGATTTTGCTGTAACAGGACTGGTGCCAGCAGTTATGTTGCTGCTGGCACGCTTCGCTAGATCAGAAGCTGAGCTGTAGATTGTGCTTCTTGAAGATGCTGTCGAAGTGTTTCACGAGTCCGTTTGCAACATCAGCTGTTTGCTCAGGCTGCTCATCTGGCAAGGAAAACTCATCTAAGACCAAGTTTTTTTCTTCCATGAATTCTTCTTCAGACATCTGGTCGGCTTCAGGCAGGCTCAAAGCGTCCAAAACTGGGTTAAACAGTTGTTTGAAAGGCCCCTCAAGCGTGGCAATTAGCTCTGCATGATGTGCTTGAGCTTCAGCTTTGTTTCGACCAGCTTGTTGTACCCGTACTTCTAGTAGTTTCAATGAGACTTCTGAAACTCGCTGGATACCTGCACCAATCAGTTGGAGATTAAGGCGAAGTTTGTCTGAGTAGAAAGCCTCGTTCAACTTGGTTTTCATTTCTGGGTGGTCATTGAATATTTTCGTAAAATGGCGTGCTGAAGAAGACTTATTTGTATCTCCTCCAAAGGCGCTCGCATTTTTTGAGTATTCTGCGGCATAAGCGAGTGTCGACTCGACATCGAGGTTTTCAGAGGCAAGTTGCTCAACAAAGCCCTTGATTGTGTAGTTGGTTGCATTTGCAGATTCAATTTGCCTACCCAGTTCGGTGACTGCTGCGTTGAGGATGCCTCCTTGCTCCTCAAAATGATTGCCTACCTTCAATTGCTCGACAATTTCCTGAGCAGCGAGACTAGGTAGCCAATTTTGTGCAGCGCTGATTTCTTTGGGTGTTCCCTCAGGAACAAATGGAGTGATTTGTGCGCTAAACTCATCTGTTTGAGCGATTTCACTCAGTGTTGATTTTAATACGCCCTGAACAGCGCAGTTGGTGATTGTCTTTTTGACAATCGCCTCGATCTGGTCAGTAAGGTCGTTCGTGCCTTCTGGGCCAGACCATGTTTTGAACTCGCCGTTCAATACCGATGCGATTAATCCAAATGCGCTTGGGCTCACCTTCTCAGCAGGCAAGTCCAATTCAGCGAAGACCTGCTTAAGGGCTGTTCCGCCTGCGCTTGCTGATTGAAGCGCTTCGATGGCGCGAAGCTGGTTGTTTACGGCCTGTTGAATGTGTTCATCCTTCAAGCTGCTGCGAATAGAAGAGTTTGATTTGTCTGATCTGGATTGATTTTCCAGTTTGCCTTGAACGTTTTCCTGCAGTTTTGTGATCTGCTCAGGGGAGACATTGTCCCAGTCGATCTGGATGCCAGCCTCTGAAGCAGCTGCTGCCAGGTGTTCACGGTCGCCCAGTTTCTCGATGTGCTGAGTGATGCTGGCGTCTATTACTTCCAGATTCTTCGCAACATCCTCTGCAATCTGTGAGACAATTGCTTTTATTTGCTCAGGATCGGTTCCGGCATTTGCAAACTCGCTTGAGCCTTCCAGCAATTTGGTGACATTGGCTGCTACCTCTGCACCATGCGTTTTGGTGACGCTTGTGAGGATATCCGCTCGTGCGGTTACATTCTGCTCTTCGACATTGCTTTCCTGAGCATTCAACGCGAACTCAACTGTGTCCAGTACCTGTGCTTTGGTCAAGCTGTGGGCTTTCCCATCACCTGGTGCGAAAGCCTTGTAAGCGGCTTCACCGACGTCTTTGCCGAATTCTGTTTTTAATGCTTCCTGAAAACGGGTCTGATCTGCAGATTTCTGGCCATCTCCAGTGATATGGAGCTTGGCCCAGGAGAGTACTTTTCCGCCAACCGATGTATGAGAAGTGCGTTGTGTAACGGTCTCTTGCGTGGTGTGCAGTTTGTCCAGACCGTTGTCGAATTGGGCTGCAGTTACAAAACTAGAGAGTTCAATGGTGCTCATACTCTTGCTCCAAAATCTGCGAAGTTATCGGTCTGGCAGGGGTTGGCGTGGCTTGGGTTATCCCAATTCGGGCTGAGACCTTCCGGGTTCTTGAGGCGCTCGTGCCAGGAGGCAGCTGTGCGGATGAACATGTCCAGCTTGTTGTGGAGGGCAAAGGAGGATCTGTCGGAGATTGTCACCACCATGGAGAGATTTATGCAGCTTGCTTTTGGGCTGATGTTAAACGCCATGGCATGACTGTCTGCAAACACGCAATTGGCCTGCATCAAAGCCTGAAGGACTTGCGGGTTGCTGGTGTCGCGCTTGCTGACAACTGCATTGAAAAGGAGGGTCTGGCTTTCATCTCGCCAGACGATGCTCATGGCGAGGTCCTGATCAAGACCGAGGAAAATCTGGTCGTCTTCGTTCAGGGAGAAGTTGTCAAAGCCAATTCTGTTGCCGAGTTCGATCAGCAATGCGTTTACTAAATCAGTCATGCAGTCTCGCGCGCCTCACCATAGAACGTGTATGCCGTTGATGCTGTTTCTTGCAATAAAGACGGTTCGTCTGTTGCAAGGAGATGCATCTATGAGACTAGATTTAGTGGAGGTGAGGAGAGGCTGCTGTCTTGTTTGGTACAGGTTGCCGACAAACTTGTGACCCTCGCATACTTTGATGCGTATGCGAGGGCTGGTTGGTTATGTATTCGCGAGAACTGTAGCCGGAGCGGCTGCTCGTTTGTGGGCGAGTACGATGACAAAGGTGAGCCCCAGCAGCAGAACCTCGGAGAACACACTGGCGTACCAAATACCGGCCTCTCCCATTGCATAGGGCAGGATGAGGGTAAGCGGGACTGCGAACAGGTAGGTTTTGGCCAGCATCAGAATGCCTGCGCGGGCGGCATCACCGATCGCCTGAAAGAATGTGCCCACCATCATCAACGGACCAGAGAGGAAGAACATCATGGACACGATTGGTATGATGCGCTCTACGTCTGCGATTGTGGCTGCGTCATCGACAAAGATAGCGCCCAGCTGGGAGCTGAACAGGAAGTAGATTGCCTGAACACCGCTGCAGTAGATGAGCGAGATTATGATCGCTATCTTCAAGGTTTGTGCGGTTCTGTCGTGCTTTTGGGCGCCGTAGTTGTTTCCTGAAATGGATTGTAGCGCCATGCTGAGACCTAGCAGAGGCAGGAATGTGAAGGTCATCATTCTGGTGATGATGCCATAGGCACCTGCGGTGACTTCATAGTTACTTCCGGCCCAAAGCTGATTTGCAAACAGCGTGACGGCAGCAGCCAGTGAGACGCCCGTGTAGCCAAGGCTTTGGGGAACACCAAGGGCGATGAGAGACTTCCATTGGAAGCTCACTGGCCGCCAGTTCAGGAAGGAAAGTTCTCTGCGCTTGGATGTGTAATAGACGATCAGCGCCACCAATGAAATCAGCTGTGCTGTCAATGTTCCATAAGCAGAGCCTGCCACGCCCCAGCCGAACTGCACCACATAGAGCCAATCGAAGAAGATGTTCAGGAATGCGGAGCTCAGGGTGATGACTGTCATGAGAGGCAGTAATCCCTCACAACGCAGCCTGTCGATGTTGATGGATAGAACAAACCCCAGCGGCGAACCCAAAATGAGGATCGCCATGTATTGATAGCCAATTCCAGCTAGCTCGTCAGAGCCGTTGGTCAGGAACAGAGCTAACTGAAATCCAGCGACCAGAAAGCTCACTATAAGGCTGCCGCAGACGATCAATGCGAGGGCGATCGCGCTGTCGATGATCTTCTTTGCGATGCGGTGGTTGTTGGCGCCAAAGGCTCTTGCATAGATGCTGGCGAAGCCGTTGGACACGAGC
>NZ_LCWX01000234.1:9475-9831 GCF_001431305.1 Pseudovibrio sp. POLY-S9
GTGAACAGGGAAACCAGAATCATGAAGAGAGGGAACATGAGGGTGACGCCAGTCAGCGCTTGTGTACCCACATAGGTTCCCAGAAAATAGGCGTCGACGACGGTATGCAAGCCATTGACCATCATGACAAGGCTGAGGGGGATTGCGGTTTTTGCAAAGAGAATAGGTATGGAGCCGGACAGAAAAATATTGTCCGGTTTGGAAGAAGAAACGTCAGACATCAAAACTGCTTTCAGTTCAGAAGCGGGAAAGTGCTGGAGCTCGCGTTGCCAGTAAACCGCTGAAATTATGCGGTTTGATGTAGAAAAGATGGAGCTTCACCAGAGCGGTATGCTTGCGAGCGGCGGGGGGCCGCA
>NZ_LCWX01000234.1:9986-27621 GCF_001431305.1 Pseudovibrio sp. POLY-S9
AAGATTTGTGAACTGGTAAAGGGCAGTTCGGATATGTGTCATGTTGCGGTTGACGACGGTGGCTTGTGCGACCTACTCCTCTTGCAGTTAATTCTGCTGAGAGGTCCTTCCATGGCAAAAGCAATTCACATGATGATCCGGGTTCTGGATGAAGAGCGTTCGCTTGCGTTTTATCGTAGGGCGTTTGGTCTGGAAGTTGCCGAGCGGCTGGATTTTGACAGCTTTACGCTGGTTTATCTGCGCAATGCGGAGAATGATTTTGAGGTTGAGCTTACAGTCAACAAAGATCGCAGCGAGCCATACTCATTAGGTGACGGGTACGGGCACATCGCGTTCTGTGTGGATGGGCTGGCTGCTGAACATAAGCGTTTTCAGGAGGAAGGGCTTGCGCCGGAGGACATCAAAGAGTTCTTCGTGGAAGGCAAGTTGCTGGCACGGTTCTTCTTTGTGACTGATCCCGATGGATATCGAATCGAGATGTTGGAGCGGCACGGGCGATACCAATAGCCGCGTCCCAACTTAGTACTCGATCGCCTTTTCAGCCAGTGTAGGAGGGGAGCTTTTGGCGAGCTCCTCTTTGCTGTGACTTTTGAAGGTGTGCGTGAAGCCATCACGTAGTTTGTAATGCGGTTGCCAATCGAAGTTTTCCAGGTATCTGGTCACATCGAGTGCGCAATCGTAATCGCGGAACGGGAAATACTCACGGGCTGGGATGCTGGGCGCCATGTCATTGCCGTAGAGAATTTCTGGTTCGACCTCTGCAATATCGCAGAGCATCTTCACCCATTTTTCGATGGTGAGGATGTGCGGGTCAGCCAGATTGATAGCTTCGGTCGGCATGGCATGCATAGCCAGCAGATAGAGGATAAAGCTTGCGAGATCTTCTTCGTGCAAAAACTGCAGTTTAGTCTGGCCATCACCGGGCAGGATGATCGGGCGTTCTGTTAAAGCACGCGCCCAGACAAATTGCTCTCGGTCGATATCATTGTTGGGGCCATATAGATAAGGCGGGCGGATGGCGACGGCTGGTGTGTGTTCCTGATTTAGCAGGAAGTGGTCTGCTTCAGATTTATCTCTGCCATAAACACCCCAAACGGAAGCTCCGCCGATCAGGTCTTTCTCGCTCGGTAAGTGCCCTTTGGTTTCTTTGTAAACCGCTGCGCTGGAGAGATGAATCCACTTTTTGGCATGAATGCCGAAGGTGTTGAATGCGACCCTCGACTGCTCTCGCGTATAAGCGCTTGTATCGATTACTGCTTCGAATTTATCAGTGATCTGCTGCATGGCAAAAGGATCGTTTCTGTCTGCAACCAACTGCTTGGTTCCCGGAACCGGGCGTGTGCCTCTGTTGAGCAGGGTTACATTATATCCCTTCGAAAGTAAGGCCGGGATGAGAGATGCACCCACAAAGCCCGATCCACCTATGACTAACAAGTTATGCATATTTTGCAGTGCCTTAGAACTGTCCACTCTCAGTTTCAAAAATCTAGCATAGTGGGATTAAAGAAACCTGTCTGCTTGGCAATAGTTGAGCACCCATCCATTTTCGTTGAAATATTGAACCTTGCAATGAGTGAGGCGAGGCGGCACAAATGGTCAACTTCAATTTGCAGAAAACGGGGATATTGACCCATGGCATCCAACAAGCTCTTGCTTCTTCCTGGTGATGGAATTGGTCCTGAAATCATGGAGGAGGTGAAAAAGGTTATCGCCTGGCTCAACGAGCAGGGTGAAGATACTTACGAGTATGATGAAGGCCTTGTTGGTGGCAGTGCCTACGATGCACACGGCGTTTCCATCTCTGAAGAAGATATGGCGAAAGCACAGGCAGCTGATGCTGTTATCTTCGGTGCTGTTGGCGGCCCTAAATGGGACGACGTGCCTTATGAGGTTCGCCCGGAAGCTGGCCTGCTGCGTCTGCGTAAAGACCTTGGTTTGTTTGCGAACCTTCGCCCTGCGATTTGCTATCCAGCGCTGGCGGACGCGTCTTCTTTGAAGCCGGAGGTCATTGAAGGATTGGATATTCTGATCGTTCGCGAACTGACCGGTGGTGTTTACTTCGGTGAGCCGAAAGAGATCATTGATCTGGACAACGGCCAGAAGCGCGGTATCGACACGCAGGTTTACGACAGCTACGAAATTGAGCGTATTGCTGGCGTTGCATTTGATCTTGCGCGCACCCGTGACAACAAAGTTTGTTCCATGGAAAAGCGCAATGTGATGAAATCCGGCGTGCTTTGGAACGAAGTTGTGACTGCCACTCACAAAGCAAATTACGCAGATGTTGAGCTGGACCACATGCTGGCAGACGCTGGCGGCATGCAGCTGGTGCGTTGGCCAAAGCAGTTTGACGTTATTGTAACCGACAACCTGTTTGGTGACATGCTGTCTGATGTTGCGGCGATGCTGACTGGTTCTCTGGGTATGCTGCCGTCTGCTTCTCTTGGTGCGCCTGATGACGCAACCGGTAAGCGCAAAGCCCTTTATGAGCCAGTGCACGGTTCTGCTCCTGACATCTCTGGCACAGGTGCTGCTAACCCAATTGCAATGATCGCAAGTTTTGCAATGGCGCTGCGCTACTCTTTCCAGAAGATTGCAGAGGCCGACATGGTTGAAAAAGCAATCTCCAACGCACTGGACAAAGGTCTGCGCACAAAAGACATCGCGAAGGATGGTGAAGCCACCATCACCACCGCACAGATGGGTGATGCCATTGTTGCCGAGCTGACTGCTCTTGCAGGTGTTTCAGCATAAGCTGGCAGTTCAGAGTTTAAAGATTTGAAACAGGGCTTCCGTTGGTTCGGGAGCCCTGTTTTTTATTGCATAGGTGGAAGCAGCGGCTGTGTGGGTTTGGGACTTGGCAGATTCACGAACTGTATCTGTGACCCTGTGACATCGAAGTCTTCAAAACTCACGCCATGCAGCGTTGGGTTCTCGTAGGTTTTGATGAAGTACTTTCTGTTTTCAATGTCAGCAATGGTCGACCACTGGGTGTAGTCGTTGGCTTCCTGTTCCTGCTCAACTGGCGAAATTGCAGGCCTTACAAACCCTTTTGGAATGTCGAAGTTGTTGAGCACGTGCTCCATAGTGACAAGCCGGTTCTTGTTTAACTCAGCAGCATCAATGGTGGAGATTAAACCCAGAGCGCGGATAAACCGGGAAGGTGGAGTTGGGTCACCCGGGATGCCAAGCAAGCCAGACCCCTGACCGAAGGGGGTTAGTTCCTGTCCCATGATCTCAGTAGAGCCAATGTTGAATGGAGAGAGGAACAGGTAGTTGCGGATGTTCTGGACATGCCACTCGAAGTCTGGCGAGTTGGTGAGCACGGTGTAAGGATTGTCGTAGACTTTCAACTCGCCATTTATGGGCTCGATGACGATGGAAAAGCCAGCTGCATCATGCAGGGTGTAGTGAAGCGGCGGGATCTCATCCATGCTCTCGTAGAAGGTTCCGACTAATGTGACCTGATCCAGATTGACTTTGATTTCTTCGACTGTTTTGAAGGTTGAAAGCATCCAGACGAGGAAGTCTACCTGATTGATTTCCTTAGCGCGCTGCGCTTCATCATCTGACGGGTTTTTGTAGGCTGCAGAGCCGGGGAAGTAGAGGGCGCCACCGGACAGACCGTATTCATTCATGCCATCAACCAAGGCGGGGCTGTCGAAGATGCTGGCGCCAATCACAGCAATTTTGCCGGTCCAGCTGTGGCCCGCTTCATCATTGATTTGAGATTGGAACTTGTAACCGCGTGGGATGAGCCCAATTTTAGTGGGGATCTGCTTGCCGAACTCCATCGTGCGGCCATACATTTTGATGTTGTCGACGGTGGACAGGACAAAGCTGGTGCAGGCATTTGCGGCTATTGGCTGAAGAACAAAAGCGAGTAGGGCTAAGCTGATCTTGAACAAGGCAATCGGGTGGATGGCAAAGCGCTTGAGCATGAGGCCTCCGGAGTGAGTTCTTTTGCTTGTGATTGTCAGCGAAGAGCGCAAAAGTTCCGTTAGATGTACCTGCTGCTTTAAGATTGGTTTTTTGGAAGTTTGGCCACTGGATGTTAATCACGGGAGTTAGCCGTGTGATTTGGTTGCGCGAAAAAACCCTGTGCGGCATAAGCCTGAGCCAAGACAAATTTTGAGAAGCATTGCTGAAAGACAGAGCATGGATGAACGTTTAAGACCCTTCCTCGGAACCTGGATTCTGGATCCTGACGCCTCAAACTATGAGCAGGGTTCTGTGCCTTGGGGTGGCAGTTTGAAAATTGTCGAGAAGAATGGCGAGGTCGGTTTCTTCATGAAAACCGTTGAAGGTGAAGGCGAGACTGTTGAGGCCAACTTCTCAGGCATTCCTGATGGGGAAGATCGTCCTATGCCGCAAAACCCGTTTGCGGATACGCTTTCCCTCTCTTTGAACACGGATGGAGATCTGGTTTCTGAAGCAAAGCGCGGCGGCCTGAGCATTATGGTTGCCAAGCGCGAGCTGAACGAAGACGGTTCTCAGCTCACGGTTTATCAAACTGTACACCTGTTGGATGCCGGTTCGTTTACCAACGAAGCGGTCTATATGAGAGCACAGTGAGTGGTTTAAACCTGCATTAGCTTGTCTTTGTTGAACTTGGTTGTGTGATTTAAAAAAGTAACAGGACACAACCATGTTCAATCGAAATCGGCTTGCCGGAGCCTGCGCAATACTGGCGGTTTGTGGTGCGTCGAGCGCTAATGCCCTGGTGTTTGATGGCATTCCTTACATGGATGACCGCAGCACACCCCAAGCGGTGATTGAAAGCTATTATAACGCTATCAACCGCAAAGAGTATGTGCAGGCGTATAGCTACTTCAACACCCCACCTAAGAACTTTGAGGAGTGGAAGGAAGGGTTTCGAACAACGGAGTCCGTGCAGCTGCGCTATGGGTCTACCCAACCAGATGCAGGCATGAGCCAGCTCTATTGGCCGCTTCCGGTAGCGATCGAAACGCACCTTTCCGACGGCACTTCTCAGGTTTATGCGGGCTGTTATGTCCTACATATGGTGGTACCGGGCACGATTACCGATCCGCCTTACTCACCCATTGCGATTAACAAGGCTGAGTTGAAGCCAACGGATAAGCCTTTGAGCCAGGCCTTGCCCGATAAATGTGATGAGTAGCCGTAATTCTTCATCATATTAGCTTGCTGCGAAGGCAGCGGAATAATCGACGGTGCCTGTTGGTGTCTCTGCCTCAAAGGTGTGCTGCAGAAAGTACTGCGCTGGCACGCCGGGGAAGATGAGGCCTTTTGTCTGCTGAAAGCCGAAGCGGCTGTAATAGTCCGGCTCCCCAAGCAAAACGACACCTTTGGCACCAATCTGCTTGATTTGCTGCATTCCTTCCATGATCAGGGCTGAGCCAAAGCCCTTGCCTTGATGTTTCGGAGCAATGGCCACTGGGCCAAGGCCATACCAACCTTTGTCCTCACCATCGATTGTTACAGGAGAGAAAGCGATATGACCTACCATACCTCCAGCTTGCCCTCCGATGAGTGACAATGTCAGCTCACCGTTGGCACGCAACTGGTCGATGATCAGGTGCTCTGTTGGCTTTGCGCCGGGTTCATGGCGTGGGTGGTTTTCGAAAGCTGCATAAACGAGATTGCGGATTGCTTCGACATCAGATGGTAGCTCTGTGCGGATGATCATCGGTTTTGTCCGTTCTGTTTAGCTTAGCTTTTGTGCCACGAAGAATAGGAAAGCTCACTGACTTATCGGACTAGAGATACCCGAACATTCTCCCGCAGATCAGGACACCGAGCCAGCTGAACAGCGAGATGAAGCCAGCGGATTTGAAGCGGGAGATGGTTCCGCGGGAGTCGACTTGTGCCAGATAGCGCCATGGTTTGTTGAAGCGCAGGAACAATGCGTTGAGCAGGGCGAGTGTGAAAAAGCCCGACTTAGCCCAGAATATGGGCGCGTTGACGTATACTTGCGCTTTGACTGAAAGCAGGAAGATGCCAGTCGTGATCGCGATCAGGCCGCCCAGAAGAGCAATGCGGGTGAGGGGGCGTGCAAGGTCGTACAATGGTATGGACCGCCACATGCCCATCATGCGCAGGTCAAGCGGGACGAGGGAACCGAATAGCATGGCCAGCCCGACGATGTGGCCTGTGTTGATTGCCGGATAGACCCACCATGCATACTTGAAGACCTCTGGCAGCTGAGAGCGTTCGAGATCGACAGCAAGTGCTTGCAATTGAGAAAGGAGGTCCATCATTATTCCGTTGTGACTTTTGATCGCTCTGTTCAAACTGAGTGCAGACGCGATACCATGCAAGGATTGATTGGCCCACTTTTTCCGGTGCCCACGGTTTTATCATTTTGAGGTTGTTTATGGCTGACTTTGTGCATTTGGAATGGGGACGGAACGCAAGCAGTGATGGCTTTGCTGTGGCTGTGATTGTTGATTGCCTGAGCTTCTCGACAGCGACTTCTGTTGCTTGTGGCAGAGGAGCGAGGGTGGTGCCCGTTGCTGATCGCTATGAGGGGAAAGCGCTGGCCGATGAGATCGGCGGCGTTTGTGCAGGGAAGCGCCGGGAGGATGGTTACTCATTGTCTCCACCAACGCTCATGGGGCTGTCGGCTAGCGATGTGTTGGTGTTGCCCATCCCCAACGGTGCGACGCTTTCTGCTTTGCCAAGAGAAGGGCGGGTGTTTGCTGCTGCACTTCGGAATGCAGCAGCGGTGGCGGCTTATCTTAAGGTGATTTCAGGCAAAGTCTTGTTGGTTGCCGCGGGTGAGAAGTGGCCGGATGGCAGTTTGCGGCCTGCCTTCGAGGATCAACTGGCCTGCGGTGCACTTGCGCATATGCTGGACTGCCCGATGTCGCCAGAAGCCTCGATTGCTCGGGCGGGTTATCTTTCGTGTGCTGATGATTTGCTCGGTATGCTAAAGGGCTGCGTGAGTGGGCAGGAACTGACACACTATGGCTATGCGGCTGATGTGGACTGGGCAGCTGAACTGGATTCGGAAAGCTGCGTGCCTGAACTGCGGCAAATTGAGCTTGGCGGGCGCTTGGTGAATGCGTTTGGAGATGTGGTTTAGAGGCATCCATGGATGCCTCTAAAATCGGCTGATGAATGAAGCGTTTATTTTGGCTCGAAGTCGATTGTACCGATTACATCGGAGCCTTTTGTGAAGAGATATTGAGCACCAGCATCTGAAAGTTTTACCTTGATGTTAGCGCGTTTCGTCATCGCAAGATTTACTAAAACATTTCCGTATGGAGTTCCGTTTACGAAGAAGTTGCTGCCACTAAACGTGATTTTCTGGGGCATGTCATTATGAAGTTCGAGTGTGATTCCTGCCCCGTCTTTGGACATTTTTGAGCCAGGGAGTGCATTGTCGAGTTCTTTTGCAAAATAATCGTAGCTTGCGCCTTTGATGAACATGACCTTCTTTATATTTGGGATTTCTTGCTCGTAAGCCACGAGCAGCCCATATGCTCCCTTAAACTCGCTTGAGCCGATTTTGTCTTCCCATGAGCCGACATAAGCGGGCACGCTTGCACTAAATGTGACTGTACGATCGATGCCGTCTGGCGCTTTTGCGCAACCTTTGAACTCTGCGTTTTGAAATGAGCGTTGGACCGCTGGTTCTACCTTGCCGCGAATTTTCTCACAGTCGTCTTCTGAGAATGTTCCTTTGCCCACGAGCGTGACCGGAGCGAGGATTGGTTTGCCTTCTGTGTCTTTCGTCAAGTCACTCGCATATAGGCTAACTTCAGTCTCGTAGTTACACGCGGTTACAGTCAGGCCAATAATCAAGGCTGATAAAATCTTAGAGTACTTCATTGTTTTTCTGCGTCGCCAGTTGTAGTTTAGATTTGCTCATGACTATGCAGCTCAAGAGCAAGCGATCCGGAAGATTAAATTGTGTTTAAAATATTATTAGTTGCTGCATGTGATGTGTGCAAGTAATGGTTGATGCGACTTTTAGGACAGCTCCAGATTACATCTGCGGCGCAGATAGCGCTCATTTTTGAGATTATGTCAGTCTTACTTCGGTGATTGTTAAGTGTTTCTCTGAAAACTGGCTGAAATCCTTGGTTTCCCTGTGTGCTGGGGTGACAGATGATTGCGTACTTTAATTTGCGTGAGATATGCCTGTTGACAAATGATGTGGTTATAGGCAGTTTCTGCGCGATCAATTTTGAAGGTAGTGTTTAGCAGCATGATGTTTGCGATGACCAACATGAAGACAACCATGAAACGTGCGATGACCGCGCGCATGGCTTCTGTTGCGCTTAAAACGACTACCAAGACAATCACCACGAAAACGACAAAGACCACCGTCTAAGGTGCCTCTCTTTCCCGCGCTCTCCCCGGGACGGAGGGCGCCAGAGGGCTCACCGGGCGCAGTCAGCCTCCGGAAGCCAGCGGGGGAGACGAAGAGGACAAAACCAATGGGTTATAAGATTGCGATTGCAGGTGCTACCGGCAATGTGGGTGCGGAAATGCTGGATATTCTGGCAGAGCGTGGTTTCCCTGCTGATGAAGTGATTGCATTGGCATCTCGCCGCTCTCAGGGCAAAGAAATCTCCTTTGGTGACAAGACGCTGAAAGTTAAAGCGATGGAGAATTTTGATTTCTCCGATGTTGATATCTGCCTCATGTCTGCTGGCGGTACTATCGCGAAAGAGTGGGCTCCCAAGATTGCTGCCAAGGGCTGTGTTGTCATCGATAACTCTTCTGCATGGCGTTATGATCAGGATGTTCCGCTGATCGTGCCTGAAGTGAATGCTGATGATATTGTTGACTTCAAAAAGAAGAACATCATCGCGAACCCGAATTGCTCCACTGCACAGCTGGTTGTTGCTCTTAAGCCAATTCACGAAAAAGCTGGTATCAAGCGCCTCGTTGTCTCCACTTACCAGTCCGTTTCTGGTGGTGGTAAAGATGCGATGGACGAATTGTTCAACCAGACCCGCGCTGTTTTCGTAAACGACCCGATTGAGCCTCAGCAGTTTACCAAACGCATTGCGTTTAATGTGATCCCGCACATCGATGAATTCATGGAAGATGGATACACTAAGGAAGAGTGGAAGGTTCTGGCTGAGACCAAGAAGATGCTCGACCCTACCATCAAAGTGACTTGTACAGCTGTTCGTGTGCCTGTGTTTGTTGGGCATGCCGAGTCCGTGAATATGGAACTGGACAGTCCACTTTCTCCTGAAGAAGCTCAGGACCTGCTGCGTGAAGCGCCGGGCATTCTGGTTGTCGATAAGCGTGAAGACGGCGGCTATGTCACTCCTTACGAGTGTGCAGGCGAAGATGCGACTTACGTTTCCCGTATCCGTGAAGACGCGACCGTTGAGAACGGCCTGAACATGTGGGTTGTTTCCGATAACCTACGTAAAGGTGCTGCGCTGAACACAGTTCAGATTGCTGAGGTTCTGGTGAACCGCGGCCTGATTAAGCCAAAAGCAGAAGCTGCTGCATAAGCTTTCAGCAACTGATGAGATTAGGAAGGGCACCTTTTTAGGTGCCCTTTTTCGTTAGAGGTGAAAGAGGATTACTGCTTCATTCGGAGAGAATGAGAATGCTCTGGTCACAAAACTTATCCCCCTGCTGAATTTCTCCCATACTGTGAACCTATGCCTACTTAACGGGCTGCTGGCGGAGCGACCGTCAGTTTGTCGTAGGCTGGGTTGGGCTGTTGGAAGACGTAACGCACCTTTCAGTGGTCCGGTGAACCGAACTTCAAACGTGACCGCATGGTTTGAGGGGAAGGGCCCAGGACTATAGGGTATCACGCGGTGACAGGTGCAGATGTACCGGCAGTAAAACCTGCTTTTGCAGATGTGTTTGTCAAAGACGGAGGAACTGTTTGGGCATGGAAACGTGTCTGGATAAGCCACTTTCTTTCCGGGAAACCGGCTATCGTGCCTTATAGGCAAAAGAGGCGACGTAGTTCATTACAAGAAAGCCCGGGCAAGGTGCGTAGCCAATGCCGAAGACTCATTACTAACAAATAGCGCAGGCATTGCCTGCCGCCTTGCTCATCCCGACTTCCGGGAATTCTGGTTCAACACTGCATGGGATGCCATGTGGTGCTATTGGTGTTCGCGGGAATACTTTACGTAAAGGTTATGCTAGGTTTTTCCCGAATTATGGGGGGAATATGCAGACACTTGAAATTAGAGCAGCGCAGTATGAAGAGTTGCCTGAGGTCGCTCGCATGTATCGGTATTCGCGAGACCGATGCCTTTCATTTATACCTAGACTGCACACGCCAGAAGAAGATCTTTGGTTCTTTCAGAATATTGTTTTTAAAGAGAATGAACTGACAATAGTCATGGGAGATGAGCAAATCACAGGTATGATGGCCACCAAAGATGACTGGGTAGAACAGCTTTATCTGGATCCGCGGCACCTGCGGAAGGGCGTTGGTACAAAGCTCTTAAACCAAGCAAAAGCTCACTCTTCCGGAAATCTGAAGCTTATGTGCTTTGTTGAGAATGTGGATGCGAGAGCATTTTACGAAGTGCATGGGTTTAAGGAAGTGAAGCGGACAAGCGGTTCAGAGAATGAAGAAGGTGCACCAGATATTTTGTATGAGTGGAAGGCTTAGCTTTCCCGCCAAAGTAGAGGGTGCAGTGTGGTGCAGTACGACGGGCGCGAGATGATACCCCTAAAATTGCAGGGGGCATATACGGTGATTTCCGTCTAGTGCAGCGTAACTCTGAGTGGCATTGTTCGAAGTAGATGTAAGCCAGAGCACTTTGCGTTTCTCAAGATTGACGCTTCCTGCTCTTAGCGTTTTTGCCATGCGTGTCCTTTTTGGGAATATCCGAACCACTTTTAGGAGGATGCGCTTCAGGACAATGTGTTGGGAGGCACACGAGAATGCTGAACACTGCAAGTTATGCCAACTACAAGATCACTCATACAGATGAGACCTTTACGGATTGGCTTGTGAAATCTGCAGGACCTGCTTGGAATAAGGCGATCAATCACCCGTTTACCAGTGCTGTTGGTAACGACACAGTGAGTGCCGAGGTGTTCACCCGTTACTTGTTGGAGGATTACCACTACATTCAGGACTTGGCATCTGCGCTTGGATTCCTGATTGCCAAGGCGCCGACAATGGCTGCTAAAGCACGGTTGTCTGGCTTTGCGCAGCAACTGACTTCTAATGAACTGGGCTATTTTCAGCGCACCTTTAAAGAACTGGGCATCGCGCCTGAGGTTTATGAAGCTGCCAAGCCCAATACGATTACCCGGGCAATTGGCGCAACGCTGTTGTCGACAGCTGGCAAAGGTCACTACGTTGATGGCATGGCAACATTGCTGGCTTCGGAGTGGATCTATCGCGAATGGGGGCATCGGGAAGCTGCCAAGCCACGACCTGAGCGGTTCTACCTTGCTGAGTGGGTTGCGTTTCTGGCGACCGATGAGTTTGGAGAGTTCATTGAGTGGATTAAGCGGGAAGTGAACTCGATTGGCGAAGAGGAACGCGTGAAGCGCCAAAGCGAGATCTCAGAGAGCTTTACTCATATGTGTGAGCTTGAAGCAGAGTTCTTCGATATGGTGAGCTGACAAAACGCTTCAGATCTGAACCAGAAATGCTCTCTGTTTCACGGGGAGCATTTTTTTTCAAAGGGGGAGGTCCCTAGTTATACGTATTGGCTAAAAACTAGGGGTAACTGCACGTTTTACCTGTAACATCTCCGTGATATTGCTGGAAAATTGCAGAAAATGACAAGGTGTTCTCAAATGAGATTTTGTCTCGGTACGCCTTATAGGAAGTATTTTTTATGTATGTGAGATTCTGTGGTATCTTATTCTAATAAATTCCAGTATTGGTAGTTTATTTGATTTAAATAAGCTCACAGCTTCGCTAATTGTAGAAAATTTTCCTCATTCTGATAGAACGAGCTCAACAAAATAATAGTAATCAGGAATAGATTATGTTCTCTCGTTCTACTGTTGCTGCACTTGCCCTTCTCGTGGCTGTTCCTGCTCAGGCTGAAACAATCCGTGTGGGCATGTCTGGTGGGTATTTCCCATTCACATTTGTTAAGCAAGATGTTTTGCAGGGCTTTGAAGTTGACGTTGCTCGCGCAATTGCTAAGCAGACTGGTGATGAAGTTGAATTCGTTACCATGAGCTTCTCCGGCCTGATTGGTGCTTTGGAAGCTGGTCGCATTGATACTATTGCAAACCAGATCACCATTACACCTGAGCGTGAAGCCAAGTTCACTTTCTCCCAGCCATACGTTTATGACGGTGCGCAGGTTGTTGTAAAAGCTGGCAACGAAGAAATCGGTGGCGTTGAAGACCTCAAAGGCAAAAGCGTTGCTGTAAACCTTGGTTCCAACTTCGAAGAGCTTCTGCGCGGTTTGCCGTTTGCTGATGAAATTGACATCCGCACCTATGAAAGCAATCTGGCTCAGGATACCGCACTTGGCCGTGTTGATGCGTTTATTCATGACCGCATCAGTGCAACTCAGGTGATCAAAGAAACTCCGTTGCCGCTGGCGCTGGCTGGTGCCCCATTCTCTGAAATTCGCAACGCAATGCCGTTCCGTACTGATGAAGATGGTAAAGCTTTGGCTGCTAAGGTAGACGTTGCAATCGACGAACTGAAGGCTTCAGGCAAGCTGGCTGAGATCTCCGATAAGTGGTTTGGAGCGGACATCACCAAAGCTGACTAAGCTGTCCGTTCAGAATTAGTAAAGCAGTTCGCATCTAAGAATCTTTGGTGGAACTGCTTTTCCTTTTTCATGCCTTCGGGAATTTACTCCCGTCGTTCGAGGGCATGCTCTAATAATAAGAACTGATTATGCGCGCCTTAGATCTGGACTACATGCTCGGCCTTTTGCCGATCCTTTTAAAGTACTTACCCCTAACCTTGGGTATGGCAAGTGTGTCCATGATTTTGGCGCTTATACTTGCATCGCTGTTTGCAATTATCCGCGTGGTGCGCTTTCCTGTCTTGGATGCAATCACGCGGCTCTTTATCAGCTTCTTTCGTGGAACGCCGCTGCTGGTGCAGCTGTTTTTGTTCTACTACGGTTTGCCGCAGCTCTTTTCGTTCCTCACTGCGATTGACGGAGTTTCAGCTGCGATTATCGGTCTGACTCTGCACTTCTCTGCTTACATGGCTGAGAGTATCCGTGCGGCGATCCTGGGTGTTGACCGTAGCCAATGGGAAGCAGCAAAGTCGATTGGTATGTCTACCGGTCAGATGATGCGCCGGATTATTCTGCCGCAAGCAGCGCGTGTTGCTGCGCCAACGCTGATTAACTACTTCATCGATCTGATCAAAAGCACCAGTCTGGCCTTTACGCTTGGTGTGACTGAATTGATGGGTGCTGCGCAGAAAGAAGCAGCAGGAAGCTTCCTGTACTTCGAGACGTTTATTGTCGTTGCCGTTATTTATTGGGCTGTGGTTGAGAGCCTTGCTTTCGTTCAGACCCAAATTGAAAACCGACTTTCAAAGGCTGTTTCCAGATGATCCAGATCCGCGGGCTCACAAAAATCTATAATGGTGTCCCTGTGTTGAACGGGATCGACCTGGATATCAAAAAAGGCGAACGCATCGCCATTATTGGTCCGTCCGGGACCGGTAAATCCACCTTGCTGCGTTGTCTCAACTTTCTTGAGACGCCAGAACAGGGCGAGTATGTTCTTGATGGCAAGAGCATCGACGTTCGAAAAGCAAATGCTGCGCAGATTAAAGACATGCGTCTGAGAACTGCGTTTGTGTTCCAGAACTACGCCTTGTTTGCCAACAAAACAGCGCGTGAGAATATTGCTGAAGGCTTGATCACCGTTCGCGGTGAAGCCAAGGAGACTGCATTCGAGCGGGCGGATGAAATCCTGCGGGATATTGGTCTGGCAGATAAAACACATGCTTATCCTGCGTCTCTTTCTGGTGGTCAGCAGCAGCGTGTTGGTATTGGCCGGGCGATGGCGAGCAACTCAGAGCTTATGCTGGTTGATGAGCCGACCTCTGCGCTTGATCCTGAGTGGGTTGATGAAGTGCTGCAGCTGCTTACCCGCGTTGCGCAGGCTCATCAGACTATGTTGATTGTGACCCACGAGATGGCGTTTGCAAAAGAGATTGCTGATCGTGTTCTGTTTATGGAAGGCGGGCGCATTGTTGAGCAGGGCCCACCTGAGAAGATCTTCACGAGCCCAGATGATCCAAGAACCCGCAGTTTTCTGCGTAAAGTTCTTTAGAGAATTCCAAGAGCGGTACCTCCCTACGGATGTACCGCTTTTCTTTTATCGGCCAGACAGGGTGTTGTTGACCTGAATGAGTTCAGCGTTACCACCACACAATAGGACACCGATGCGCTCGCCTTCTTCTGGCTTGTATGCACCGGAGATCAGAGCTGCCAGAGCTGTTGCGCCGCCTGGTTCGACGACGAGCTGCATTTCTCTCCAGAGACGGCGTTGCGCAGCGAGAATAGCTTCATCCTCAACAAGGATGGATTCTGCGATGTGGTTTCTTGCGACCTCAAACGGGAAGGTGCCGCATCGCTTTGCTCCAAGTGCGTTGGCCGCGATGCTGTCCAGTTCGACATCAACTGGCTCGCCAGCTTTAAGCGCTGCGTTCATGGAGCAGGAACCAAATGGCTCTATGGCAATGACTTTGGTGGGGCTGTTTGCATAGTAGCTTGCGACACCAGCTGCGAGGCCTCCGCCGCCAACAGCCACAAGGATGGTATCCAGGTCTGAGCTTTGTTCTGCCCATTCTAATGCTACGGTGCCCTGACCGTTGATTGTATCTATGGCGTCGAATGGATGAATATCAATTGCGCCGGTTTGCTGCTGGTAGCTGGTGCAGAGTGCTGCAGCATCCGCATAGGCGGCGCCTTCGACATGGACGTCTGCGCCAAAGCTGCGGATCTTATCGATCTTCGCTGGATTGGAGATCTCAGGGACGAAGATCTTGGCTTTTTTGCCAAGTGCATGGGCTGCACAGGCAACGGCAGCGCCGTGATTGCCACCTGAGGCTGCTGCTATGCCAGCTTCAGGAATTGAGTTGTTTAGTAATGAGTTGAATGCTCCACGTGCTTTGAAAGAACCTGAATGCTGCAGGTGTTCCAGTTTCAAAGAAATAGAGTACTTCAGGCCAAAAGTGCCGTTACCGCTCACAATAGACGGAGTTTTGCGAATGTATTTCTGAATTCGTTTATGAGCGACTTCAATGGCTTGCTTAGATATCTGCACGGTAATGGCCTAAATATTTTATATATAGAGAAGCCCCGGAAAAATCCGAGGCTTCGAAAATTGCAATGTGCACTTTAGGTTGCTGGCATTGCAGTTTCAACCAGTTTAATGAAATAGGAACAGCCATATGGAATAGCTTCGTCGTTGAAGTCATATTTCGGATGGTGCAGTCCTGCAGACTCACCGTTTCCAAGGAAGATGAAAGCACCCGGCTTTTCTTCCAGGTAGTAAGCAAAGTCCTCGCCGCCCATGGTTGGGTCGATGTTTTCATCAACTTTGTCTGCGCTGCCAGCAATTTCAGCAGCGATCTGTGTTGCGAATTTGGTCTGATCCGGATGGTTTGATGTAGATGGGTAGCCATCTGCAAAATCGTAGTCCACGCCTGCGCCGTTGGCGGCACAAACGCCCTCGACAACCTGCTTCACGCGTTGAGCAGCTTGCTTGCGGACAGCCTGATCCAATGTGCGGATGGTACCACCCAGTTTCGCTGTGTCTGGAATGATGTTGTATGCAGTGCCGGCCTGGAAGAAAGTCACAGAGATTACGATAGACTGCAGTGGTCCAACATTGCGGGATGCGATGGACTGCAGCGCAGAGACGATCTGTGAGCCAACCACAACTGGGTCGATTGTGTTGTGTGGGTATGCTGCGTGGCCGCCTACGCCTTTGACTGTGATGGTGAACTCATCGGTGGATGCCATCAGCGGGCCAGAGCGCGTTGCGAAGTGGTCAATCGGAGTGCCTGGCTGGTTATGCAGGCCGTAGATTTCATCAACGTTCCAACGGGTAAACAAGCCGTCGTCCATCATTGCTTTTGCGCCAGCGCCGCCTTCTTCAGCTGGCTGGAACACGAGAATGACTGTGCCGTCGAAGTTGCGGGTTTCGGCAAGATATTTTGCGGTGCCCAACAGCATTGCGGTGTGGCCATCGTGACCACATGCGTGCATGGCGCCTTCGTTTTTGGATGCGTATTCCTTGCCGGTTTCTTCGGCCATTGGAAGGGCATCCATGTCAGCGCGAAGGGCGATGGATTTGCCAGCGCCACCGTTGCGGCCTTTGATAACACCAACTACGCCTGTGCGGCCAACACCTGTGGTGACTTCATCAACGCCGATTTCTTTCAGGATTTCGGCTACTTTTGCTGATGTACGGTGTGTCTCATAAAGAACTTCAGGATGTTCATGAAAATCACGGCGCCAAGCGGTGATTTCATCGTGCATTTCTGCAAGACGATTAATGGTTGGCATCGGAGCGCTCCCTCAAATACTTCGGATTCTTATTGAGATTAGAAAATGAACCTCACTTTGGCCCAGTGCAGTGAAATATTGCAAGAGCAAATCAATTGCAAAAGGGTCAGTTGAGTAAAATTAAATGAACTGCCAATGCCGCTCCTTAACTAACCCAAGGACAGCTTAGTCACGCTAAGTTATTGCTGACGTCAGGTCACATATTGCACGTGGTTCAACTTCAACAGCGGTGAGGCAGTATGGCGATCTATCGGAGTGTTTTTCGGAATGTCACAGAGGAGAAACAGCAATGGATGTTCCTCAACAAAGCCAATCGATACACCAGCCTTTTGCCTGCCAAAGCCGAGTTTGAAACGGGTCCTTTTGATTTTCGACGCAATGTCTCGATCAATCTTCTCGTGAATGGTGGTCTGTTCGGGACCTCTTTGCGTTACAACTCGTTGCGTGACAGCTGGAGTATGTGGCCGCTGACCAGTGACTTCTCGCTTCAGATTGATAAGCGGACTGTGATTGTCGAGTGTGCTTTGACGTCTCCCTATAAAGCCGATGCGAATGTGGAATCGCTTGCTCGGTTCTTCGAGGAAATGAGCCGACCTAGCCGGTGATTGATATTCACCCAATCAAGAAAACGCATAGACGGATGTCTTTTTTGTCTCATTGTCTTCCAGCTCTCGTTGCACCGGAATTTCATAGGTTTGCAGGTGCGTGAGACGTGAGGTTGGAAAATAGGAGCGTCGAGGGTCTCCTACCAAAACCGGAATTGGTTTTTCCTTAGGACTGGAATCCAACCAACTGAGAACTCGTGTGGTCATATCCGGGTCATAAAAGACATCGCCGCAGCAGATCAGGTCGTAATTGCCAAGAGAGCTTATTAAAAGATTTTTAGTGCTGACTTTGATTGTAAACTGGTTCAGCTCTGCGTTGATAAGTGCAGCATCGGAGGCGAACGGATCAATGTCTGCTGCGACAGCTGAGGCTGCTCCGGCTTTCATTGCAGCGATGGCGACAAGGCCTGAGCCGCTGGCGAAGTCGAGGACGTGTTTGCCTTTAACAGTCTCGGGATTGTCGAGAATGTAGCGTGCTAAAGCGTTTCGATCAAAGTTTGAATCTATGAGATTCCCCAAAACTTCGATTTGTGATTCACTCTGTTCGGGAGGATCACAGCATGCCAGCACCAC
>NZ_LCWX01000235.1:0-206 GCF_001431305.1 Pseudovibrio sp. POLY-S9
TGGATTCAATAAAATGATAAGAATTCGCTCCGATAAAAATGTTAGAGCGTGTAGCTTGAGTGCTAATGAACGCGACGTGCTCTAAATCCCAAGGTTATCAGGAGCACCATGAGGAGCACCATGAGCAACACCGAAACACTCATAACCAATCTTGGCAAAAAAATTGGATTACCACATCTGAAATTAGATGAGGACGGAACTTGTTC
>NZ_LCWX01000236.1:0-215 GCF_001431305.1 Pseudovibrio sp. POLY-S9
TGCTGCAGATAAGCGCGGATCTTTCGAGCGCCCCAAGCCGGGTAAGTGTCACGTACTGATAAAACCCTCTGCTCCACCTCCTGTGGTGAACGCCCAGGGGACGTTCTGGGCCGGCGAGAGAGATCATTCAAGTCTTCTCCCGCACGCCACCGCCTCAGCCATTTATAGCCTGTTTGTGGGCTGATACCGAACCGGCGACACAAGGCACGCCGATT
>NZ_LCWX01000237.1:0-10034 GCF_001431305.1 Pseudovibrio sp. POLY-S9
TAATGGGCCAGAGTTGGCCCGGAGACCTACACCAGGCCCACGAATTTGGCGCAACACCTTGAAAACACTATGAAAAGAAGCAGGCCAAAAATGGCCTGGCCTAAGCCAAAAATGGCTTCCCCTTGTAATATAAGGGAAAATTCAAACAGAACCTCAGAGCCGAAATGCTTTCAAAGTCCCGAACTTCCCCCAGAACAACCTATTTTCATGAAGTACGGTAAACATTACAAACAGCAACCTGCTCACCGAAAGGGTTGAGAATGCCCAATAAAAACCAAGTAGAAGGTATATATCGCTACTAAGGGCGCTATTGGAAGCTCAACAAGCAGACAGCATAATCAAGTGAGTCTAGCGCTATATGTTGACCTTCTAACTCGGTTACCCAATGACAACGAATTCAGCGAGAGCATTTGTCTTTTCACAACTGCGACAACCAGAGGCTCAACGGGACTTTGGTGTGTTGAACTCATATGTTCAAGCCTTAAGCCCTTTCGACCGTGGCGCTATCCTTGCTACAATGTGGGAAAAGGGAGACTTTCAACAAACTGCTGGTGCTTCAATATCTGGGATACTCCGTGATATTGTAGAAGGAGAGCTGCACGAAACTGTCTATCTATTCTTCACACCCGAAGAAGCAGCTATCGCATTAAGTGGTTTAGCTCGAACAGAAATTATATTAGGTGGCTCTCACGAGAAAGACGTATGTTATCGTTATGTCGCCAAAATTCTTTTAGGAACGATTGGAACTCTCCCAGAAGAGGCCCTGAAAACGCTCCGGAAATTACATCCACGCATTAGCAAGGGCTCTGCTGATGTTGCCTTAATTGCGGCACATGCAATTGGAGATGACTTACTCCTGGACGCTGCACTCGTAAACATTGCCGCGAGAAACGATGGCCCGATCTCATTTGAAGAGTTCGAGGCTGTTGCAGGAGTGTCTGATCTGCGCACCTTGGCAAATGCAATATGCGAAATCAGCCCGGAGTTGTCGCATAGTATCCCAGCACACGATTCTGTTCTTGCTGATATTTCGGAATGGCGATTGTTTGCTGAACATGCTGTTGAAGAAGTGTTGAGAAGATCCCGCAGGATAGTTGCAGGTACTGTCAAATATCAATCAGATAAGCTGACCAGTGTTGCAGAAGCTTCAGCCGTTGCGAGAGCAGTGAAACTTGCTTTGACAGAACGTCTGGATTGGGGACTGAAAACACTCGATGAACTTTGGGTTGGAGCTGCCCTTGCTCCTGATCACAAAGCCAAATCGATGCCTTCTCAATCGTTAAGTATTCAGCTTGGAAAGGTTGTCCGAGATGAACCTCAGCCCGAAGCTGTGTTGATTGCACAAAAAATCACTCGAGAAATACGCCATGCTGGCGTTAAGAAGAAGCTACAACGAACCACCAAAGAAGCTATACGAAACCTTTCTCTTCACCCAGAGCGCGTTCTTGATCTGCTTACAACAAGTCACATTCCAGATGAGTTTACTAAGCTTATAAAACCTGCATTGGAAGGTATGTTGCTGCGCTTGTGGTGGTTGGATGTTTCCGTGTGGGCCAGACAAATGACAGACAAGTCCTTATGGCCGATGACCAGCAAGCTAATCTGGGAAGTTGAAGACGAAGGGGATAGGTTTGCTGCAGTCCTCAAAGGAGGATCGAATGAAGGATTATGGCTCCTTGTGGATGGTTCTACCCGCTTGAGAGCGGAATGGCAGCGGGTTCGGCTCTGGCATCCCGTAGAGAGTTCAGAAGAAGAGCGTCAAGAATGGCAATTTTTCGTTACCAAAGAGGGTATCAAACAACCCTTCCCGCAGGCTTTTCGGGAAATCTATCCAGTGATGGAAAATGAACTCGGCACAAACACATCCAGAATGTTTGCCGGTCACACAGTCAGTCAGGTCCCTCTATTCGGATTATCACAACAAATGGGATGGAGACCAAGCGATTATGAGACTCTAGCAATCACTCTTGCTGGTAGAAGGTTTAATTTTGAAACCGGCATACGTACCTTTCCAGGGTGTGCGGGAGAAGGAACAACAGGCAACATCTCTTTAAAAGGGCCAGAAAAGAAGTTTAGTGATGTACCTCAGCGTGTCTTGTCAGAGGCCTTTCGGCAAACTGATCTGCTTGTAGCAACAGGTGCTGCAGGCGTAGAAGATATCTTGCTAGAAGATGCATGGGATAAGACCAAAAGCTATCCAGGCCAGCAAAGCGTAAAGATGCGCAAGATTATGCTCCAGCTCACTCACCCCACTGCCCACGTAGAGGGGCGATGGCTCATGCTTGCGGACGGATATCGAGTAAACTTAAGTACTGGACGTATTGTCTATAACGGCGCACCAATTGAATTACCCAAAACAGATAAGCGGCAGCGAGGAACTGATCGAGTGATGGATAAACTCTGGTCCGCTATCTCAGTCTTCGGGCTTGCAGGTTGAACTTATCAAACTAATCGTACGAATCTGTACTCATAACTCATTGTTTTGAGATTGAATTATGTACTTCGGGCCAAGTCTGATCCTTCGCAGGATGATTGATTTCAGTCTCGAGTACGGGCGTAGTTCACGTTACAAACATTGCGCTCGCCACTTTATGGAGTGCAAAGGCTTAGCAACCGTGATTAACGATTTTCAAGGGCACGAAACGCACGAAGCTTTTGCAACCAGACTAAAGCAACAACACGGGCGAAAAACATCATTCTGGAACCGTGTGAGTTAAGGAAAACGCGTTGCCACTTTGGGTTGATTAAACGCCACCTGCAAAATGTCAGCTTCTTTGTTCACGCCTAAAACATCCATTTGCACTACTGGCATTTCGCAGGTGCAATAGACAACTTCCTTGTTCGATTTTGCTTTTAGGGCCACTTAACTGCAACGCCGTTATCCCTCACAGGATTTATTGGTGCAAACACAATCAGAAATAGCAAGAACGTTCCAGAAGTCTCAGATTTGAGTCAGGTCGAACGGCAGCTCTTGGTCACACTACGACATACGGTGTTCGCGAATATTCAAGCAAATACCTCCACATTCATGCCGTCAGTTCTTACCCCCCCCTCCTTTCAACCCTGCCTCAATCCTCTCCCCGACCGTTTCTGAGAGCACCCGTATAGGGTGCGCGTCATGGTTCACATAGCGGTTGGTGATGGTCACGTTGCGGTGGCGCAGAAGATGGCTGATGAGGAAAGCATTACATCCTGATTGCGCGGCGAAAGTGCCAACCGTATGGCGCAGATCATGAATGCGCACATCTGGGATGTCAGCATGATGGCGCACCCGCTGCCATGCGTTTTCCACCAGCTCCTTGGTAATATGCCGTGTTGGGATCGTTGATGCGAGCAAGCACATAAGGAGAGCCATCCAAGCGCGGTATATCGGAGAGGATGTCGAGCACATTCCCACTAACCGGATGAGGTTTGCGGCCATCACCTTTCTTGGAAGGCAAGGCAATAGCCCCTTCTTCAAAGTCCACATGCTTCCATTCAAGAGAGGCGATCTCCATTAACCGTGCACCCGTGTAAAGCAGCAGTTTGAGGCAATAAAGCGCCATCGGATTCACTGGTGTCCGCCGCTTCTCGATATCGTTACGCAGATGCTTTGTGTGCTCCGGTTTCGCCTTTATAATCCACGGGAGCCCTTCTTTTTCTGCAAGCTCCAACGCCTTACCCAAGCGCTGTAACTCTTCCTCGGATAGAAACCGGTCGTGCTCATTCTCCCTATAACGCTTCACCAACCGCACCGGATTGCTGTGTTCAGGTCTCAGGCCCCAAACCTCAGCCAGATTGAACGCCTTGGAGATGATCGTCAGCACATGGTTTGCTTGTCGCGGGGTTCTGCGCATAGAACGATGCAGCTTGGAGATATCCTGTCGGGTAACAGAGGCTAGTTTCGCTTTGCCTAAAGGCTTACGCACACAGCGTTCAAGAATACGCCGTATCTCGACAAGAGACTTTGGTTTGTTGTGCACCTCCACATGTTCACTCAGGTACATGTCCAGCAGATCATCAACCGTCGGCGCATTACGAATGATCTTGCGATTAACGGTTGGGTCTTCCCCATTATGCACCTTGGCCAAAACAACAACAGCCAGTCCCCTCGCCTGATCTGGTGTCAGCTCTCCATATTTTCCGAGTGTCAGACGGCGAGAGCGCCCTTCCAGAGTGCGATATTGGACAATGAAGGTTTTGCGTCCAGTTGGCATCACCTGCAGCCCAAATCCCGAGAGCTTTCCGTCCCAGACGAAGTACTTCTTCGCCGTTGGCTTGGCTGCATCGACCGTCCGTTTCGTGACATTGGGCATCAGACAAAACTCTCCCGCTGACGGCCCATGACAAGAGCCGCCCCACATGCGAAAATAGAAGTTAAAAGTATTCCCCGAATGCTGCTGTTTCTGACGGCCTGACAGCTTGTGACGACCTTTTGGGCTTCTCTAATGGCCCTGAGTAAAACACGGCCTCATCCCCTTACAGATCGCTTGCGCTATGCCTACCGTTTCTTGTCAGCATATTGTAAGCAAATGTACGAGTTTCGCAGCGAAATGCAAGGTAGGCAGGAGCAAATAATTTTCTACAACTCATTGATTCATAGTACTGAATCGTAGTAGAGTGTAAGTGGACGTGAGTTGCAAATTGCAACTTGTAATCAAGGGGTCGCGGGTTCGATCCCCACTGCCGGAATCACCATTTAACCTCGTCGTATATAAAGAGGTTTAGCAAAGCAAAGCTCCCAATTGAGAGCTTTTTGCATTTAGACCTCGTGTCAGCGCTATGAGAGCATTTGAAAAGCGCAATTTCACCCCTCTTTTAGCTTTAGTAATTGCCCTTTCAAATTATGAAAATCAACACCGCAAAGAGGACTTCGAAGTTTTAATTTCGATGGTCTGTTTGCTGATGCATTTTTAAATACCAGTTGGTGCTTTGAAGTAACTCGGTAATCAAATTGGATTGGCTACAGAACTTAATTGAAACACCTAGAGTAGCCGATAAAATATTTTACAAAGAAATATACTAAACTATTATATCGACAAAACTCTAAAACCACGTATTTAAGTAAACTAAATTAATCTAACTCTGCTGCTACGGGATTTGCTAAGTAGTATTCAGAAGTTGCTCTTCAAAATCTGCTCTCCCTATTGTCGGCATGCATATCTAGTTCATGCATGCTGCGACAGGAGTTATAGATGCCCAAAGGACAGTTTCAATCTCATCATGAAAACAGGCCTGGTGTGATTGCAGGTTTTCTCCCGCGGGACTCAAAGCTTCTGGGGAAGTGGCTGGATCATATCAGTAAAAAATCCATATCAGCGTATGGAAAGCAAATTGAACAAGGCTACTCTTTTTTGGAGCCTTCAGTTCAAGCCCTAGCCTTTTTGCTGAATGAAGACGATCACCTTCATTGTCTTGTAAGCGAGATGATTGAGCAAGGCTGGCAAGTTCACCAAGAAGAAGAACCAAAAGTGGCGTATGGAATTAAATCCATCAACAATATGCTATGCGCCCTCAATTACATTATCAAACATGCACCAATCTTCGACCCAGTCTTGCCGCATTCAGCATTTCCAATGTCAGGATTGTTTGTCTACATGATGTGGACACCCGCAGGGAACTTTGTCTTTAAAAACAAGCTTTTCAATGATGCCCTGAGAAACATCCTTGATGCCTGGTGTGAGTTTTTAGACTCTCCGGCCTCACTCAGTGTCGTTGTTACCTCAAAGGATGGTTGGCTTTCTGAAGCCTCATGGAAAGCGAACAGTCTGGATCAGTTCGTTACGAAAGAACAGATCGAGAAAGACCTTGTGCATTGGGGATACACGTCGTTTAATGACTTCTTCCATCGTCAAATCATTACGATCAGCCGACCAATTGATGGGCCGGACAATGATCGAGTGATTACGTCTGCTAATGATGGCACCGTTTATCGCATTGCACGTAATGTAAAACTGGACGACAATTTTGAGACGAAAGCCCAAAACTATTCTCTCAAGCAAATGCTTGACGGCAGCCCTCTCACAACGCACTTTGTTGGCGGAGATGTCGTTCAAACGTTCCTGAGCGGCAACGACTATCACCGGTGGAGAGCTCCTATCGCCGGTAAGGTTGTCGAAGCTCGGGTCGTAAACGGATACATGTTCTCTGAGCTTTATTCAGAGGGGTTTGATCCATCAGCTGGAACTAAGTCTCAAGGATACGAGGCGATGGTAAACACCAGGGCGCTTATCTTTATCGAGAGCGAAAATCCGGCAATCGGTTGCGTATGCGTTATGCCCATCGGGATCACTGAAATCTCATCTATCTCAATTCAGGTCAAAGTAGGCGATAGTGTTCAAAAAGGACAAGAACTTGGGTGGTTCAACTACGGGGGATCCTCAATGGCTCTTGTTTTTCAGCCCAAAGCTATCAAGCAGTTTACGATTGTAAATCCTCTTTCAGATAACAACTCCGACAACGGGCCATTTGTCAGAGTTGGGGCACAAATTGCGATCTCAACTATTTAAGTCAGTCGTTGTTTTTCTCTTCAGCGCCTGGCGATAATGAAAACCAACGCTAGGTGTGCTTTCGCCAAACCGAAGGACACAGCAATGAAACACCCTCTCCTAGAACTGACTGATAGCGCCTGCGCGGCTCTGGTCGATGCATGCACAGATCGCGACCCCAAGTACATAGATGATGATCTTTCCTGTGTTAAAGCCATCGCTCAAGCAGCTATCAATGTAGAGTTGTTTACAATCCCCCTCTACATGACGGCGCTGTATTCAGTCCAAGGTACACATCAAATCAATAGTAAGGGCAGTAAGCTCTATGAAGGTCGCTGGTGGCCTGGCTCTGGTCCTGCCGCTGACCCTGACACAACAAACAAGCAAGTCTTCAATAAAGTCTACAGCGTGTTTATTGAAGAGATGCTGCACCTTCAACTCGCTTCAAACATGGCAACTTTGATTGGAGTGAAGCCATGCTTCACAAGCAGAGCCTTACAGAATGAAGAGTTTGGATGGATCTGCTATAAGCATGGCAACACCATGATTCCGCACATTTTGGATTTTAATGATTGGATAGATCACCCCATCTTATGTTCATATGATCCCGACCTAATGAATTTAAAAGGTATGCAAGTGATCCTGCGCGCCATGAACAAAGATCAGGTAAAACTGTTCATGGCAATTGAAGAGACCGTTGAACTCGCCAAGCTCAATCTGGAAAATTCTGAAGTTCCCATACCTGATCCTCAGCCCGATGGTGATAAGACCCGACCAAAGTACTTTGAACCTGCACCATTTGATTGGTTCAAAGCCAACATGACGGAAGCAGATCTACCTCTGTTCGGCTCAATTGGGCATATGTACTTATGTTACTGGAGCTACCTTGAAATTACCTACTCAGATGGAACCAGTTTGCTTGGGCGTCTCTTAGGCTTACAGCGAGACCGGTTCAATAAGCCTGTACAAACGGCTTCACAATATCCGATGATTGATATGAACCTGGAAGAGCTCGACAGCCTAAAGCTCAAGCTCATTAACAACATCAATGCAATCACTGATCAGGGTGAAGGCGGGGATGTTGTCAAAGACATTGTGAGGGTTTGGGGCTTTAAGTCATGGGCCAACACACTTGCAAAAGGCTCAGAAAATCCTCTTGGTTGCGTGAAGGAAAAGTTCCAGCCTAACAAAGAAGCATTGATTGAAGATTATCCTCATTACGATGATCAGGGCAATCAGCTCCCAACGCTATCTGGTATAGCCCGCGCCAGATCTGATGCAGCGGATAAAGACCACTTCGAACTGTTTTCGGAAGTGCTTCAACTTGTACAAAAGCATGATTACATGACATGGGAGAAATGGCACAACCAAAACCATACTTGGACACCAGATATGCTTGGTACCGATGGAGCCCCCAACGTGCCATGTACTGAAGACATCGCAACAGCGCTCAATAAGTTAAAAACCAAGCCTAATTCCTACCAAATATTAAGCCAAGCTGCGGTTGGGACGATTAAGGGCATCACTACAGTCTTGAACAGTTACTGGAATAATAGCGATAACACCGAATTTCCCTCTCCTGCCATGGATGGGTCTGGTGATCGGGTTTCTATATGCTGGGCTGTGACCGGAAAAGTGCCCGATCTTGTGACTGGCATTGCCTCACAAAAGGAACATGTTCTTTATCATGCTTGTCAGGGTATGGCCTTAAACGGTTCAGATACCGAGACTTGTGCCAGTGTTTTAGCTTACCATAGCTGTAAAGGTTCAAACGAATGCAAGACCCAGGGTGGGTGCGGGTTTGTCCAAAGTGCCAGCGGTGGAGGTAGCTGTGGAGGTTCCGTTGCCAAAGGTCTAAAGAGCGCGCCAGCGGACAATAAATGCGGTGGTTTTGGAGGGTGTGCAGTACCAATTTCAGCCTCTCAGCTCTACCCGAAACAAGACGATGGTTGCAATGAGATGCAACTCTATAAATTTGGACCTGCTCCTGATCATAATTCAGAGGCTTTGAAGCAACATCTCCCCTACTCTGAAGGGGATGCCGTTTACGACATAGCATGGCAAGCTTACAGTCATGCGAAGGGGCTCGACCCTGATGCGCATAAAGCACCAAAAGCCAATGATTTGCGGTTGGCGATGCCACCAAGTACATAAACGGGGTCAAATGAGTTCATCCGCTTCATCAAAACAAGGAGCCGCAGATTCAGCGGCTTCCGAATTGAACGAAAATACTGATTATTTAGGATTTGGGGTTGGCCTGCGTTCTCAGCACTTCCCTGAGATTATGGCTTGCGAGAATTTACCTGTCGACTGGTTTGAGATCATAAGTGAAAACTTCATCGACAACCACGGATATGGACGGCATGTCCTAAAGGAACTTCGTAGCCGATGTCCAATTGTGATGCATGGAGTTTCCCTCAATGTAGGATCTTCAGATCCTCTGAACTGGGAGTATCTTCAAAAGCTCAAAGAGCTGGCTGAATTTGTCCAACCATCATGGATCTCTGACCACTTGTGCTGGACCGGCATTCTTGGGCACAACACTCATGATCTTCTGCCAATGCCTTTGACGGAAGAGAGCCTCAATCATGTATCCGAGAGGGTGCTGCAAGTTCAGACCTTCCTTGGACAACCAATCCTTCTTGAGAACCCATCCACCTATCTTGAGTTTCGACAAAATGAGCTCAGTGAGTGGGAGTTCATGTCGTTACTCGTCAAAAAAACAGATTGCCTTTTGTTGCTTGATGTAAACAATGTCTTCGTTTCCTCCTTCAATCATGGCTATAATCCGCTGGAGTATCTGAGGAACATTCCTCACAGCAGCATTCAACAAGTGCATTTAGCTGGTCCTACAAGGGCTGGTAATTGCCTGGTGGATACTCACGACCAACCTGTCCCAGATCAAGTCTGGGAGCTTTACAAAGTACTCCTGGAGAAAACCGGCCCTGTCTCAACTCTACTGGAATGGGATGCAAACATCCCGAGCTTTATTGAAGTTGTCGCTGAGTTGAACAAGGCACGACTAATTTTTGATGGAAAGCATTACCAACGACTGGAGAGTGTCGACATCAAGCAAGCACCTGGTGCATTCTCGAGCCCGGTTGTTCGATAATGAAGGAAAGTTGTCTAAAGAAAAATACCCAACTAAGTCAACTACAAAAATGGCTGCAGGAGGTCCTGATAAACCGTGGTGACCTCTATCAAAAACTCTTAGGAGCCGAGCACCAAACAAACCTTCCCCTCACAGAAGCTATAAAAGAAACAGACCAATTCCCTGCAATCGAGCGCATCAACATTTATGCCTCAGGATACATTATGCGCTTGGTCGAAGCGCTAAAGGCAGAGTATCCGCTGTTGTGTAAGTTTATGGGAGATGAAGTCTTTGAAGGATTCGCAAAGGCTTACATTGTCACCCATCCTTCGCGTTATTCCAGTTTATATAAGTTAGGAGCTAAACTCCCTGAGTTTCTGGAGGAGACACAACCGAGGGGAGCCAATTGCGCTGATCAAGTCGCTCTATTTAAGATTCCAGCTGAATTGGCGCGATATGAGAGAACGCAAGCCGAG
>NZ_LCWX01000237.1:10129-25134 GCF_001431305.1 Pseudovibrio sp. POLY-S9
ATCCTGCTCCATCATGGTATTGAAGGGTATTTTTATTACACTTCAGAAACGTCGATCGCCTTTTTGACATCAAACCACTCTGAGCTATTACAAGCATCGCCATGCCTAAGAATTCTCAAGCTAGGGTACCCAATCCGTTCACTCGCCGTGTCACTACATTTGAACGACACAGTGACAACACCACAGCGAACTGAGAACTGGGTAGCTCTCACACGAAAAGACTACAAGGTCGTTTCATTGCAGATCAATGATTGGCAGGCTGAGTTGTTGGAAGCTTTGAAGTCTCCAACGCCCCTTTATCGAGCGCTGGAAAATGTTAAATCTACAAATATGGCTGAAGTTTTGCTTTGGCTTCCAACTGCGCTGGATTTTGGGTTGGTCTATTACCCAAAATAGACCAATCTCAACTACATAAACAAAGCATAGTTTTGGTCGCCCAGTCTGTATGGAATAATTTGCGACACACCTGTTGCCGCGGTGACAGTTGCTTCTGTTGTCCAACCCATGCAATCGCCGTGTACGCGATTTAAAGTCACCTCACCATTACTCACCATATACGTCATAAAGTAAGGGTCACCCGGCCCAACCATAAATGGATGTACAATATCCAGCTCTTGGTCATCCTTCAGATGTAAATGTGAGCCAACCTCGTTGGTTCCTTCGCTTAGATCATCTGAAAAATGATCGATATTAACATTAGGCTTCCACGTGTTGGTTTTCAGGAAAAAATTCTCTTTGCCCCAAGTGAAAAAGGCAAAACGTGTCCAGCCTTTTGCCCATTGGTGAGCCCAGACATTTTCTACGACAAGCGGAGGGCTTTTCCCACCGGACTTGGCCGTGGCTGATATCGTCCAGGTATTCACGGCGCCATCTGTGTTGTTGTAACCAAATACAAAATTCTGCCCCAGATCGACAGCGCATTTTACTTCGCTCAGGTTCGTCGTATAGGGATAACGTGTATGATAGAAATGCAATGGATCTTCGGATTTCAGATCCTTGGTCAAAGGGAAGAAATACATGTGCCCGTTTTTAGCCTGATAGGCGAGCAGATGAGGCTTGTTCATCATGTAAAACGGTTGAACTGAATCCCAGCCCTTACCCAGCTCAAATGTATTGGGCACTTGCTTGATCCAAGGTTCCGCTTCAAGGAGTTCGAATGTGTCGCAATTTCCGCTACTCTTATGGTATCCGACGAGGATCATGGTGCCGTAATTGTCGTAGGTCGTCAGTGCGTCGTAAGATTGACTGAATGCTGGCTGTCCGACCTCAGACCATTCCATTACGCCAGCTTGTTGGGTTGGTGTCATCGTGTAGAGCGTTGCAGTCATCATTCCCGTCTCCTAGCGTATATCTTCGCTGTAAATTTTGAGGGGAGCCGGATCTGCGCCGGCAATCTGATAGTAAGTGCAATGAGCAGGTTGCCCTGCTCCGTTCAGCTTTAAAATCTCAAACCCTCGATTATACCATTGCTCGACCATCTGCAGATGCGTACCAGGTATAATCGGGACCGGATGCACCTCCTCATAAGGTGTTTCTTTCTGCTGCACCGGAATTGCCGAGTGACCTATGCAACGACCTTTTGCGAGCGTTTTGAGAGGATTATCCGGTTCTGAATTATTGGGAGGCCAGCCGGTGGGTCTGAAGTTATCTTCAAAGATGCAAAGGTTGTGCTCATGCCCCCAGAACCACGCAGCGACCTTATCAAAATATGGCCCAAAAGCTTGCCATAGGGCTGTGTTTACGCCGGGCCGATTGATATCGCCTTCATAGTCTGGAGCCACACCTACGGTAAAGCGACCTGAATAAAGCTGATGATGCCCGAATAGCAACGTACGCCCAGAGAACTGGCTGAGGTGGTGTCGGTGCCAATCTACTTCATCAGACCGCACATACACCATAGGTGGTGGGTTCTGAGGATCATATGCATCACAAGGGTTAACATGGAGCTCCCCCAGAGCCTCATCTAACTTGTCACCAGCCACTTTTAGATAGTGCCCATGATATCCAGTATCCATGCCAAGGATTTGCCAGGCTTCATCCTCTGTGGTCAGACGGAAATAACTGGCTTGCTGCTGCTGACTGGGATGATTTACGAGCCGACCTTCATCAAGGCACCTGAAGTAAGGAAATGCTCCGCAGAAGTATTCATGATTGCCGGGGAGCGTGTAAATGGGTGGACGGTGCTCTGTAGCTGTAAAAGCCGCATTAAGGAGCCCAAGGAAGTAGGTCTCAAACTCCTGTTCTGTACCAGAATAATAAACATCACCTACGTGGAGAATGACATCTGGCTTGAACGAAAGTGCTGACGCTAGAACAGCAGCTGCCACATCCGTTCCTGTTCCGATATCACCGATCAAAGCAATGGTCGCGTCCGATGGAAGTTGCCAGCTCACGCAACCATAATCAAAGCTCCCGCCTCCATACTTGGGATCTCGCCAACTCCGGTAATCCAACTTCCCTCCTGAGTGCCCCGGATAGGACCAGAAGTATTTTACATACTCATCAAACATCTGCTGCCAGGCTGGGTTACCAAAGGTGAAGTTGTCCAGCTGTGTCTGCATCTGCGCTTCAATTTGCTTATTCCCGCTAAAAACCGCATGTGCTTTATGATGTGTCAGATAAGCGAGGTATTCTGCGGCTTCCGGGTCACTTGCATTCCGCGTGGTCGGGATCTCAGGTGCCGTTCCTGCCAAAGCCTTATGTGCATATGCATCTACACCATCCAACATTGGATGAGCGACCGGAACCCCTTGGCGAGGGTCATGATCTGTCATTTTTGAAACAACGCTCGCAGCAGCAGATTTCAACCGAGCCAGATCCGCATTCTCATAATTGACAATGGGTTGCATCATATATCCAAAGTTCGATGAAGCTGAATGTTGAGACTGTTAGGTGCTGTCATGGGTATTCCGGTCCAGTCCTCCCACAACCCATGACCAAGTTCAAAATGCTCGGAAGCTCGGTCCAGCCACATTGTCGTGAAGTCCTTCAGGGGAGCAAAGCAGGTTGAGCTGCCTTTTCCCTTAGGCCAAAGTGTCCACGCGACTAGGTAATTCTCGCCAACGCACAACAGCCCCCCCTCTAGCCCACTCATAGGCTGCAGGTTCTTCGCCCATTTCAGGATGTGTGCTCTAAATATTTCTGGTGAGACGTTCTGGTTGCGCGCACCAATATAGTGCACCACATCGCCGGACATCCAATCAGCGGGCGCATCTACGAAGAAATACGGTGTTTCTACTAGCAGGTCGGTCTCTGGCAGCAACACTGGAAATTCAGCGGCGCTTCGTGATGTGTCATATAGATCACCATGCAAATTCGTGTAGCAGCGCACAGCGACACATTTGAAAGCATCGTGATAAGTTTGTTGCGAGGTCCAGAACATTAAGGCGCTTTGATCTGGCACTGTTGGCGGTTTGCCCTCATTTTGTGGCAAAGACGGTATGTAAGCATGCAAGCCCGCATTGGGCTGTAACAAGGAGCATCCTGGCACAAACACAGAGCCTAGAAACTCTTCAAACTGCTGCTGTGTCTTATCTTTGCTTCGAAACCCTCGCCAGACATGTACAGCATCGGGTGGGACCTTACGAATTTCATTCATTTTCGAAAGCCCTTGTGAACTGCATATTGTATGTATCACCGGGCTTTACGTTCATGCCTGGCCAGTCATCCCAAAGGGCTGCTTGCGGTGGCAATGTTGTCGGAACAGGTTCAAAAACGTGAGACCAATCACAATGTGATTGCAACTGTTCAAGCCCAGGATCAGTGCCGTCACCCAGTTCCCAATAAACGATATAATCTGCTCCGATGCAGACAATGCCACCTTGTATTTTTTCGCGCGCCTGCATTTCGGAAAGAATACTTTGCAGGTTCTGAAACAACTCTGCTGTGTTAGTGCCAGTTGGCAAAGCTCCCACCAGATGCCGTATCTTTCCTTTCATCCAATCCTGCGGTTTATCGATAAGGTAGTAGCACTGGTTCAACACCAGGTTTCCAGCGAACAAGACCGGAAAGTCTGCGCCACTTTCCGGCGTGTAACAACCACCGTGGGTCAAAGTGTAAGTACGTCCGGCCAGAGTTTTGAAACCGTCCCAGTAGGTTTGCTGAGAGTTCCAGAACAAGATTGCAGTTTCATCAGGTACTGTGTCTGGCTTATTGGTCATTCCGCATGGAATTGTCGGAACATATGTGTCCAAGCCATTTTCGATCTGCATCTGCACGGTTGAAGGTATGAACGTTTCGCCAAGTCTTTGAAAAAACTCTTTTTGCGGAAGTGTCGATTGGCGAAATCCTCGCCATATCCGGACTGCATCAGGAGGTATCTGGAAGGACATGGATCACGCTCCTTCCGACAGGATCTGGTCTGTCACCTGATTTAGAAAGCCGATTGGGAGTGGCTTTTCCTCTGGTTTGCCATAGGGGCAACCGAGAGGAAACTTCCAATGTTCATTGACACAGAACTGACATGGGCCTGCTGACCGAGACAGGTAATCTCCTTTATCATCCCACGTCAACTTGCCTTCCCGGTACATATATCTGAGCACATCGGCCATGGTGGCATGAGCATCGTAAAAGCTTTTTTCCAAATCAGGCCACACTTCAGGCCATTGGGATTTTATTGTCTTCAGTATCTGTGGTGCATTTTCTGCAGAGAACTGGAAAGCATCATATCCATCGCCGTTACCGGGAACATATGTAATCTCTGGATTGGTCTCCAGATAATGCACACATTCAGGAGACTTTTCTTTCAGTTCAGCGAACCAATCAGAACTTAGTCGGAACTGTGGCAAAAAATTAGTGTCGTAAGAAAAATGCGGCGTTACAACAATCCGTGTATTGATGGTATAGGGCTTGCCATCAATCTCAGTATAGAACTCAAACATGGTTGGATTGTCATTCTCAGTGGTGAGAGAAAACAGTGTGAACGCGTTGTCATAAGGATCTGTTGGCAACTCAGTTGAGCGCTTTATGTGATCCTTGAAGGCATCCCGGAACATATCCCAGGAACTCTCCCCAACCAGAAATAGAACTGCTGGGTTGGTCATAACCAACTGCTTTAGTGCCCACGCATTTTTAGTCACACAGTTGGAGATGATTGCATCTTCGCTCTCCTCCGTGCCACCTAGGAAAGCGGGTTTCCAATGCGGTGAGGCACAAGCAACCATATCCAACTGACAAACATCTTCACCGATCTTCAGATCAGCACTCTTATGGCCTTTCGCTCGTAAATAGTCCGAGAACTCGTTCAGGCTTGGGACGAACTGCTCGTAATATGTCTGAAGTTCCTGATAAACTTCCAGATTAACACCGGCAGGCATTTGCATCTTGGAGATGACAATGTCGCCCTTTTCGAACTTGTTGTCCGGACTATCATGATTGAAGAGAAGCACATAACGCGGCGTTCCGGTAGGACGCTCTAATGTAAGCGTAATTTCCGCACCGCTTTCATATTCAATGATCACGTCGTAAGGAGAGCCTGCATGGTCTCTCTCAGCAGATTTAATTATGCCATCTTCAGCTGCGATAATCTGATCAGCTGTAACAGTTGTATCTGCTGTCGGCGTAACTGAGCTTCCTGCAATCAGATATTTTTTGACCTCTTCAAAGGCAAAGCGTTCCTGATACACATTGCGATAGCGATAGTAGTAGGCATACTTATCATAGCCATCGGTTCCATCATCGCTGGTAAAATCGGGGTAGGCCCAGGACGTACCAGTAATGCCCGGACTAAACGCTGTCAGGTTCGGGTTGATCCCTAAAGTCATGATGGGAGCCTTTCGGCATCCATCCATGATTTCACCATTTGGAAAGCCGGAGTTTCGCGTGATCCCTTTCACCCAGGGATACATCTCGGGTGTTCCGGATGGATCTGCGATTTTAGGAAAGTCCGACAAAAAATCATAGGTTGGATAAGGACCATAAACCTGATCCTTGGGATTTGGAGGCCAAAAGAATGAACAGGTGCCGCACGGGCGAACATTAAAGACCAGCTCTATTTCCATCGGATTCATTGGCTGGCGCGGACTGGTTTGCCGCGGTGGTGTATAAGAACTGGTCATCACGTGCCCTTTCCAGTGGCTGTTTGCCCCTTCAAATCACTATCAGCTGCAATGGTTCCCCAAGTGAGCAGAGCACCATTCATGGAAGTGTAGAAGCCGTAATGCTCATAGATTTCGCTGGACCAATTCTCCCGCAGCTCTTGCGGAATTAATTTACCTGCAGGCGTTTGTGTTGGAATTACGGTGTCAGACATATTGCGAACAAACACATAATCGACATGATACTCCCCGGCAGCATAGCCAACCACAGCATCATCCATCTCCAGCGCACTGTACTGCACCGTGTCGTCTCCATCCGAGATGAAGTAATAGTCTGTTGTGAGGAGCGGAATCCCCTTCTTGTCGAGACCTTTAGGTGCCCCCAGTTCTTCAAGAGCTGCGTTCATCATATCGGCAACGGTAAACTGTCCTGCCCAGTCTGGATTGCCTTTGTCTGAATCGTAAATTGCCTGACACAGAAGGTATTCAAGATAAGGCTGTGTCACGACAGAACTCAGCTTAAAGAGCAGCTTCTTTTCAATGATTGAGTTCATTGAAAGGTCTGGATACCAGTTGGTGCAGGCAACTGTTTTGTCATTCAATCCGGAACCAGTATTTTCAGACAATTTCAGCTTGATTTTGCCTGTGTTTGTAATCGCGGCATCGCCGAGCTTTTCGCTTATGGTCGCTCCGCCAGCGGTGCCAATTGAATAAAGCCGTTGAGGGGATGCTTCTTTCAGTACAAAATGCACCATTGCAATCAACCCATCTGCAAAAGGAGGATGCGACAGGTGTGCATCTGACTTCCAAAGCAATACCTTCAAATCTGCTCCTGCAGCATTTCGGATAGATACGACCCGATAGAACCCCCAGAGATTGTAAGCTCCCTTCACGTACTCATCATTGGATCTTAGGAACCACCCTTTTCGGAACTCATCTGATGAGACGTAGGCCTCCTTATCAGAAGACACGAACACATGATCTAGTGCGTTCCACTCAGTATCTGTCCAGGTCATCACAACGATGTCGACTTTGGGCAATGGCGCGTTCTTATCTGGATTGCCAATATCCACGTTGGTAGGAGCGCTTTGCTCCACTTTCGACCAGTCAATAACGGGAAGTGGAGGCAAAGCTCCCGGGCTTGTGCAAGCTACACTTTTAGCGTCCGTATAACGGTTTTTCATAGCAAAGCCTCTTTAAGCGTTTCGATTTCTAAAACGGGGACCGTAGAAAACCGGAGCAGACACATCTGTGTAGCGTGCCATGATTTTGGCTTCATCACCGTACAGCTCTGGCAGTCGGGCAATCAGGTTTGCAGGAATCTGAGAGCGCATGATGTTGAAGCAGGAAAGCACGCGTAAATCGGTCATCGCGGTAACAGCCTTGCCAAATGTTGGCCAGGACTTGTCTGCTGGGCCGTTCCACATCAGATCCAGATCAGTCATGATCTCAGTGTATTTGTCATCAAACGCACTGAGGTTGGATTTGACCGATGCTCCCTCTGGATCAAGTTCGAGTAGTTTCTTATAACCATCGCGAGGAACCGCGAGCACATTGGTCACGTTTGGCCAGGGTATTTGGTGACCTTTGAAAAACTCTGTTTCTGTCTCAGGTGTGAGTTTGGGCTCGGGTGTTGGAACGAGAAGTTGTGCACCATAGTAGATCTCAGCAAAACGCGCGTAATGGCTCCCCTCTCCGTCAAAGTTCTGCGTATAAAGATCCTGAGCGTTGCTTCCCTCACCCTGCTCAATGATTTCATCAATACCATCGAGAAACTGCTGAACGGGTGATCGCTTGTCTTCGATAGAAAAGACAGTAAAGCCGATGTTGTCTCCAACTTGATTAGGATAAGTATTGGCTGGAGCTGAAAGCACCTTTTGAGCGGAGGCATTAATTTCATCCGCATTTGCGGTAATTGCTGCTTTTATTTTTGAATAAAATGCACCAATGGAAGGGTACTTCTCGTCTCTGTATTTTGCAGCTAACAGACTGATTGGTGTTTCAAGTCGTAGGAAGTTCTGCAGCTGGTTCTTGCTTAGCTGCGCAAAAACGATTGGCAGATCAGGCTCCACGCCACCTGGCAATCCTTCAGAAGGAGAAAGTGGATCTAACTTCTTAATTGAAGGTTTTTCTCCAAGTGCTGCCAGTATATTACAACCGATGGCCATATGAACCATCTCTTCCATGACCACAGAGCGGATCAGGTTATAGGTTGTATAATTTTGGACCTCTAAGGAAAACATTGCGGCTAGATATAGCGGCAGGGTTGCATGCTCCAAAGCAACGGCTGACTGCAGCGAAGCTTTAATCCATTCCAAGTCTCGATCTTGCGGTGGAACTGAAAGCAGTTGTTGATCCACAAGAGGCCTCCCTCTGATAGCAAAAGTATGCATACGAGAAAAGCCGCACCTTTCCTTCTCGAGGTTGACCAGCAATCCTCAAGTAAAGCAAATTTCCTTAAGCTGGGTGCATTCTCTTCACGTGGCCGGAAATTGTGCTTGCAAAATACGTGACTTCAAAAATATAAATCAATCATGCAATTGGAACGTGACAGTTATCACAGCTTTTATATTTCATTAACTTCAAGCAATTCATCATTCACGACTAAAAAGGCATAATAGATTTTGAAATTACTTTATAATAAGCATAAATATAAGAATATTACTTGTCACTATCAAAAAAAGATTAGTTGAGTTCAGCTGTACTTTATTGCCCCCGATGACATGCAGCATAAAACTCGCATAACTCCCTGCACCACATGTTGCTATCATCTTTAATCGACGCTCATACAGCCAGATTACATACAGTTAATTGCCCCATCTCAAGCACGTATCATCGCAGTTGAGCCTATGATGCCTAGTCAGAATTTCCTCTGACAGGAAGCAATTCCGCGTCATTTCTTTATAATGTATTACCAATCAAACCAGAGTACATTACTCAGATCTTAATTCCCAGACGTTATCTAGATTGAGCCCCTTGGACATGGCCACAGAGGCTTCATTTGTTTGCCGAGGTCTGAAGCTCAGCGCGGGTTGAAAGTTCGCAACATCCCTTATCGCCGTTCTCACTACATTTTCGGTTCATCGAAAATTTATGAAGTCAGCAGAAATCATGACACCATCCAACACAGCCCGAGGGCAAGTGTCAATAAGACTATGAACACGGTTCAATATTGGAAACTGGTTTTGTACGTTCCATGATTGCGGACTGAGTGAAATTTCACAAGTCTGCTACCCGAACCATGAAAGCAAAAGCTCAATGAAAGAGAATAGTCCCATGAAACAACCCTTCCTCACGACTTCGGTACTGGCCTGTCTGACCTTGGGTTCTCTGGTTCAGGCGAGCTTCGCGCAAGAAGCTTCCTCAAACGACTGTTCTGTTGCGGAGTTCACCATGGGCTTGCGTTTCCAGCAGCAATCAGCGGAAGTTCGGGCACTACAGAGACAAGCCTATAACATTGCTACGCAGAAACTTGCAGCTGTAGTCGAAGCGGCAGATGATCCTTCGAAACTGGCTATTGTTTCAGATCTGGATGAGACTGTGATTGATAATAGTGCCCTGTTGGCTCGTGATCTGAAGAACTGCCATACATATGATGTATGGGACACTTGGCTCCCCTGGGAGCGAGATGGTAAGCCGACATTGATCCCTGGAGCAAAGGAATTCTTAAACTACGCAGATGAACTGGGGGTTGCTATTCGCTATATTTCAGACCGCTCGGACAAACAGAAAGATTACACACTGGCCACATTGAATGAGCTGGGTTTACCACAGATCAGCCCCGAGACTGTTCTTCTGCTTGGACCACCCAAAGTGGAGCGACGTGAGATTGTCCGGAAGGATCACCAGATTGTTCTGATGCTGGGAGATACATTGCATGACTTCGACGGTGGTTTCCGCAAAACTCCTCTGGATCACCAGAAATCTCTTGTCGATGAGAGTGCCGCTAAATGGGGTACAGAGTGGATCGTTTTCCCTAACACCGCGTACGGCACGTGGTCCGAATCTCCTTTGACCACATGGAGCGATGAGACCATCATTGAAAAATGGTGACTAGATCCATTTATCTTTTTCAAATCGTTAGATTTTCCGGTGATTGATTGGTCTTAATGCCCAACTAAAATGCGAACAAGTGGTGTCAGCGACCCATGTCTTTGTTGGTTTACGAAAACATTCGAAGGTCTATGAGGTGAGCATGGCACCACTTGTACAGCCTTGCGCAGAAAGACAAGCTGGGAAGTTCGTTTACGGTGCAGGATTTTCTTTTACCGAAAAGGAGGATTGAAACACCACATGCGTTGTTCCCGGATTAGAAGCGCTTATTAAAGCTATCTGTCCGTCGTCGAGTGAAGTTAGACAGAATTAGCTTCTGAGTAGCGGGGTGTTTGGCCCGGTTTGCGTTTTGATTTTAAGCGGCTTGCGCGTGGTAGCATAAGCGACGGTTTTGAAGAGTTTTCCGTATAATGATCTGCCTGTGCTCCAGGACCTGCTTATGGCGTCCCCAATAGGTACCAGCCGGGGTTACGTTCCCAAGGCTCTCGTAATAGCAGCGGTGATTATAGTAATCGACGAAGTTTGCGATTTGCGCCTCCAGATCCTCTGACATGTAGTAGTTTTCGAGCAAGATACGGTTCTTCATGGTCTGATGCCATCGCTCGATCTTACCTTGCATTTGCGGATGGTATGGCGCTCCCCGAACATGCTTCATACGCTTCTCCTCCAACCATTCAGCCATGTCGGTAGAGACGTAGGAGCTCCCGTTATCGGACAGTAGGCGTGGACGATGGAGTATCTTGGGCTGCTCGCAGCCAGAGACATCGAGTGCCAGTTGAAGGGTACCGGCTACATCCTTGGCTTTCATAGTGGAACACAGCTTCCAGGCAATGATGTAACGGGAGTAATCGTCGAGAACAGTTGAGAGATAGAACCAACCCCAACCAATAATCTTGAAATAGGTGAAGTCGGTTTGCCACTGCTGATTTGGAGCCGTGGTTTTGTCCCTGAACTCATCAGCGACCTTGATGACCACATAGGCCGGTGAGGTAATAAGATCCTGCGCTTTCAATAACCGATAGACGTAAGCCTCTGAAACAAAATAGCCTTTTTTGTCTGTGAAGCGGACCGCGAGCCCTCGTGGTGACAAATCTGGCTCGTCTAGCGCCATCTCGATAATCTGCGCTCTGATCTCATCGGAAATACGGTTCCAGACCTTGGCGGGACGTGAAACTTTGTCCTCCAACGCTTCAACGCCGCCTTCCAGATAGCGATCATACCAAACATAGACGTTGAGCGTGGAATACCCAGCAGCTCCAACGTGCGCCTGATTGGCTGATGTGATCCTTCAACCAGCCGGATAATCTCCAACTTCTCGTGGGCGGGATATCTCATTCGCTGTCCCCCCCATCCTCGAGCATGCTTTTTTAAGAAGCCGTAGCTCCAGAGCTTGTTCGGCGACCACCTCCTTGAGATCGCGTGCTTCTTTGCGCAGCACCATGACCTCACCAGTGCTGGCCTGACGGGCCGTATCACCAGCAAGTCGCTTCTTACCAGCTTCCAGAAACTCCTTCGATCAACTGTAGTAAAGCCCCTGTGAGATGCCCTCTTGTCGGCACAACTCGGCAATCCTGTCCTCACCGCGCAGTCCAGCCAGAACGATACGAATCTTGTCTTCAGTGGAATAGCGCTTTCGGATCTTGCGCCGGATGTCTTTAACCCCCTTCTCAGCTGCAGCGCTGGCGGTCCTTGTGTATTGCCCCATTGTTCACTCCTAATCTAGTGAGCATGGGCCAAAACACTCCCTTACTCAAATCGATCGATCTGTCCATAAGGCGTCGCCGACAAACATCCTACCCCTTCCGAAATGACGGTTTCTGAGATTAAGACTGCAATTTGCGGTTTTGCAGACTCGGCTAAACGTGCTCAGGAAGCCGGTGCAGACGGGGTCGAGATTCACAGTGCCAACGGCTATCTTTTGGATCAGTTCCTAACCGATTACGCAAACCAGCGTGGTGACCCAATACGGCCAAGGCATATTTGAACGCGCACGACTGACATGCGAGGTTCTAGAAGCTGTTCGTGATGCTGCCGGGGGCGACTTTACGGTTGGCGTACGTCTATCACAGTGCAAGGTCAACGACTTCGAGCACAAATGGGCAGGACAAAGAGACGAGGCTAAGGTTATCTTCGAGGCGGTTGAAACGAGTGGTGCTGATTACGTGCACACTACAGAATTTGCTGCTCAGGCCTCGGCATTTCAACATGGAGCTTCTTTAGCTGCACATGCAAAAAATCTTACCGGTTTACCTGTCATAGCGAATGGCGGCCTGGGTGATCCTGCAATCGCACAAAAAATGATCCTGCAAGATGAGTGTGATTTTGTGGCGATTGGTAAAGACGCGCTTGTTACGCAGAATTGGCCTGTGAAAGTGCAAAAGAACGAAGCGCGGCATCCGTTTGATTTTGAAATGTTCACGCCTCTGGCTGATCTAGAGACAGCGAATGCTTACTTTTCTGCCCGTGCCGAGATCTAGTTTAGTATGATTTTTGGTATCTCTGTAACAGGAGGTACCGAACGCTCTTTAATCCAGGATTACGAAATGAAACATCTCATACTAAAATGATCTACCTAGATTTTCTGCTTTGCTTATCGCTAACTCCAATATCTAGTAACAAGAACTCTGCCAGTTCTCAATTGCTCCTCAAGGAGCTGTATGAACAGGATTACTCACGCAAGTGCTGTAAAATTCTGAAAATGAAATTTTTTCAAGATTATCAGTCAACCGCAAGCGGGTAAAAATGATATTGGCATACAACCTTAGATTGGCAATGGTTAACAGCAAGCGCACGAAATAGCGATAAAGTAATTTGTCGTATTATTGATTAAATATTTTAGCATTACGCTTGGTAACTTAAAAATTATCATCTTTAATAGCGTTGACTTTAAACCTCATTTAAAAAAGAATTCTAGCACTGCATGCAGTGTGCTTAGGTTAGATCTACACAAGGCATTGAAGAACCAAAAGAATTCTGATGTGCTTGCTCTGGAGGGGACGGCACTTCACCTGAACTTGGGGCTGTCGAAATGTTTGATTACTATGAGGAATCTCTTGCCGAATGTATCGATAAGCGCACTCGTTCTTCGCGAGCCACAACTAGTGCCATCGCCAGCCGGTTTCTGGGAGGAACTGACAGCCCAGAAAACTTATGGGAACCTCTTAGAGACAGCATTTACGCAGCCAGTATTGCTCTTACTCGCAGATTGAAGCCTACGCTTTTACTCAGTCCGGGTTCATCAAATTCGGGCAGTCTGATTAGCTCTTATCAGGCTCATTTTGAGGCATTCACTGCTGCAAGATCTAGGGCAACCTCTAAGCAAAGAATGCCTCAGGCCGCAGCTTTCATAGCCTCTTAGCCAATCAATTCCTTCAGTCATCCTTCAATGCCGTTGAATGCATTCGTGCATGCGATGTCAGGCTTTAATTGGCCGCACCATAAAACCAAGCAGCATTAAACACCCAAACTTTGTATTACGGGAGAGACAAAGATGCCAAATTCAAACCAGCCCAACGATCAGTGGTGGGTTAATGACCAAACGCCGGATAATCCGTTTGGTAAAAGTGAAGATTACGAAGCTTACATCGATTACGTCAGTGCATTGCCTCGCAGCCTGACACCTGAGATTGCAGCGCAGCCGCTGGTGATCAATGTCAGCGGATTGAATGATTACCCGGAATACAAAGCAGCAGCTATTGGCGCTTTGGAGGTGTGGTCTGCTGTTACTCCTCTCCAGTTTGAAATTGTAGATGATGTGCCATTCGACTCTGAAACACAGTGGATGGAGGTCGTTAGTCCTGCGATAGGTGAGCAAAGCGACGGTAGCGCTTTCTCAAGCAACCGCTATGTCAGTATCGGTCAGAAGTTCCACGATACAGAGCCAAACAAAACAGACATCGGCGGTTATGTTTTTGACAGCTTCATCCATGAGTTCGGTCATGAATTTGGCCTGAATCACCCGGGTCTTTATAACTACAGCGGCCCTGGAGGCGTTCAGATCAACTATCTGAACAATGCGACCTGGATTTATGATCGTCAGCAATACAGTGTGATGTCCTATTTTGATGGCATTGACGTTGGAGAAACAACGCGTTGGTCAGCTTCCACGCCATTGATGGCAGATATTGAAGCTACAATCCGTCGCTTTTTCTCCGAGGTCGACGAGGATGGTGCACGGACTTACCAGAAGATCGATCTCAACACAGGTGACAACACGTACGGCTTCAACAGCACAGAGTATGGCTATGAGCTAACATCCTCTGGCATGCAGCACGATATCGGATTTACTATCCACGATACCGGTGGTGTTGATACCATTGACTTCTCCGGATCAACGGCAGGCACGATCCTTGACCTGCGTGCTGGTCAGTTCTCCAGCGTCAATGGGCACAGCAACAATGTGTCTATCTTTGCTGGCCACAATGCAGACCAGACCGAATACTACATCGAGAATGGCATCGGTAGTGAATACGATGACATCTTGATCGGTAACGATGGCGACAACGTTCTGGACGGTCGTGGCGGTGCTGACAAAATGGCTGGTGGCAAAGGAGACGATGTTTACTTCGTCGATTCCGCTGATGATATCGTACGCGAGGAAGCCGACGGCGGAAACGATACGATCATTGTGCTGAACAGCGACCTGGACCTGGGTGAAATCGAGAACGTCGAAAACATCATCTACGTGGGTGGCACTCCGAACCAACCAGTCGATACCGGTAACGACGACACCTCAAGCGATTCCGGTGATTCTCTGACCAGCCTCATCTTTGGTGATGAAGACAACAACACCCTTGAAGGTGGAGCTGGTGGCGACACGATCTTTGGTCTGGATGGTGATGACCTCATCATTGGTGGTCGTGACTCATTGGCGAGCCGTGATATCAACAACACCATTGCATTCGAAGATCTTGAAGA
>NZ_LCWX01000237.1:25228-33436 GCF_001431305.1 Pseudovibrio sp. POLY-S9
TCAGACTGAAAGCGATGACGGAAATGACGTGCTTTATGGTGGTCGCGGCAACGATACCATCTTTGGTGGTGCTGGTGACGACATCCTTGATGGCGGCGACGGCGACGACACACTGATGGGTCAAGATGGTGTTGACATCTTCCGCGGTGGTGACGGCGTTGACACAGTGGACTACAGCCATGAGAGTCCGTTCCAGCTGCTTGTCAACCTTGAGACCAATGTTGCCAGCGGTGGTACTGCATCAGGTGACACGTTCTATAGCATTGAAAATCTGATCGGCTCTGATGACCGTATTGACCGCTTCATAGGTACAGACGACAACAACCATTTCTGGGGTCGTGGTGGCGGCGATGTCTTCAACGGCGGCGGCGGCGATGACATCCTCGACGGCGGCAACGACGGTGACCTGCTGTATGGTGATGAAGGCAATGATACGCTCATCGGCGGTTCCGGTCAGGATTATCTTGACGGTGGCGAAGGCATCGACACAGTCGTTTACTCTGGAAGTTCTGAGGGAGTGACGGTTGACCTTGCCAACGGCACAGCACGCGGTGGTGACGCAGATGGTCCAGTCCAGATTGTAGGACGAGGCACAGTCATCAGGCATGATATCATCGTTGACGTTGAAAACGTTGTTGGCTCTTTCTTCGATGATCACCTCATTGGCAACGACCAGACAAACGAACTCTCTGGCGGTTCAGGTAACGACATTCTGACCGGTGGCGAAGGTGCTGACATCCTGAACGGTGGTCGCGGCAGTGATACTGCGGACTATTCCGTCGCAACCAGCGGTGTCAATCTCAATCTGGGACGCGGCAAGTCAGAAGGTGACACTTACATCTCGATCGAGAACCTCTCAGGTTCTGGACATAATGATCGCATGAAGGGTGATAACGCTGCTAACACCTTGACTGGTCAGGGTGGCAACGATGTTCTTCGTGGTGGCAAAGGCGATGATGTCCTCTTCGGCGACTTCGCTGATCAAGGTGAACCTATCCCACGCCCAGGCATGGGTACAGGGTACGCGACGCTTGGTTCGGATGCGACGAACAACTCAATCGCGACTGCATTCGATATCTCCAATAACTTTTCTCTGACAGAAGATCCTGACATCTTCGATTCAACAACTGTTCTTCATACAACAGTTAATGCGACCGGAAATGGTCAGGGTGGATACTATGGTATCGAGCTTGCTGCAGGTACGACTATTACCGTCGACATCGACGGTATTGCAGATCCAAACGTCCATGACAGCTGGGTCAGACTGCTCGATGCTGATGGAAATATTGTCACCCAGAACGATGATGGTGGCGGAGATCCCGGCTCTACAAGCAACCGTGATTCAAGCATAGTCTTCGTTGTTGAAGAAACCGGTACCTACTACATTCTGGAGGGTGCATGGTCACCGGACGTTCCAGGTGATGGTTGGTCAGAAGCAGTGCCAGAGGGTTCAACATACAAACTCAACGTATCCGTTGAATTCCCACCTGAGCCAATTCAGCCGGGTGAAGCTGGTAATGATAAGCTCTACGGCGGAAAAGGTAGTGACTTCCTTGACGGCGGCCTAGGTGCTGACATTCTGGTTGGTGGTGCTGGTGAAGATTCCTTCCGCTTCTCAACAGAGCTTGGCAACGACAATGTCGACAAGATCAAAGACTTCAGTGTTGGTGAGGATCTGATCCTTCTCGACAATGGGATCTTTGCTGAACTGGGCGGCACTGGCGCTCTTGATCTGACTGCATTCCACATGAGTGCTGCAGGTGTTAGCCAGGATGCTGCTGACCGCATCATCTACGATACCGACAGCGGTGCTCTGTTGTATGATGCAGATGGTTCAGGAGACATTGGTGCAATTCAGTTTGCACAGCTGAAGACTGGTCTGTCACTTTCTGCAGATGACTTCGTTATCGTCTGATAACTTACTGGAGGGGGGCTCTCTTGCTCCCCTCCTGCTATCTTTATGCACCTAAACTGTTCTGATGACGCAATCCGATGGGGAAAAGAATGAAGCCTCTGATCAATCGTAGTGCAGCTTTGTTGGCAGCCGGTCTACTGGCCGCTGGAACCGATGCGTTCTCTAAGACCACCGAAGCACAAGCATCAGACATTCGCGGCACCCTTACGTTCGCAGGCGATACAGAAATTCCCAAGGGCCAAATCAAAATCTACATTGAAGACACTGCCATCAAAGACAGTACACGAGAACTCACCATCCAGACCCATCTCAATAGCTCAGGCAAATCAAAAGCCATTGACTTTTCCGTCGCTCGCCCCTCAAACGTTCAGGCGTCACCAACACTCCGGATCATAGCCCAACTACAACGTCCCGACGGCTGGCTCCTCGCCCAAGGCAGCACGAAGATGAAGACCGGCCAGTCATTGGACATCATGCTTTACAGAGCTATGTATTGATGTAACAATATATTTAAATAAACGGATAGCATCACAGAAGAGTTGGTAAGTTGTCGTAGTTTTAATAGTTCTAAATTTTCCGATCACAGTTACGTACGCATAGTCTAAATTACTAACCTTTTATAAATTACTCCGCTAAGTTGATGCATTGATGCAATGGACATCTTGTCTGTAAACTCAACGCCGTTTCTCCGGGTACTCTTGCAGTAAACTTTTCTTCTGATTTGCACCGGGCATCGGTCATGGACAGAGATCCAGTTAAACTCCAGATTGTTTCACTCTTTTGGCTTTTTAAAGAAACTTCCACACTGTCAGAAAAGAATGCATCGTGAATCTTATGTTGTGGTAATGAGGCTCGAAGAAAGAAAACGCCTCTATTTGTAACGAGAGTTCCGGTTGGTTGTTGTCCTAGAAAGTCTGCTGCTTGCTTGAGAGGTGAGATAGCTACGGGCTTGATTAGAAATTGCGGCCAGATGCCAAGCTGCAAAGTGATGACAAGAACCAAAGCAGGTTTTGCCCACCAGTCAGCAGAACACACCAACCAAATCACCAACAGAATTGCAGGTAGGAGCACGTGGCGGAGGTTTTCGGGGTTTTGGGCAAGTAGTGTCCAGAGTACGGCAGCAGCTGCTGCTATCAGCAAGGGTGTGAGCTTGGGGCGGGTTAGGAAAGCAAGGGCAGCTATGAGGAGAAGTAAGAGCAAGCTTGCGAGAGCTATGGGTTCTTTTTCAAAGGCATCCAACCAGCCTTCACGTTCGAAGGTTTGCTCAAACGATGTGTTACCCCAAACAGTGAAATGACCTTCGGTGAACCGCAGCGCTTCAATCAAGTAAGCCTCGCCTTCCAGCAGGAATACTCCTCCGAAGAATATGAGCAGTATGCCCGCACTTGCTATAAAGAGCTTTGTGCGGGCATCTTTTTTCAAATACCATTCAGTGATTAAGGCCAGAGCAACTGGAACAATGAAAGATGGCCGGCAGGCTAGGGCAAACCCTGCAAAGCACCCTGCCCTGATGTGTTTGCCTCTACCCATAAAAGCCAAGGCTGCAAGAAAGAATGCAATACCTGTTGCATCACTCATCATACTTAATGCGACAAGCGGAAGGAAAGGCTGCGTCAAAACTGCGAAGAAGGCCAGCAGCACACCTCTATGAGATGCTCCCCAGGCTTGGGTAGTCCATGCTGCAAGAGGAGGTAAAGACAGTGCAGAAAATAGGCTCAGGTAGAAGACTGCTTGCTTCGCACTCAAGCCGATCAAAACAAGCAGTTTGCTCAGCACTATAAATCCCGGATACCCCGGAAAATGTGGCCTGAACTCAAGCACACTGAAGCGAACTGTGCCATTAACAAAGAAATAGGCGTCATCACTTGGGATGCTTGGTGTGTGGCGGAGCAACCAAATAGATAAAGTCACGTAGCAAAAGAGAGCTGCGCCCCAGCCAAGTCGCAACATACTAGTTTGCCAACGCCTTTAAGATGTCCTCAACAGCTGCATTGTAAGCGGCAGGATCTGCTTCTCGCTTACCAACCCCAAACACGCCAGGATTCCCAATGGCTTCAAGTGCTTGGCGAAGGCTTTCATCTACAGCTTGACGTCGTTTGCCTGGTAACTCCCCTGCCATGGCATCGAAGAAGCGTTTTGATTTGACAACAAGAACTTTAGCGGTCTGATAGTCCTTCAAGTTTTCGGAACCTGCTTGCAAACGACGGGTAATCTCCGCAACAAAAACGCGATTGATAGCAACTGCGATTGTCGCTGTATCTTGAGAGGCTAAGGCCTTTTCAAATGCTTCAGTGAGCCCGCTGTCATAATCAGTCGTCAAATAAGCAAGTTCCTCTGAGATCTCGTTGGCAGCTAACTTCGCTGCTTCAAAGTCCCAGGCGTTCACAGCTTTATAGATGGCTTCCCGCGCATCAATCAGAGGTTCCTTGCCAGCAGCAGCATAAGAGTAAGCATGCGCCTGATCAGTAATAAGCAAAGACATAAGCAATGCATAAAATATTCTCACCACGACTGGTCTCCTAAGCCACACTTTCCGTTTCTATAACGGTTCTTTCACTACGATGCTCATAGATGGTAGTGCGCTGATCCTTTTCGCTAATCAACGCATCAGCAGCCATCTGCCCCATCTCCATAGAGGTGTCTGTGAAGATGTAGCGGAAGGTACCTTGCCGCCCACACTGGATCAGATTTTGAAACTGATTGAGGTGGGCAATTGCGTTAGCACGGTTCTTCTCATATCCCACTGTCATCAGCGGATAGGCTTGCCGCTGATAAGTAGAGAAGAATTCACCTGTGGCTGCTGCGCTATTGATGCCAAGCTTATTCAAGACACCACACGCTTGAGCAAACATCTGTTGGTTGTCCATCTCCCACAGCCCGCTCCCCGGATCACATGGGATCTCTAACATCGCAGAGGTGTGCCCTTTGGGAGCCATGAACGGCGAGCGTCGTTTTGGCTCCTGCAATCGCGTTGCTATTATGTCGGGATCTGACAGATACTGCCATGTGCACTCTGAGAGGTTGTCCATTTCAAGAGGCATATTAAAGAACCGCAATCCTCTGAATGTTAACGCACTCTCGCCACCTGTCATGTTCACCATGTAAGGCAAAGAGAGCGTAGAGAGCACAGCATCTGCCGGGTAGGACAAGCCCCCCGCTTTCACGGCACTAATTCTATTTGCCGCGAAGTCAAAACCATCGACAGCTGCATCAAAGACAATCTCGCCGCCAAGCGCTTCAACCTTTTGGGCCATGCGCTCAAAAATGGAACCAAATCCATGCTTAGGGTAGCGATAGTTTCTGGCGTAAGTACGCGGAGTGTCGCTCCCGATTGGCAAAAGGCGTTTGGCAACATCTTTCAAGTCCAACAGACTTATGCGCTGACCAGCCCAGTCTGCGGACAGGTCGACCGGATCAATACCCCAGAGTTTAGCTGTGTATCCTTCAAAGAAATTTTTGTAGAGCGTCTTACCAAACCGACTGGTAATCCAAGTTGCGAAGTTATCGTCCTTGGGCTTACCGAATGGCAGAAGTGCCAAGTCTTTTACCGCACCAACCAATAATGAGGTTGGCGCCGTTTTCAGGATGTTGCCCATGGCTAATGGATAATCGTAGGTACGATCCTGAAAGCGAATGACGCTTTTGCGTTGGCTGGTCAACAGGTCATCGCCAACCAGCTCTTCGACCAATTTTAGCAGTTGTGAGTTGTGAGTGATAAAGCGGTGGCCGCCGTAGTCAAAGCGATAGGTCCCATGGCGACCTTCAAACGTTGTTGTACCGCTTTGGCCCCCCTCTTTTGAAGCCTGTTCAAGCACGGTGACCTGAATACCAGCATCCAGCAAGCGGATTGCTGCTGTCAGACCAGCAGGCCCCGCCCCCAACACCAAAACATGTTCAGGCTTTTTGAGCATAGCCGCGGCTCCAGAAACTTAGGAATAGTCCAAGATAAAGCGCCCAGCTTGTAAACTGGATTAGCGTTGGAGATGCGTTATATCCGAACAACGCCCGCATGAAAGTGCCAATGGTGCCCTGATCATCCAAAATAAACGAGATGTTGAAGATCTGCTCCATCAAAATCGGAACAACATCAATCGCCTGCAGCATATTGATGGCAGACGAGAACAAGCCGGCTGCGATGATAATGATCAGCAAGCTGGTGTACTTGAAGAACGGAGCAATAGGAATTTCGCGGGTGCCGCGCATCATAATCCAAACTAGCAGGATGGATGCAACGAGACCGATAGTTGCCCCAATCAGACCGTTCTCCAATGTCACGCCCTGCCCTGAATACATGAGAGCAGAGAAAAACAATACGGTCTCAAACCCTTCTCGCAGCACCGCAATGAACGCAAGAAACACCTTGCCCCACAGGTTGCCGGAGGAGATGTGGAACTCCAGCTTCTTTTTGACATTGTCGACCTGCGCCTTGGCCTGCTTGTGCATCCAGATCGCCATGTAGCTCAGTACCAGCGTGGCAAAGAGCAGAATGAAGATCATCAGCAGGTGCTGATAGTGTTGATTGGAAAACTGGTCAATCACCACCTGGAAAACAAAGGCCAACGCCAGTGATACGATCAACCCAAGTACAACACCAAGATAGACGTATTTGTTGAAATGCCGCACACCAAGTTTGTGCATATAAGACAGGATGATGCCAACCAACAGAAAGGCTTCCAGCCCTTCGCGAAATGTGATCAGAAAACTGGCAAACATTATGGCCGCTCCAGTGTTTGAGTAAGTTCAGCCATAACAACAGCTTCTGGATTTGGTAGATCTGGGTAGGATTGGCGTACTGCATCGGTCACCCACTGCGGATAGATGCGGAACATCATCTTTACTTCCACGCTGAGCGGATAAGTAGCTTCTTTTGGCAATGCAAAGGCTTCATCCCGATAACCATTCGCTGGGATCTTGGTATCTTTCAGCATTTTTTCATAACGCCAGAAGAGCAGGCCGACGGGCTTGCCATCCTTGTCGCCAAAGACCTTCTGGAACATACGAGTATCGGTTGGTACGACGCCCTTATCATCCATCTTGCCATCTTCCAGAATAACCTTGCCACTTGCGTCTTTCACGGTCACATCCAGCCAAAGCTGCCGGAAGTCAGCAACACCGGTTGGCAAGGCATGCCCTGCTCCAACATTTTTGACACGAACGATCAGTTTCCCGTTTTCGTCGATGTGGCTTTCCAACTCAGCAGCAGTTCGCAAAAGCTCAATGCTCATGTCTGAGAGCTTCTTATTGCGCAGGCCGACAAGATGGTGGTTGGCACCCGTGAATTGATGTGTCACCACATTCTCTTTCACCTTGCCCCCATCTGTAGAAATGCCCGGGACATTCTCACCGATTTTCTGCACGTCTGCCATCATGTGACAACTAATACAAGTGCGGTTCTTGGAGGGATCAGCTGGATTGTTGTAGGAGGATTTTTCCCACTCACCGTAGGTGTTCACGATGACACTACCTGTGCCTGGAGCCACCTCATTATGGCAGGTGCTACACAAAGCAGAATCCTTGTAAAATGGCTGAGAGTACGACTTTGCATGCACTTCGGGCTTGGCGTTGATCTGACGGTTACCCACCCAGTGCAGCAGTGCATTGTCGTTGTCTTCAAAGATATACTTTTCTCTATCTTTCACATTGACGGTAAAGCTGGCGTTGGTACCTGCTGTCTGCCCCATGGCTGCTTCAATACGAGTGATACGATGGCAGAATAAGCAGCCCGTGCCTTCATCTGAATCCGGTACGCCCGTCTCAAGGGCTTCAAAGAGACTGGCGCCGCCTTTCTCAAACATATGTCCTTCTTGCGGAACCGCCTTTGGCTCGGTGAACTGTTCTTGCGGCTCATGACAGCCAAGGCACCATTTGCCGAAGTCCTTACCTTCCGTCTGTTCTGCAACGGATTTCACGACCATGAAGTATGGGTTAGATTCTCCCATCAGACGGTGGTTTGAATCTGCCCATTGCTCAAACATGTCAGAATGGCAGGATGCACAGGCGGCTGAGTTCACCCAATCCTTCTCATGTAGAACCTTACGATCATCATCAAGGCGTATCCAACTTGCATTCAGCGGTAAGTTTCCACGTGACGTGATGAAAGCTTGCAGAGCCTCCATATCGCGTTTGACCGGTTCTGATGGTTCATCTGGATTGATCTGTAAGGCTCCATCACGGTCGTCATGGCCCATACCACCTTGCGTTTTTTGCATGATGCGCAAGTAGTCGCCGATGAAGTTACCGGAGATCATATTGTTTAAGTTGTCGTGACCAATCGTGGCACGGTCAAACTTTTT
>NZ_LCWX01000237.1:33532-38331 GCF_001431305.1 Pseudovibrio sp. POLY-S9
GGTTGGTGTGGATCGGTAAAGATAGCCATTGGTGAAGTTGAAGCCATCCACATGGCAACTCTGACAACTCATCCAAAAGTCACCAGTGGTCGGCGTTAGTTTGGAATCATCCGTGTTGCCGCTGTTGAAAAGGGTTTTACCTCGGCGTAGCTTGGCCTCAACCGGATCGCTCTGCACTAGTGGAGCTGGAGCTTGCCCACCCAGAGTGACGCGCGCAAACGGGCCGTCCCCACCTCTCTTCAGCGCTACGAAATCAAGTGTCATTGCGTTTTGCACGAAGATGTCCTGCCCCGAAACGACTAACCCACGCGGATTGTTGCCGGGAATGTGGCGAAAGATCTGCATGACCTTTGCTCCACCTTGGTTCAGTTTGCCCTTGCGGCGCGCTCGGCGCTTCTTCTTGCTGGTCAGGGCTGTTCTGCGTGTCAGATCAAAGACCATCAAGTCTTCGCTTCCAGCCAATGTAACGTAAACTTTTTTACCGTCCTCGGAGAATTCAGCATCATGAGGGTTTGAAACAATGCGAGTGCGATTGTTGGTATCGATAATATTGATTTGCTTGAAGAGGTGCTTGCGGCGCTCAGCAACTTCTTTCTCTTGCCCTTGTTCAAGGCTCAACAATGAGACACTCGGAAACACGGTGGACTGAAACTGGAAAGGATGATCAAAGTTCCAAAGAACGTGTGGCAACCAGGCCTCGCTCTCATCTGGGCTTACTGCAATATCATCCAGAATGCGCGGGACACCCTGCGAAACAGCTTCGTCGTTGTCCTGAGTTTCAACCAAACTGATCGTCTTCAGAAATGTAAGTTTAGCCCCTGAGGTATCCCAAATGGAGACCTTGCCAACCATGGCATGCGTTACGATCAAACGACCATCACTGAGCAAAGCAAGACCACGCGGGGTCTCTTCGCTGTCGATTTCCTGAGTGATGCCTTGTCTCGGATCAACTGCAATGATCTTGTGCGCTTCAAACAATGAAACCCAGAACAGGTTGTTGATCTTGTCATAGATAATGCCAAATGGACGATAGTCAGTCTTGAACTCAGAGAGAACTTTGCTTGTGTTCAGATCAATGAAAACCACACGGTCACCCGTGTAGTCCGTTACACCTGCAATATGCTGTTTTTCATCCAACGCGATGCGGCGTAGCTCACCACCGATCTTGATCTCTTGCAGCACTTTGCTAGAGCTGCGGTCAACAACAGTGACACTGCCTGCATCAAAGTTTGCTGAGATGAGTTTTGTGCCCTCACTACTGAGAACAAGGGAACTACTTTCAACGGCAGCATAGGCTGGCACCATGAGTGCGACCAGCGCCAGAAGAAACGGGAAGATCCAAGCTGCAACCTTAACCATCGAATAGCGCTTGGCATGGTGAAACACCAATAACGAAACCGGCAGAGCTGGAACCAGATGGAGCCAATATGCAACTCGCCCTATCATGTTGCCGCGATTGCCAAAAAACGCGAGATAAATGCCACTGAGAACCAACAATACCAGGGCAATCTCAATCATCTGGCCTGTTCTACGAAGAAACGGGCGTCCGTTCTTCTTGATCAGGTCACGATGAGAAAACCAGAATGGAATAACAAACAATGGAAAGAGGATAAGGGAGACAATGAAATGGATGGCAAGTGAAGGTTGGATGAGCTGCCAAGGAAGGCCAACAACATCCCACAGCATCAACCCACTGATAGTGAGGAAGTAAAGCACAAACTCAGCATGTTTGCTCTTGTAACCGAGACGTTTCCAGAACAATTTTATTGCGCTGGATTGTGCTGGCTTAGGTCCGTTGACCGGTACGCTATTCTTGCTTGCATCATCCATGACTGCGGATCGATTCTTCGTCAGATTATTATGATTGCTGTCTCTATAGCCAAATGCGAATGCCTCGCATTTGACTTAGGTTAACAGGCAGAAGAAGCCGGGATGTTTTACACCCCGGCTGTTTCAAATCGCGGCAAACTACTTATTTTACAGCAAAAACTTTGACCTTACCGGCCATCACCATAGCTGTGCCAGCTTGCACAATTTGCGGAACACCATCTGCATCCGTGTCCAGATCTTCACTGCCAGCTACAACGTTCTCGCCACTGTCTCCCAGCCATTCAGCAAGCTGCATGCCCTCGTTCACATTGCGACCGTTAATGACAGTGCGGAACCAGCTTTCATATCGCTGCGTCAGGCTTGCAAGGTCCAATAAAGGTTCATTCTCGCCTTCATTGTTGCGCAGAATAAGCATTGCACTACGCAGCCCAGCACTGATTGCAGCGGCGGTGTATGGTGTGTGCTCAGTTGGTTGGCCTGGCACAGCAGCATATGTGCCAATCGTCTTGTCATACATCTTCGCTTCAATGGACAGGAACAGCTTACGTGCTGCTTCTTTGTAGCTCTCATCCTTTGTTGCAAGGAATGCCGAGGTTAACCCATGAACAACAGCGAACTGCGTACCAAGGCTTTGCTCCGGGCTCGCGCCTTTACCAGTCTCAAACCCATCAACTGCAAGGCCATTTTCAGAGATCAAATTCTTCAGAATAAAATCTGCCTGCGCTTTAATCAGCTCGAGCGCTCGCTTACCGCGTGCAGTTTCCAGGCTCTCGCCCGCATCAGCGGAGGCATAACCAACGGCCAGTGCATCCTGAGAACGCTGAAAAATGTTCAGGGCCTGAAGAGCATATGCCGCATCATAAGTGGTAACTTTGGAGCCCTGCTTGCCATTATAACGATCAACCAGAGTGCCCGCTTCTTTGTTGAAGTGCAGCGCATCAAGGTTTTTGAAAGTAGCGTTTGTGAGAACACTTGCAGCGGAGAAGACATCATCAGAAGCAATGTCATTCACCAGATCATTGTCTTTGTTTAGGTCAGCAGCTGCAGCAAATGGTGCACCGTCGAACACTGCGATAAAAGCCGGGTTCTGATTTGTGTTTGCAGTACGTTGGTCGCTATATGCGTAAATCTCTGAAAGTGGCCATAGCATCAACCATGTGTCACGCAGAGTGGATGCCCCGTCGATGACCTTCAAAGACCTGATGGCTTTCACGGTGTTCTCGGTCTTTTCATTCACAGCGACCTTGCGCGGGAACCAGATTGGGCCCTGTGCAGGATCATAAGACGCGGTCAGCTTTGCGCCAAGCATCTTACCGTCATAACCAAACTGATCACGTAGTGTTATTAGACGGTCATTGAGCATTTCAGTTAGAATAACGCCGTTGAAACCATCTGCCGTGGATACCCCGAGCGCATGTACACCATCCTGATCCATGACGGAACTTTCGGCCTCAACTTCCAGATCCTCTGCTATTGTGTGCATACCGCCGAGGAAATCCTGTGCCCACATGACATCCTTCAGCATGATGCCTGCCGCAGCTCCGGGATTGAAAGACTTGTCCATGCCTTCCTCTTTCCAGGAGAGCGAAGCATAATCGCGGAAGTACGCTGGAATATCGATTTTTATTGTTTTAGATTTTCCGTGAGCGGTCAGAATATCCGCCTCATCGCTGGAGACGACAGAACTGTCAATTGCCTGACCAAATTCAGGAAACGCTGAGATGTATGGGAAGGTGATCGGATACATGTTGAGCGGAATTTCTTCCACGGGGAAGGCAACAGATCCGGCCAGTTCAATCACGCGCTTACCAAGGCTTTCAAGTGAACCGCCACGCGCTTTGTTTAGTGGACCGTTTACGATATGTGGGCCCATCTTAGACTGATAATTGACCGCATACATAGCCTCCTCAGAGTATTCATAACTCTCAATGCCGGCTGCGTAATCAAAAGCGGTTGGCTGATTGACGAGATTTGGGTCCAGAACATCAAGATCCAGCCCCAGACCTTCCGCTAAAGGTTCGCCAGAAAGCTCAAACTCTGTGTAAGCCAGAAAACCACCCGCTGGATCAAAGGTTTTGTCTAAAACCTCGACTTTAACTTCAGTAGAACCTGCAAGAGCTGCAGAGCTGATTGCCACTGCTGATGCGAATGATAGAAGTGCCGTTTTATTCAACATGCTTAAACTCGGAATCTCTTTTGAGGGGATAGCCCAACATGAGCAAACCTCCCCTATCCCTCTCCAATGCAATAGGATCACCAGGGCAAAACTGGCGCCCTCTCGCAATTGAGAATGATTTGCAATCCGAGAAATAGAAAACAGAACATCTTTCGCAAATGACAAAAGTCAAATATGATTTAAATATTCATGTTTTATAATTATTCAAAAAATCAATATGTTATATGGACTTATGACTACATTACATATCCCAGCCAACTGTGCATTTCACCATTCTCAAAGCCGAAACAATTCGTTAGATCCCAAAGAGTACTGCCTACAAATGATGCAAGGCCACGAGTTGTCCCTGGTGTTGGGTTACTTTGATTTCCATTGAGTAGAGGGTCTGCAGGGCTTTTGTTTCCAGGACATCCTGCGGTGTTCCGTGGATGGCGAGGGTGCCGTCTTTTAGGGCGATGATCTCGTTGGCGTAGGCTCCGGCGTAGTTGATGTCGTGGAGGACGATGACAAATGAGCGTTTGCCTGTGTCTGCTATCTCGCGCAGGCGCTTCATGAGGCTGCGAGCGTAGTACATATCAAGATTGTTAAGAGGTTCATCCAGTAGGAGGTACTTTGTCTCCTGACAAAATGCCATTGCGACCAGTGCTCGTTGTTTTTGGCCGCCGGAGACTTCATCAATGAACCGGTCAGACATAGTTTGCAGATCAAAATGATCCAGAGCTTCATCTACCGCTCTATGATCTTTGGCTGTGGGGCGACCTTTGTGGTGCGGGTAGCGGCCAAATCCAACAAG
>NZ_LCWX01000237.1:38432-58775 GCF_001431305.1 Pseudovibrio sp. POLY-S9
TCCCGCAGAGACATACGACTGCTGAGTGCATTATCTTGTCTTAAGATAGCAAGGGTCTTTGCAAGTTCTCTGGTGGGTGTTTGAGACACTGACTTGCCATCAAACGAGATGGAACCTGTCTGGAGTGGCTGCAAGCGGGCCATGAGGGACAAGAGTGTGGACTTCCCTGCCCCGTTTGGCCCAATCAAGGCTGTGATTCCGCTTTCTTTTATGGAAAGCGAGATGTTTTGAAGGATTTTGCTCTTTCCGTAACTATGAGAAACACCATTAATTTCAATCATCTCATTTTTCCTCGAAAGAGAAGCAGCAGAAAGAGAAGGCCGCCGAAGAATTCTACGGTAACGCTCAGGGTAGACTGGCTTTTAAAAATGCGCTCAAAGACCGTCTGGCCGCTGACGAGAATGAGTGCAGCGATCAGGATAGAGGCCGGCAGCAAAATGCTGTGACGGTGGGTGTTCATGATAAAATGGGCAAGACTAGTCACCAACAAGCCAAAGAAAGCGACAGGACCGACCAGAGCTGTTGAGACAGAAACCAGAGTGGCGACGAGGACCAGAACAGCGAAGCTTGCCCTCTCATAGTTTACGCCCAAATTGATCGCATTGCTGCGTCCCAGTGCGATAACATCGAGGCTGTATCTAAGCCGCCAAATGATAAGGCAACATGCTGAAACGAGCAGGATGCTGAGGCCGAGCAGGTCTTTGTCTACGCTGGAAAATTGAGCAAAACTTGCACCTTGCAAAATGGCGAAGTCGTTTGGATCGATAATCCTTTGCAGGAACCCTGTCAGACTTCGAAACAATACCCCGAAAATGATACCCACCAGAACCATACGATGAAGGTCCTGCCTGCCTTTTCCCATCACCGTTGAGAAGAGCAATACAGCTGCAAGCAACATAACACCTACTTCTGCGAGAAACTTGATTTGTCCATCAAGAGCGACGTAGGTGAAACCTCCGAGCATAAACACCAGCAGCGTTTGAACCAGAAGGTACAAAGCATCAAAACCCATGATGGAGGGCGTTAAGATGCGGTTCCCGCTGATGGTCTGGAACAGTAGTGTTGCAACAGAAATTGAGACTGACACCAGCAAAAGTGCGAGTAGTTTTGTTCCCCGGAAAACAAGCAGGAAACTCCAGCTGCCTTTCGCGCCAAGAGTCATGAAAGCGATGCAAGCAAGTGCCAGCAAAACGCTCAGGATAATGAGCTTTTTAGCGTGCATGAGCTGGTCTCGCATACAACAGATAGAGGAAAACGAAAGACCCGATGACGCCGAGTACCGTACCAACGGGTATCTCATAGGGGAAATGAACTAGACGCCCGATAAGGTCGCACGCAAGCACCAGAAGCGCTCCGAGCACTGCGACCCACGGCAAGCTAGCTCGTAGATTATCTCCCATCAATCTGCGGGCGATGTTTGGTACGACCAGACCCACAAACGGGATCATGCCCACTGTGACGACAACCAATGACGTTGAAAGTGCCAATATAAACAGGCCGACAATCACGACTTGCTTGTAATTGAGGCCCAGATTGATGCTGGCATCTTTGCCCATGCCGATGATGGTGAATTGATCAGCCACAACATATGTGAGGATTGCCAGTACGCCACAAAGCCACAAGAGCTCATAGCGGCCGCGTAAGATGCCGGAGAACTCTCCGCTCATCCATGTCCCCTGAAACTGCAGCATTTCTGTTTGAAAAGCGATGAAGATGGTCAAGGCTTCCACGATGCCGCTGAAGATCAAACCAACGAGCGGTACGAGTAATGGAGATGTTACCGGCAATCTGGAGATCATTGCCAGGAAGACAGCCATACCGATCATCGATGTGATGGACGCGACAATCATTTTCACAATCAAAGGGCTACCGGGATAAAGCAGTGTCACAAGCAAAATGCCCAGTGCTGCACTTTGGGCTGTGCCAACGCTGGAAGGCTCCACAAAGCTGTTTCGGGCGAGCATTTGCATGACAGCACCTGAAACAGCAAGGGATGCGCCTGTCAAAACAACTGCCAATGTGCGCGGGATTCTACTGATAAAAAAGAGGTCAATGTTCTGAGGGGTTTGCCACCAGTCAGAGATGGAGATCTCTTTGACACCAACGAATAGGCTGAAGCAGGAAAGCGCGAACAGAGCGACGATAGCAACGCCGATGTTTTTCATGGGACACCAAGGAAATGGCTAGAGCTGAGCAGCACGTGCCCAGCTCTTGGCGACAACTATTACTTATTGAAGGCTTCGATCAGCTGATTGAAGATGCGCATGGTTGCCTGATAACCACCTTGGGCAATGTAAGTTGCAGCCGGATCAAGGTAGATCACCTGCCCCTTCTTCCACGCAGTCGTGCTGGCTACCAGTTCATTGTCCAGAACCTGACGGGCATTTTCAGCATCACTGCCGATTGCTGTTGCGCGATCCATCACCAGAAGCCAGTCAGGATTGGCCTTTTGAATGTATTCGAAAGACACCGCTTCTCCATGAGACGCCACGGCAACCTCAGTCATTGCCGGTTCAATTTTCAGTTCATCATGGAACCAACCGAACCGTGAGCCCGGGCCGAATACAGAGACTTTAGGGCCGTTGGTGAGAACGAACAGCGCCTTGCCCTTGCCCTTGCCCTTAACTGAAGCTTTTACTTGTTCTAGCAACCTGTTGTAATTACTAGTAAGTTGCGCAGCTTTCTTTTGCTTGTTAAAGACCTTTCCGTAGGCTTCCAGATGCGCGAGCAGCGTTGCTGAAACCTCTGAAGAACTTGGCGTCATATCGATGGTTGGCGCGAGTTCAGACAATGGCTTTGCCTGTTTACTGGAACGGCCTCCAACGATGATCAGTTCAGGTTCAAGCGCATTGATTGCCTCGAAATCTGGCTCAAACAGAGTTCCGATGACGTCTGCCTCAGACTGAACGCCATCAAGGTAATCGACATACATTTTGTTGACGACGCCTGCTGGTTGAACACCAAGTGCATTCAGGTTGTCGACCGCTCCGATGTCAAACACAATCAGATTTTTGGGCTCAACAACGACGCTGGCTTTGCCATTTGCGGTGTTGATTTCGACCTGATCAGAAAGGGCTGGAGAAGTTGCGAGGGCGAGGCAGGCGAAAGCGGCAACCGATCTCGTTACACGATGAAACATTTCTAACTCCGTTGGATAGATGTCTCATGGCTTGGCATCAGAGCCTGGCTGTTGAGCTTTGTTTCTATCTAAAATCAAAAAATGAGGATGTCCAATAATACCTGAAGTTTACACTCAGATTTTTATGCAATTGCATCTAAACGGGATTTCAACCCGTCATGGGGCACCCTTCCCGATTAAATAAATAAGGCCATCACTGAGAATAATTTGCCATGAGAATAAGTCGTGACCCGCGGCATAGGCTTCCAGCTTCACCTCATAATCCCTGGCAAGGAGAACGTCTCTAAGATGCTGATTGGACTGTAGTATCCCGCCATCTCCGCCACCTACACTCTTTTCAAAGAGTCCCGCGCTGAGGAAAAAACGGATTTCTTGAAGGGGAGTATTTGCAATGAGGTTCGCGACGTAATTCTCGTCATTCTCCTCTGAGTACCAGTAGGATCCGGAGATGGAGAGTACATTTCCAAAGTGTTGCGGATAGCGCAGAGAGATGGTGCTGGACGCAAGGCCACCAAAGCTGGAGCCTGCCAAAATGGTTCTTTCTGGTGTCGCGGATATACCAAGCTCTGCCTGTGCAAATGGCAATAGTTCTTCCGCTACAAACGCAGCGAACTGAGCGTTGTTAGGAAGCTCCTGAGTTCGTGTATTTGAATCTATATGAGATACAAATACGGTTGCTAATGGCGGAATTGCGCCGTCTGCGACCATGTTATCCAGAATGTCCGGAACAGAGATGCGGCCTTTATAGTGTTCTGCATCAAACATGATGAGCAGCGGAGCGGTTGCTTTTGATGCTTCATAGCCGGCGGAACGGTATAGCCAGATATCGCGTTTGTTCCCAAGGCCTTTGCTCTCAATCTCAGAATGTGTGACCTGACCTTTTGCGACTGTCTGATTGCCGAGAAAATGGCCTGCTTCAGCCGCTGGCAAAAGCACCGTAGAGTGTTGATTGTAAGGATCAATTGCGTTTGCTGGCCAAGGGTGCTTGTTGAGCGGATCTGCTGCCAGAGTTGCCAGAATCGCTCTCCGGCGTTCCATCCAAGTACCTGAAATCACCGGCACATCAACAGCAAGTTGATAAGAAAGGCGCGTGGTGTTGGGAACGATAAATGATTTAAACCAGACGTCACTGCCTGCAAGCTGCTCAAGCTCTTCATGATTGCTTGTTGGGGCACCAAGGAGGCGGACACCAGTTCTGGCGCCTCTGGCAAGAAATGTCAGGATACTCTTGTTGTTTCCGTTGTCTTCAATGAGCGGCGTGCCTTTTTGTTCAATCTCAGTCCAGAAGACATCCGTTGAGCCGCCTGATTTCAGGTGATCTGCAAGGTTGGCAATACGCGGGCTAAGGTATTCATTTTGTTCTATATTCTGATGCTCAGTACCAACTTGCTTGATGATAGACAGCGTGTAGTGCCCGGTTTCAATTGCAGAGACTTTAAGATTGATTGGTGTATCCTCTACGACGAGCAAGAATGGTGAACGGCCAGCGTTTGAAAAAACAAACCTGCGGATGTGAGCACCAGTCAATCGGTTGATACTGTCCAGGTTAAAACGGCCAGAATTCACTTGCCAGCCAAGTTCTATGTAGTCCCCGGTTTCCGCCTGCAGCTCAAAGACTTCTTCCCGGCCTTGCTGAAGAAACCGTGTTTCAGTCGTACTTTCCGGTTTTGAAAGTTCGAGTGCTGACCCTGAAGACACAGATTGAGACATCATAGAAACCATCAAGCTGACTATCGTTTTCTTAAATGAAAACATAGTGATACACCTCTACGCATTGAAGGTGAGCGTGGGCTCACCTCCTTGCTCTTTCATTATTAGAGATCAGAAACGAGTGGTGCCTGAGATGAAGTAGCGGCGACCGTCAACATTGAACTCATCCCAATCCGTTTTCAGGATCTGATTGTCAGCAATGTTTAGAACGCCAGCGCGCAACGTGAAGTTCTTATTGACGTCATAGCGACCTGTGAAGCCTGCTGTGATGTAACCGTCTACTTTGCGGGCAAAGGCCATGTCACCGTTGGCGGGAACCGAGGTGTATTGTTCGCCTACGTAGTTGGCAGATAACGCGAAACTGAATTTTTCACTGAAATTGTAATCCAGTTTAACGTTTGCAGTATGCTCTGGCTGGAAGGCAAGCGGTGCATCGTTGGCGCTTGTGTTTTTTGCATCCAGATAGGTGTAGTTGGCAGAGACAGTCAGCTCATCTGTTGGACGCAAGGTCAGGTTGGCTTCTATCCCCATTGTGCGAGCTTCTTCAATGTTTTCAAACTTGAAGATCGGTTTGCCATCTGCAGTGAGACCAACATAGTTGGAATAGGTCTGAGCAACAGCAACATCAGCTGTTCTGGCGGGTGGAAACTGGATCATGTCTTTGATCGTATTATGGAAACCGGTTAGCCCTGCACTCCATTTTGCTTCGTCATATTTGAAGCCAACCTCAAAGCTACTGCCCAGTTCCGGGTTCAAATCTTCAGCGCCTTCTAAGAAACAATCCCCTCCGCATGAGACCTGTTTCCAGTTGGGGGACAGTTGCAGCAAGGTTGGGGCTTTGAAGGATGAGGACCAGCCGCCTTTGAATGTCAGGGCTTGTGTGAGGTGATAAACACCGTAAACGCGGGGGCTGGCGTTCCAGCCGAATTTTTCGTGTTTGTCCAGACGGCCTCCGAGTGTGACCTCGAAATCCTCTGTGATTTCAAGACGGTCCTCAATGAAGGCTGCGGCTTGCCAGAGGGAACTGTCTGCCCCGCCCTCGCCGACAAGCACATACTTGTCTTCGAGGGATTGATGTTGGTAAGTCGCGCCGACGGTGATGAAGTTCGGGACCAGAAGATTTGCGTCAAAGCTGACTTTGCCATCGCCATTGAAGTTATAAGCTGTGTTCGGCATATCGTCGCCAGCGGCGTTTCCGTGGCCGTAGGAGTTGTCGATGCGGTCACCAAAGACACGCAGCTCAGTCTCGCCAAACTCGTAGGAGCCGTGATGAGTTATGCCCGCTGAGTATCTGTCCAATGTTGTCTTATCGTGTGTGCGCTTGCTGTAACCTGCGTTAAAATCAACGGAATTTTCTTGGTTTACATCCCAGGTCACAGTCGTATCAACGTGCTTGTTATCACTCTTGGCAAAGCCTGCATTGGCGCGCCCGCTTGCACTGTCGGGGTTCAGAGTGCTTGAATCTTTGTGGCGAAAATCCCAACTGCCGTAGGTTCGCATGAAAAGTTTGTCTTTGAGGATTGGACCTGAAAGATTGAAACCCGTCCGGCCATAATCACCGGATTTGCGGTTTTCCTGAAGGGTATATTCGTTGGTAAGTGAGCCGTGCCACTCTTCGGTTTCCTTCTTGGTGATGATGTTGACAACACCACCGATTGCATCTGAACCGTAGAGTGAGGACATAGGACCGCGAACGATTTCAATACGTTCGACGGCTTCGAGCGGAACCCAGCCGGAATCGTAGTCGTTTCCGCGGAAGGCGTTTGGAGCGGAGGTGACGCGTTTTCCGTCTATCAGGAACAACGTGTAATTCTCGTTCAGTCCGCGGATCTGCACTTTGCTTTGATTACCAGCTCTGTTGAACGTGAGACCTTCTACACTTTCCAGAAGGGAACGAACGTCTCGAGCCCCCTGATTTTCCAAGTCATCTGCGGTGATAACAGAGATACTCGCTGGCGCGTTCTTGTAGGTCACTTCAGAAGCTGAGGCTGTGACGACCACTTCATCCAGCAGTTTATTCTCCTGAGCGGATGCCGCTGAAGCGCAAGTCAGCGCGGTGGAAACCAATAAAAGGTTTAGTGCGTTCATTTGCGTTTTTTGCGTAAAACGGGCGTTCTTAAGTGCTCTATCAACGTCGCGGCTAGACATCGAAACATTCTCCAATAGTATCCGCGCGACAGCACAGCACCATGAGCGCTCGCAGTGTGTGGCGAGCACTTTGGGCACCTCTTTACCGAGATGTTCGTGAGCTGGAAGGTCGCGCTGGACTTACTTCATTTATACGAAGTTTTAAACTTGACTTCAAAACTCATAATATATTTATGAGGGGGCGTTCGTCGATTGGAAATGCATTGGCGTGTGCGCCAAAAACATATCCATTCGCGCCAGTGAAAAGTCAGGGAGCACTTTCTGTGCAGATTGAGCAGCAGATCCGAGTCAAAGTCCTGGATGAGACGATGGGCCATCATGAAAATGAAAGTTTGGTGGAGCTCTCACCTATTTTCCAGATTTTCATTTATCTGGAAGGTCAGCAGCAGTTTTACATTGATGATGTTTATTTTGATCTGGATGCCGGGGATCGCGAAACACCCAAGCCTCAGGCTCTGCTGTTCAACCTGCGAAAACCTGCCAATTTGCGCCTGAAGCCGAGTGAGGCCGGGCACTCGCTGCGCAAGGTTGGCATTGCAGCTCAACCGGACTGGTACGGTGCAATTGGGTTTCAGGCCTCTGCTCTTTCTGCGGAAGTGCGGCGCTTTATGAATGGCCACCTGAATTACTTCATCTGGCAGCCAGATGAGCGTATGGTGGACTGTGCTGCGCGGATTTTGGCTATGACCAATGACGGGGCTGATGAAATCGGGGGCCTTCAACGTCAAGCCGAGGCGTTAAGCCTGATGTCTCAGAGCTGTGCTCACTTGCAAGGGGCAGTCCAGGCCGAGAAGCGGGAAACGGACAGTCAGTTACGGATCAAAGGATTGAAGGTGCGGGAATTTCTGCTGGAGCATCTGGAGGAAGACCTTTCCATCGAGCGAATCTCTAAAGAAACGGGCCTTAGCAAACGCAGCATTCAGCGCCACTTTAAGGAAAAGTACAATCTGACAGTCTCTGATTTCATTCGCAAACAGCGTTTGGAGAAGGCGCGGCAAGCCATCAACAAAGGCGGCATTACTGTTTCTGAGGCTGCCTATATGGCGGGATATAACAGCCCGTCCAGCTTTAGCAATGCCTTTAAGCGGATCTATGGATCTGCGCCCAAGACCTGGAGAACATAGGGCCTGAGCTCCCAAAAGGGTCATTTGTGAAACTGCTAATCACTTGCAATTGCTAAGATAATTCTTCTCAAATTGACTTTGGTCAAAGCGAATAGTTTGTAGCTCTTCAAATCTGTCTCCACAAAATTACTGATTGGAGAATCCGATGAAGCTCAACACCAAAGTCGCAGAAGCTCTTAACCAGCAAATCAATGCTGAGCTGAGTGCCTCTTACGTTTACCTCGCTGTGGCTGCCTACTTTGATTCCATTGAGCTGCCAGGTTTTGCAAAGTGGTTCCGTCTTCATTCAAAAGAAGAGACTGACCATGCAATGCGTATTTATGACTTCATCGTGAAGCGGGACTCCCGCGTTACTTTGGAAGGCATATCTGCTCCTACTGTTGAATTTGATTCAGCACAGGAAGCTATTGAGCTTGCCATGAAAATGGAAGTGAAGGTCACGTCGCAAATCCATGCTTTGTTTGATCTCGCCCATGATGAAAAGGAATATGGGACGCAGAACATGCTGCACTGGTTCCTGGAAGAGCAGATTGAAGAAGAAGATCTGTTCCGCCGTGTTCTGGACCAGGTGAAAGCTGCTGGTGATGACCGTTGGCATCTGCTGACACTTGATGATCAGATGGGCCAGCGCCAAGCTTAAATCTCTTGTTATTGTAAAGCTCCCGCTATGCTTTTAGCGGGGGCTTTTTTTGTTTTGTGCCTGGTGATCTATGAGCACCCCCCTGCCAAATTCAGCAGATACACACAGATCAGATTTTGATAAAAATTACGTAACATATTGCATTTTATAGTGATTTTAATTCATTGATCGTGTCGCAAACGTTTATGTATATAGATGCACTTGCATCTATAATTGCACTCCCATATACCCTCGCGCATAAACATGAGTAATTATCTCATATTTGATTCGCCGTAGGTAATACGGCCAATATGTGGGTGGGGATCCTAATGAAGAAACTTCGGTGGCGCTTGCTTGTTTCCGTTTGTGTTTTAAACGGTGCTTATTTTTCTACCGGGGCTGCAGCGCAGGATAGTGTGGATGCCAGCGAGGAGCTGGACCCTGTTGTTGTTTATAGTTTCAACAATGATCGCTTTGCAGTGGCTGCTGACAGAAACACCTCAATCTACGTTTCAACTCAAGCGATTGAAGCCGCTGAGATGGGTGATCTTCGTGATGTGTTTGCTGAGAATGCCTCAGTAACGGTTGGCGGCGGTATCCCTATTGCCCAGAAGATCTTCGTCAATGGTGTGGATGCTCTCAACCTGAACATGACTATTGAAGGCGCGATGCAGAACAACCGTGCGTTCCACCATGTAACAGCCAATGCCATTGATCCAGCGTTGTTGCGTGCGGTGCGTGTGGATGCGGGTGTTGCCGCTGCAGATTCTGGCCCGAACGCTCTGGGCGGTTCCATCGCCTTTCAGCTGATTGATGCATTAGACCTGCTGGAAGATGGCGAGACCATGGGCGGCAAAGCCACGCTGAGCTTTGATACAAACGGCAATACATTCTCCCAAGCTTTGACTGGTTTTGCTGAGCATAACGGCTTTGATATTCTGGCCTTCGCTAAAAACGCTAAGGGACAGGACTACACCTCTGGCGGTAACTGGGAAATCCCGGGTACCGGAGCAAACTTGCAGACTGGCCTACTCAAAGCCGGTTACACCTCACAAAGCGGGCATCGCTTTGAAGTTTCGGGCATGATGCTGAAGGATAAAGAAGAGCGGCCTTATCGTGCTAACTTTGGTGCTTTCAAAGGCAGTTCACCGACCCGCATTTACGATACGATGCGGAAGAGCTTCTCATTCCGCTATGAGCATTTGGAACCTACGGATCTTTATGATCCAGAGATCGTGCTTGGCTTCAGTGAAAGCAACATCGATGTGGAGGAGAGCAAAGGGACTTCCAACACTTTGAATGGTAAGTTGGCAAACACCTTCCATTTCAATGATGTGACAAGCTTCACCACTGGTGTCGACTTTTATCGCAAGACTTCCAAGTTCGAAGACGCCGCTCAGGACCCAACGGAATTCGCAAATAACTTCGGTGCATTTGGGCAGGTGCGATCGGAAGTTCTCTCTGGCCTTGAAGTTTCAGTCGGCGCGCGCGTCGATCATCAGAGCTTTGAAGGTATCTCAGATTTTGATGCCAGAGCGACAGGAGCAAGCGGCAATGCATCAATTTCCTATGAACTGGCAGAGGGGTTCAAGCTGAAAGCTGGATATGCCAATGTGTTTGGCGGTTATGCGCTGGAGGATAACTACCTCTTCTGGACTGACTGGAACTACACACAGTTCAAGCCATCACGCTCTCAAAACGTCACAGCAGGGTTTGAATTTGAACGGCAAGGCCTTTCTTTCTCCGGTAATGTTTTCAGAACCGAGATCAAGAACGCTCGCGGAGAAGTGCAGGTCAAAACACCCACGAAGGTTTACCATGTTGTTTCTAAAGATGTGACGACCACCGGCTTTAACCTTGCAGCGGGCTATGCATGGCAGTCAGGTTCAGCAAGATTGACATACTCTTATACCGAAGCAGAGGTGGAAGGCAGTCACGCAAGTTCTTATTCTGCGTTGGATCTAGCAGCACCTTTAGGGCAAGTACTCGCCTTCAATGTTTCTCATCGGCTGGATGATTATGATCTGACAATTGGCAGTGATATTCAGGGGGCGTTTGATTATGACACCGGAGCAACCGGAGATTCAGATCGAACACTGGAAGGCTTTGCAGTTGTCGGGCTGTTTGCGGAATATGAACCAGAGCAGATTGATGGTTTGAAACTTCGTGTTGAAGCGAACAACATTTTTGATGAGGACTACTCAGACCGGGGAACTTATGGGGGCGATTACAACGTTATTGGCACCCTGAAGGAACCGGGTCGATCCTTCAGTCTGACGGCAAACTACCGGTTCTAGGAAACGAGAGGGTCGCTGTTTAGCGGCCCTTTTTTATTCGTAGAGCTTGGTCAGCAGTTTGAAAAGCTCAAACGCCTCTTTCTTGGTGAGACGTTCTCCGATTTCCTGCTGGATGATTTTGAAATAATGCGGCCAGATTTCCTCGTGGGCATGGGCGGCCTGAGGTGTCAGGAAAATCAGCTGGGCGCGTCCGTCCTCTTTATCTGGGCGACGCTCAATCAGCCCCTTCTTTTCCATACGGGCGATGTGCCGTGACATGCTGAACTGCGCCATGTGCAGATGGTCTTGCAAGTCAGAGGCCTTTGCCCCTTGCTCTCCGGCACGTTCGACCTCCAGCAGAATTTCATACCAGACCGGGTTATCAATGCCATGCGTCCGCAAACTGCGCTCAAAGCGTGGGTAAAGATAGCGGTGGGCCCGCATCAGGTGAAACCAGACACGGCTTGCAAGCTTATCTTCAGCCTCCGTTTCAATCTCGTCGTATGTTTTCATCAACGCAAAGTCCCAGTCAGCAATCCGAAAGACCTAGCATACTGATCCCCCCTGCGGCGCCCGCTCTGACAGATACTGACAGAAAGATTTGCGTAAGGCTCTCCTTACCTACAAAACACGGGAGTGGATTTGCTCGGCGACGGTGTCGATGCGGCTTTGGTTCTGGCCTCCAATAATGATGTAACGATAGCCGTTGCCGGTCCAGTCAGCGGAGGCCATGCCTTTGAGATTGGTGGATTGCATGATCGTTCCGGCGGCATCGGTGTCTTTGAGGATGCAGAACGCAACCGGGGCACCGTTGGGGTCTGCAAAGACGATCTGGATGAGTGGTGCGCCTTCATGGCCCAGAACCTGGGTTCGCAGTAGTTTCAAGCCTTCCAGATCATTGAGGTCTGAAAGGTTCAGCTGCTGGCCTACAGCAGTTGAGGCTTCAGCTAGCTCTTGTTTCAGTTCATCCTCGGACCTGTTCAAGGATGCGATTGTCTCTTTGACGTAAAGCGCCTGATAGCTTGCAACTTCCTGCCGCCAGTCAGTTGCGTCATCTGCCCAGTACATGAAGCCTGTTCCGATGGCCAAGCCAATCACAAGCGTTGCTGCGCGGGTGCCCCATGTGCGGACAAAGGTTGGAGCGACTGCATGATCGTTTGCAGGGGTTGGCTGTGCGAAGATCTTGTTTTCCAGCTGTTTCAGGTGATCTGCGTCAGGGATCTCTGCAAAGCCTTGCTGGACGACGGGGAGCAGACCTTCAAGTGCCAGCAGGCGTTGTTCCAGGATCGGATCGCTCTCCAGATCCGCTTCTATTTGCTGCGCGGTTTCAGGGTCCAGAGAGCCTGCCAGATAAGACCGTAGGTGTTCGTCGGTGTACGTCATGCCAGCTCTCCCTTCTTCATCTGGTTGGCTTGTTCCTGCTTTAAAGGCGCAAGCGTTTTTCGGGCTGCAGATAAACGGCTCATGATCGTTCCAATAGGAATACCTAAAATTGCGGCTGCTTCGCGATAGGTGAATTGCTCAACAAAGACAAGTTCCACCACAGAGCGCTGACCTTCTGGCAGTCGCATCACTTGTTTAAACACTTCAGCGGCAAAAATATTCGTTTCAGGGGATGGAGACGGGTCGATGAGGCTGGATTCGATGGCGGTGTCGAGCTGGCCGGTTTTCCTCAGGTGCTGGCTGCGCATCTCGTTTAACCAGATGGACCGGCAAATGGTCATGGTCCAGGCGGCAAAGTTTGAACCTGCATGAAACTGGTTTTCCCGCTCCAATGCCCGCAGACATGTGGCCTGCACCAAATCGTCCGCCAGATCCTTTTGCCCTGCAAGCGAAAGTGCAAAGCGCCAGAGCCGGGGCATGATGGTGATTAGGTCACTTTGAAAACGTTTCTGATATTTTTTTCCAAAATACATCGAATAAAAGCCAGCTGTCGTGTGTTCCTCAATTGATAGCAACCAAAAATCGTCAATCACATCAAATCACGAAGGCGACATACCTATGGTAAAAACCCTTTTTCGCACCTCTGCGATGCTTTTACTGTTGTCTGGCAGTGCCCTTGCTCAAACCTGGAGCGTGGACAGCGAAAGCTCACGTCTTTCATACGGCACCATCAAGAAGAACTCCGTGGGGGAAGTGAACAGCTTTGAGAAACTCTCCGGCTCTGTCTCGGAAGATGGCAAGCTGCAATTGAAGATCGATCTGGGGTCTGTTGAGACCAACATCGATATCCGCAATGAACGTATGCGCCAGATTGTGTTTCAAAGCATCGGGTCTGCTGATCTGACTGCACAGCTGGACGTTGCTGAGCTGAGCCAGCTTGCGGTTGGCGCAACCACTGTTGTTGATCTGGAAGCCACGCTCAATTTGCTGGGCACTGAGATCCCGGTAGAAACGGAAGTTTTTGTGGCGCGCATTTCCGACAGCAAAGTTTTGGCGACGACCAATGACATGGTGTTTTTGGGAACTGAGGAAGCTGGCGTAAATGCGGGTGTGGATCAGCTGAAAACACTTGCCAAGCTGAACGGGATTACACGGACGGTGCCGGTTACTCTTCGCCTTATGCTGACAACAGAGGGAAAGCAGGCCGCAGCTGAACCAGTTGCCGCTCCTGCTCCGGTTCAGGTGGCGTTTGCGGGTGATGTGAAGGCGGGGAAGAAAGTTTTTAAGAAGTGCAAAGCATGCCACAGCGTGAAGGAAGGGCAGAACAAAGTTGGCCCGAGCCTGCATGGTGTGATTGGCCGTCAGGCAGCTGCTGTTGAGGGCTTCAAATATTCCAAGGTCATGGCAAACGCCGATGTAACCTGGGATACAGAGTCTCTGACCGAGTTTCTCACTAAGCCGAAGAAATTCTTGCCAAAAAACCGAATGGCATTTGCCGGTTTGAAGAAGCCAGCAGATATCGAGAATCTGCTGGCTTATCTGGACAGCGCATCAAAATAGCTGCGGTTTGATGCGCTCGCGCCCGCTCGTCTTTCCACCACGAGTGGGCGCATTTATTACATGCCGATCAACAAAGACCCGCTGACGAAACCTGCGCCAATGGCAGACAATAGGATTTTGTCGCCCACCTTATAGCTTCGATTTTCCCGACACCTGGAGAGGCTAAATGGGATGGTAGCGGCAGAGCTGTTGCCGTACTCCCCCAGAGTCATCAGTGTCTTATCTGCATTTATTCCAAGATTGGTTCCGACAGCCTGAATGATCCGAGAGTTGGCCTGATGGGGTGCCCAGTGGTCTACCTCTGACGGTTTGACGTCCGCCTGCCCCAGAATTTTCATTGCTGAGTCAGTAAGCGTGTTGACCGCTTTGGCAAAAACCGTCTGCCCGCCCTGCAAGCTCATCAGATATTCATTGGGGTCCATATCCGGTCTGTATGGAGTGCGACTGCCTCCGCCGGGGATCTTGATGAGATCGTAATAAGCACCATCAGATGCCAGATCTGCAGCAAGGATGCCCTGTTCTTTGTGTGCTGGTGGCAGAACCACAACAGCACCTGCGGCATCTGCAAAAAGCACGCGGCTGGCGCGTTCTGCCGGGTTGATGCGACGGCTTAGGATGTTGGCTGCGACGACGAGAACTGCAATGCCTTGCGCTTTGGCATAGGCATCGGCCATGGCCAGTGCGTAGAGGAACCCTGCACAAGCTCCTGCCATATCGATACCGCCGGAGTTTGGCAGGCCAAGTTTGTGCACCAGCAGAGGCGCTGACGGCGGTAACAGATGGTCAGGCGTGCTGGTTGCCAGCAGTGTCAGGCCGATTTTAGCAGGATCAATACCTGCGTCGTCAATGGCCATTTGGGCTGCTGGCAGGGCGATATCTGTCAGCGCCTGGTCTGACGAGACATAGCGGCGCTCGCGAATGCCTGTGCGGCGTTCGATCCAGCCTTCTTCCAGTCCCAGATCCTGCTCGATTTCCGCATTCAGTACGCGGCGTTCTGGTGCGTAATGCCCGAAGCCGATTAGTCCGCCGCGGTCCTTAGAGGAGTTCATCAGCAGCCTCAGCTATTGCGTCGTAGATCTGGTCAATATCGCCTTGAGTGACACAGTATGGCGGCATGGAATAGAGTGTGTTGCCAAGCGGGCGCAGCAGCAGACTCTTTGACTTGAAGAACTCATAGAGGCGCGGGCCGACGTCAGACAGATATCCGTGATCCTTAACGTTGATATCCATGGCGGCGATGGTGCCGGTTTGACGGATGTTGGTGAAACGGCCATCGTCTTTGAAGCGTGCAAGACCTGCGGATTGCATTTGCATGAGCTTTGCTATGCGGTCATAGACTGGTTCATTTTCCCAAATTTCCAGATTGGCGACAGCAGCGGCGCAGGCGATTGGGTTTGCTGTGTAAGAGCTGGAATGGAAGAAGGTTTTGCTTCTGTCCATGGAGTAATGCTCATCGTAGATCGCGGAGGAGCACATGGTAACGGCAAGTGGCAGAGAACCACCCGTCAGGCCTTTGGAATAGCACGCGATATCTGGTGTGATTTGGGCGTGCTCACAAGCGAACATCTTGCCTGTACGGCCCCAGCCCGTCATCACCTCATCAGCGATGAACAGGACGTTATGCTTTTTGCAGACCTCATAGAGCGCACGCAGGGTTTCTGCGGAATACATCAGCATGCCGCCAGCACCCAGAACGAGTGGCTCAACTATGAATGCTGCGACATCGCTTTGCGCACAAAGCTTTTTCAGCTCATCAATTGTAGTCTGCTCATTGCCTGCAGTTGGGAATGGCACTTTGGCCACATCAAACAGCAGCGGATTGTAAGGCTGGTTGAAAACGCCACGCTCGCCAACGGACATGGTGCCGATGGTATCGCCGTGATAGCTGTTTTCCATGACTACGATGCGTTGGCGGTTTTCGCCCAGATGATGCCAATAGCCGAGCGCCATCTTGAGTGCCACTTCCACGCTGGTGGAGCCGCTATCTGAAAAGAAGACATAGTCCAGTCCGTCAGGCGTGCATTTGAGCAGCTGCTGTGCAAGGCGCTCTGCGGGCTCGTGGGTATGGCCTGCAAAGATTACCTGATCCAGCTTCTCAGCCTGTTCCTTGATCGCGTCAATAACATGGGGATGGCAATGGCCGTGGGTTACGACCCACCAGGAAGCGATGGCATCAAGCAGTTTGTCGCCGTCATCCTTTGTCAGGTATGCGCCAGAACCGCCCGTAATCCTGGTCATTTCCGTCAGCACAGCGTGCTGGGTGAATGGATGCCAGATTGGTGAGTGCTTAGACATTATGCGTTCTCCCCGTTTTGCAGGCAGAAGTCTTCCAGACGGAAATTCTCTGCAAACGCTGTTCTTATTGTTTCTGGGGTGATTTGTTTCAGCAGTGGCAAGCGGCCAAGCTTCTTGACACCTGCGTACTCTGTGATCGTACGTTCTGAATCTGCCACTTCCTCACCGATAAATACGATGCCGAGCAGGTTGCAGCCACGGGTACGCAGTGCTTCAATGGAAAGCAGGCTGTGATTGATGGTGCCAAGGCCGGTGCGGGCACACAGCACAATCGGTGCCTGCCACTTTTTGAAGAGGTCAATGTAAAGCGTCTCGCGCGTGAGCGGAACCATAAGACCGCCTGCCCCTTCAACGATGAGCGGTCCATCGACCTTAGGTAATGCCAGACTCTCCGTATCGATCAGGACATCTTCTGCTTCCGCTGAGAAATGCGGAGATGCAGGTACATGCAAACGGTAAGTCTCTGGCAGTGTTTTGCAGCCTGTCAGACGCGTCACAGCTTGTGTGTCGGTTTCTTCTTCCAGTCCGGATTGAACGGGCTTCCAGTAGGTGGCAGCTAAAGCCTGCGTCAGCGCTGCAGAGAAAATTGTTTTACCGATACCGGTGTCGGTGCCTGTAACTACGATTGGTTTTGTCATGAGCGAACCAGCCCCATTTCTTCTGCAAGCACTTCAAACATGTTGGATACATCAGACTTGCTGGCATGCAAGGTTAACGCAATGCGTAGGCGGGATGTGCCCCGTGGTACGGTTGGTGGGCGAATGCCGCGGATGTCATAGCCGCGTTCCTGCAGTGCTTTTGCAATCAACATGGTGCGTTTGTCATCACCAATGAAGAACGGAAGAATATGCGTTCCGCTGCCCTTTTGTCCGCACAGACGGTTCATCTCAGCATTTGCATGTTTTACAAGGTCAGCAAGCTGGTCCCGCCGTTCCGGTTGATCCTGTAGCAGTTTTAGCGATGCACGCACGATGGCTGCGACCAGAGGCGATGGCGCGGTTGCGTAGATGAACCCGCGCGCGCGGTTGATGAGATAGTCGATCAGAACAGCTGGCCCGCAGACAAGTGCGCCGGAGGCTCCAAGAGCTTTGCCACAAGTATGGAGCGAAATAACGTTCTCCCGGCCTTCAAACTCCGCCGCCAGGCCTTTGCCACCCTCACCCAGCACGCCTGTTGCGTGGGCTTCATCGACCAGCAAAAAAGCATCGTGCGTATCAGCAAGTTCTATCAGGTCCCTGATCGGTGCCTGATCTCCGTCCATGCTGTAAAGGCTTTCGCAAGCGATCCAGATGCGCCCTGTTTCGCCTTGTTGGCGCCACTGGGCAATACGTGCCAGCGCATCCTCAACCTGATTATGTTTGAAGGCCATGGACTGGGCTGCACCCAACTTCATGCCGTCATGTGCACTGGCGTGGATGAGGCTGTCATGCAGGACAAGGTCGCCCTGCTGCGGCAGGGTTGAGAACAGCGCCATGTTGGCGTTGTATCCCCCACCAAAGAAAAGGGATCGCTCTGTGTTGAACAGTTTTGCCGCTTCCAGCTCAAGGGCTTCATGCTCCGGGTCATTGCCACGCAAGAGACGTGAGCCACCAGCACCCAGACCGACACCACGGGCAAGAGTGTTTTCTGCCGCTAAACGCAATTCTGGCGCTGTTGTCAGCGCCAGATAGTCATTGGACGAAAAATCGCAGCCATGCGCTTTGAGCAAAGAACGGGACCTGCCCCGTTCTGCAAGGCGCTCGAGCGCTCCTTGGTGCTTATTCAGCAGGCTCATGCTCAGCCGCACAGCTTTTCAGCCCCATAGGGCGGATACCAAGGCGTTTGAACAAAGCTGCGTCCTTGGAGTCTTCCGGGTTGTCTGTGGTGAGCAGTGTTTCGCCTTTGAAGATGGAGTTTGCTCCAGCAAAGAAACACATTGCCTGCGTCTCATCAGACATTTCTGTCCGGCCTGCCGACAGGCGTACATGAGATTTCGGCATCATGATACGTGCAACGGCAATCAGACGAACAAAGTCAATCGGGTCAACCGGTTCGGCATCCTGAAGCGGCGTGCCTTCAATCGGGATAAGCATGTTGATCGGCACGCTGTCCGGATGCTCTTCCAGTGTTGCCAGAGAAACCAGCATGTCGAGGCGATCCATATCTTTTTCGCCCATGCCGACGATGCCGCCAGAACAGACTTTGATACCGGATTCCTTGACCAGATTCAGGGTATCGATACGATCAGAGAACTTGCGGGTTGTAATAACCTCGCTGTAGTAGCGCTCTGAAGTGTCGATGTTGTGATTGTAATAATCCAACCCAGCATCTTTGAGGCGCAGAATTTGCTCCGGCGTCAGCATGCCAAGCGTCATGCAGCTTTCCATGCCGAGCTCTTTGACGCCTTCCACCATCATTTCAATGGCGCGCATGTCGCGATCTTTAGGAGAGCGCCAGGCTGCGCCCATGCAATACCGGGTTGCGCCGCCTTCCTTCGCCTTTTTGGCTTCTTCCAGCACCATTTGGACTTCAAGAAGCTTTGAGGCGGACAGCTCGGTGTTGTTGCGAGCGGACTGGCTGCAATAAGCGCAATCTTCCGGGCAACCGCCTGTCTTGATGCTTAAGAGCTGGCTTTGCTGGACCTCATTGGGGTCAAAATGCTCGCGATGAACGCAGTGAGCTTTAAACAGCAGGTCATTAAACGGCAGGTTGTAAAGAGACTCAGCCTCTTCACGCGTCCAGTTCGTACGGATGTCAGATGATTTTTGCACGCAGTTCAACTCGTTGATTTCCCCTAGGGCGTGTTTTGCCGTCAATTACAGCAAAAATGTGGCGTGCACAATGATCTATTAGAGGAATTTATTAAAACTGCCACTGATTGAACACCTTATATCCCTTCAGTTTTGCTGAGATTTTGAGCATTTCAAAACTGAAGATTTTATTTGGCTATGTCACATTGGAATAAAAAGCTGCGCCACTCAAATGATGAGATAAATTTGCTCAAAAGGGGCGAGAATGCAGGAAACTACTAGTTTTAGAGGGAGCTGAGTTTTCGCTCAATGAATTGGGAGAGAAAAATGGCGATCCCTGCAGGATTCGAACCTGCGACCGTCGGCTTAGAAGGCCGGTGCTCTATCCAGCTGAGCTAAGGGACCGCTTTTGCAAGGGCGAGTGGATCGCCCGGTGCGTGGGATGTTTCATAAGGCCGTTAGAGAATAATCTCAATGCTGAAACTTAATGTGTCCACGGAGATAATCTGTCAAAACGGAAATTATCTGAATAGGATGCGCGGCGGTGCTTACGTTTGCTCTCTTCATCAACACGGTATGCAACATTGTTGCGTGTTGCGTAGGCGACCGCTTCTTCCTTGGTCGGGAACTTCAGCTTTACCTGCTGCTTCATATCACCTGATGACGTATAGCCCATCAGCGGATCAATGGATTTTGGGGACTGTGGATCGAACTCCAGCACCCAGTTGTTGGTTTTGGCTGTTCCGGACTGCATTGCAGTTTTGGCTGGATTGTAAATGCGAGCTACCATGTAACCTCTCTTTTTCGCATTGGATTCGGAAACATACTCTCCAACGCGATATACCAGTTTTCCTGTTTCTTCTCCAATTATGCCATTGGTGTCAATGCACTTGGTCAAGCTATACCGATTTCTCTTAGTAAATAGCTATAGATGCACTCATTGCGGCCTTAAGTGCAATAATTGCGCTAACCGGTGCAATAATTGCGGTTTTATTTCCAGTATTACCGGACTTGACGTTGGGCGATTTTTAATTAAGAAATTGCGAAGCTTTCGTGATATTTCTGTGACTAGTTACTTCTCCAAAGTTTATAAGTAATTTTAACTTGAAATATACCGGAGACAAAACTAGTTTGCGCGCGAACTGAGCGTTCACTGGAAATAAAAGCGCTTGAAGGTAGCTTTAATACACAAAGTTCCTCGAGTGCTTTTCTGGTGCCCGCTCATTTGAGGGCAACACTGCCACATTCAATGATGTGCGCTCGCCCGCCTTTGGCCTGTGATGAAGGGTGGGTGCAAAATTGTAGTCAGGTGTTATGCCTGCTGCCAGGTGCATGAGAAACTACGCGAAGAAGACGCGGC
>NZ_LCWX01000237.1:58873-94549 GCF_001431305.1 Pseudovibrio sp. POLY-S9
GAAAAAAGTATACAGCATGTCTAACCTTAGAAAAAAGCCTACTCTAGACAAAGACTTAGATAAGTTTTCCAGGCTAGAACTGGCCGGCAACGCAATGGCACGTCCATTGGTTGCTCCTGCGGTCGCATTTGTTTTTCTAATGTTCGCTATGGCGATGGCTGGTTTTTATGTCTCTGACCATCCAAACGCTATTATTATTGTTGCTGCTGCAGGTATTGGTTCCTATCTGGCGATCAATATCGGTGCAAATGATGTAGCAAACAATGTGGGCCCATCCGTTGGCTCAAAGGCTCTTACCATTGGCGGCGCCTTGCTGCTTGCTGCCATTTTTGAGAGCGCTGGCGCTTTGATTGCCGGTGGTGACGTCGTGAAGACGGTCTCCAAGGGCATTATCGATGCAACGCAAGTGACAGATTACACAGACTTTGTGAAGCTGATGCTCGCGGCGCTGATCTCTGCGGCTGTCTGGCTGAACCTTGCAACATGGATCGGCGCTCCTGTCTCCACCACCCACTCTATCGTTGGTGGCGTGATGGGTGGCGGTATTGCTGCTGCTGGCTTTGGCTCTGTCAGCTGGGGGACCATGTCGGGCATTGCAGCAAGCTGGGTCATCTCCCCGGTTCTTGGCGGTATTATTGCGGCCCTGTTCCTGGCCTTCATCAAATCCTTTATTATCTACCAACAAGACAAGATTGCTGCTGCCCGTCGCTGGGTGCCGCTGTTGATCGCGATTATGGCCGCTGCGTTTGCTACTTATCTGGCAATGAAGGGCCTGAAGAAGATCGTAAAGATCGACATTGAGGTCGCTCTGCTGCTTGGCGCAATTGCCTTTGTTGCTGCACTGGCTATTTGTCGTCCGTTAATCCGCAAGCAGTCTGAAGGTATGGAAAACCGGAACCAGTCCCTGCGTATCCTGTTCCGCTGGCCTTTGATTTTCTCCGCAGCGCTTCTTTCCTTCGCCCACGGTGCGAACGATGTTGCGAATGCGATTGGTCCTCTTGCTGCGATCGTGCACACCGTTCAGGAAGGTGGCATTGCGAAAGCTGTGACAATTCCTCTCTGGGTTATGCTGATCGGTGCGTTTGGTATTTCTTTCGGTCTGATGCTGTTTGGTCCTAAGCTGATCCGTATGGTCGGCGAGAAGATTACCAAGCTGAACCCGATGCGTGCTTACTGCGTCTCCCTTTCTGCTGCGATCACAGTGATCTTCGCGAGCTGGCTGGGACTACCGGTGAGCTCTACTCACATTGCCGTTGGCGCAATCTTCGGCGTTGGCTTCTTCCGTGAGTGGTACACAATGAAGTCCAAGCGTCGTATTGCTTTCGTGAAAGAAAGCACCGGCATGGAAAGCTATAAGCAAAACACTGTGAAAGAAGACGAAAAGCGCCGCATGCTGGTGCGTCGCTCGCACTTCATGACCATCATTGCGGCTTGGGTGATTACGGTTCCGTTGGCCGCAATCCTGTCAGCCGCTCTGTTCTACGTGCTGGATCTCTTCGTGTTCTAAGCAGGTTTCACAGTTGTACGATTTAAGAAGCCCGGAGGCCCTCGCCTTCGGGCTTTTTCTATGTGCGCATTGGCTGTAGTTTTATGGTGAGGATTGCAGCTTCTCAGTAGAGCATTTTAAAGGGGTCGTAGAGCGCTAGCTTGCACTTAGGGTGGCCCTATGTCGAGACTGAATGAGGAGCGCTGTCAGCAACCTTCCTTGCTCGTTTTAATCAAAGAGCGGTGCTGCTGAATGAGACGTGCGACAGTAGATGCAAATGGAGCGCTACTTTGTGCAGATTTGAGGGCACAAAAGCATAAAAGGCAGCGATGCTGACTACTTAAATTATGAAATTTAGGGGAAGAAGAAGGGAAGATGGTCGGAGCAGCAGGATTCGAACCTGCGACCCTCTGGTCCCAAACCAGATGCGCTACCAGGCTGCGCTATGCTCCGAACTAATCTTCGGGTCGATAGATGGTCGGAGCAGCAGGATTCGAACCTGCGACCCTCTGGTCCCAAACCAGATGCGCTACCAGGCTGCGCTATGCTCCGATCTATCTTCGTGTTGATGAATGGTCGGAGCAGCAGGATTCGAACCTGCGACCCTCTGGTCCCAAACCAGATGCGCTACCAGGCTGCGCTATGCTCCGATCTCATCAACGTGACGCCCTGCGGCGTCTTGTTGAGGCAGGTATATAGGCAGAGTTTTAAAGCTTGGCAAGCGTGTTTTATAGTTTTTCCCAAATCATGCGAGAAAATTTCAAAAACTGCATCCTGCTGTTGAAAAGACTGAAATTTCAGAGGCTTAAACAATGTGCGTGAAGACTGTGAAAATTTTAACTTTTCTGCTGCGTGCGGGCAAAAAAAGAGGGTGAGCCTAAAAGACTCACCCCAAGTACATTCCAGAGACCCGCAATCGGGGTCTACAATCGCCAAACAGAGGTCAATAACAAAACTTGAATATTGAACTCATGTTTTAAATCGCAGAAATAACATGAGTGGTCAAGTCATATTTTAAAAGAAAATCAGAAGGGAGTGGATTAGTTGCTTGAAGCAATCACGTGGCCACGCTTAACCAGCCATGCATCTGCCCATTCAGCAGACTTGCGGCGCTCTTTTTCAGAGGCCAGGGAAAATGCCTTCTCGTGGAGAGAGACAATCCAGGCTTCATTATCGCCGCCAACCACTTGCCGGCGCGCCAAGGTCATCCATTTCAGGCCGGTCATGCGTGCGGTTGTCAGTTCTTCTGTGAAGTACAGTAATTCACCAAACTTGGCCTGGGCTCCGACGTGGCCTTTTACAGCGGCAAGTTTCAGCCAACGAGCAGCAAGACGGCGGTCATGATCTGGCAGCTTATCGTTGAGATACATAATGCCGAGATTGTACTGCGCATCCGCATCGCCAAAGTAGGAGGCAGCGTAGGTGAACACCTCACGTGCTTTGTGCGTGTTCTGTTTAACCGGGCTATCGCCAATACCTGTCAGGAAGTAGCGACCCAGTTCGACAAGTGCGCTTGCGACAAATGGGGCTGAGCGTGCTTTGGGGCCATCGGAAGAGTATTCGCGCACGACCTGGGAAAAATACTGGAACGCCTGAAGATCATCTTCTGGCACGCCGTCTCCTTGCGCGTACATTCTGCCGAGCTTCCAGGCTGCCATAGCCTGTCCGTTTTCAGCAGCATAGCGAAGTGGAGAGAGCGCCTTGTCTTTTTCACCGGAGTAGTAAGCGCGGGCCCCTTCCCTCAAGGCTTGCTGAGGTGTGACATTTGCCATCTGATTGACGGCAGCCATTGCACTTGCGCTTTTGTTGGTATCCAGAGCATGTGCACTGTTGAGTGCGAGAAGGATAAGAACCGAAGCGCAGCTCAAGCTTGTTACAAGACGCGTCAACGCATTGTGGTGCGTTCCCATTTCATCTTTAAACAGAGCTTTTATCAAAGTGCCTCACTTGACCACTGCCTACTTGTCAGTGGTTCTGACTTCTTATCTTTTCATACCGTCGTTGCGTGATCAGGCTATGAAAGGAAAAAATGTCAATTTTGTTTCCAAAGGTGACATACCTTCAAATTGTCACAAATGATCTTACAAATGCCTAGCTTTCTATCTGATTGACAAAAATCCTACACAGTTCGACCATCTCTCAAACATGGACAAGGCAAACTATCCAATTTGCCATTCATGAACCAGTGTCAGTTTCCACCATTCGGGTCAGCGCAAAATGCTGTTGCATGCTCGCAACAATCTGCAGCAGATGACGTAACTGCCGTGTGTATGTCCGGTGTAAAGTTTTGGTCACAGGCCTTGGGGCAATCACAAATGCCATTTGTATTTTCGCCGCGAATGGCGCATATGGCATCAGATGCCCGCTTTTGGTGGGGTTCGGCACATTCAGGTAAGCGAAAAGGCGTATGTCTGGCGCTTACCCACAAGGAACAAGAGTAGAACTCCGGCAGATCTTTGCCCTTTTCTCTCAGTCCTGCAAGACTGCCGTTTGATTCGAGACTATTTAAGCGCAAGACCAAAGAGGTACGATGAGCACGCCTGATGATCTGTTTGCAGATGTTACCAAAAGCATGGATGAGCTGACATCCTCTTCTGGCAGCACTGAGAAGAAACAAGCACCAGCCGCAAGCGCACCGACCTCACCTGCAAAGCCATCATCCGCAGGCAGGGCCGCTTCTGTCGGCGCTGAGGGTGATTACACCGCAGCTGACATTGAAGTGCTTGAAGGCCTGGAGCCTGTGCGTCGCCGCCCGGGAATGTATATTGGCGGCACGGATGAAAAGGCGCTGCACCACCTGTTCGCTGAAGTGATTGACAACTCAATGGATGAGGCCGTTGCAGGCCACGCCAGCTGGATTGATGTCTCCCTGGGCGATGATGGCTATCTGACCATTACTGATAATGGCCGCGGTATCCCGATTGATCCGCATCCTAAATATAAAGACAAGTCCGCGCTGGAAGTCATTATGACGACCCTGCATGCCGGCGGTAAGTTTGACAGTAAAGTCTATGAGACCTCTGGTGGTCTTCATGGTGTGGGGATTTCCGTTGTCAACGCGCTCTCCGAAGAGCTGGTTGTTGAGGTTGCGCGTAACCGCAAGCTGTATCGCCAGACATTCCGTCGTGGCCTTGCTGATGGCGGCCTTGAGCTGGTTGGGGATGTTCACAACCGCCGTGGCACCATGGTGCGGTTTAAGCCGGATGCGGAAATATTCGGCAAGACACTCAAGTTCAAACCCGCCCGTTTGATGAAGATGGCGCGTTCCAAGGCTTACCTGTTTGGCGGTGTGGAGATTCGTTGGCGCTGTGCCAAGGCTCTTGCCGATGAAGCCAATGGAGTGCCTGAGACTGCGACTTTCCATTTCCCTGGCGGCCTGAAGGATTATCTGGAAGAGGCTCTTGGTAAAGAGCGCCGCGTTACTGACGAAGTTTTTGCAGGTCGCACACAGGCGACGGGTAAGCACGGCTCAGTTGAATGGGCTGTTGCCTGGTTTGCTGGCGACGGGTTTGTCAACTCTTACTGTAACACTGTTCCAACACCTGAAGGTGGGACGCATGAAACGGGCCTGCGCTATGCCCTGCTCCGCGGTCTGAAGGCCTATGGCGAGCTGATTGGCAACAAGAAGGCTTCCATTATTACCGGTGATGACGTTTTAACGTCAGCAGCTGGTATGCTTTCTGTGTTCGTGCGCGAGCCTGAGTTTGTTGGTCAGACAAAAGACAAGCTGGCCACCAACGAAGCAACCCGAATTGCTGAGAACGCAGTGCGTGATGCGTTTGACCACTGGCTGACCGCTTCTCCTAATCAGGCAAACAAACTGCTTGAGTGGGTGGTTGATCGTGCTGAAGAACGTTTGAAGCGTCGCCAGGAGAAGGACGTCGCGCGTAAAACTGCAGTTCGTCGCCTTCGTCTGCCCGGCAAGCTCGCAGATTGCTCAACAAGCAAATCTGATGGCACTGAACTGTTTATCGTGGAGGGTGATTCCGCGGGTGGTTCAGCGAAACAGGCTCGTAATCGTGCAACACAGGCTGTTCTGCCATTGCGTGGTAAGATCCTGAACGTTGCGAACGCTGGCCGGGACAAGCTGGTCGCAAACCAGCTGCTGTCTGATCTCATTCAAGCCCTTGGGTGTGGGACGCGATCTAACTACGATGACAAAGATCTGCGCTATGAGCGCATTGTCATCATGACTGATGCGGACGTTGATGGGGCGCATATCGCAGCCCTTCTCATCACATTCTTCTATAAAGAGATGCCGGATCTGGTCAATAACGGTCACCTCTACCTTGCTGTTCCTCCGCTGTACCGGATCAGTCAGGGTGGTAAGACGCTTTATGCCCGGGATGACGAGCACCGTGAGCAGCTTTTGAAAACCAGCTTCAAGAAGAATGGCAAGATCGAAATTGGCCGCTTTAAGGGCCTTGGTGAGATGTTGCCAGCTCAGCTGAAGGAAACCACCATGGATCCGAAACGCCGGACGCTGCTTAAAGTGGTTGTTGGCGAGGATGAAGTGAGTGAAACCCGCAATGCGGTTGAGCAGCTGATGGGCAATAAACCTGAGGCACGCTTCAACTTTATTCAGGAGCGAGCAGAGTTCGCGACTGATCTGGATATTTAAAAGACCCTTAATTCTGAATAGTTGCTGAGTTTTGCGTAGGTTATAACTCGGCAACCTTGGCATAACTTGAAGGAATATATCGGTTATACCGCAGAATTTATTGACAACGCTGCTTAGAAATGTAGTGTTCCGCCAAACTGGTTGGAGAAACCTGTAACTCATACGGCTTCCAGCTTCTCTCCTCAATTATCGTAAAGAACATGAAATATGTCGTTTTCCACTCTCGGACTTAGTGAGAAAGTTCTCGCCGCTGTAGAAGCCTCTGGCTATACAGAACCGACTGCCATTCAGGCAGGCGCCATCCCTTACGTTCTCGAACGTAGAGATGTCCTCGGGATTGCTCAAACTGGAACCGGGAAAACGGCAAGCTTTACGCTGCCGATGATTACTCTTCTGGAAAAAGGCCGTGCGCGCGCCCGGATGCCAAGAACTCTTATTCTTGAGCCGACCCGTGAGCTTGCAGCGCAGGTAGAAGACAACTTCAATCGATATGGCGTCAATCACAAGCTGAACGTCGCACTGCTGATCGGCGGTGTTTCCTTTGCTGAGCAGGACCGCAAGCTTGAGCGTGGTGCTGATGTTCTGATCGCAACACCTGGCCGCCTGCTTGATCATTTCGAGCGCGGTAAGCTGCTGCTGCAGGGCGTTGATATCCTCGTGATCGATGAAGCCGACCGCATGCTGGACATGGGCTTCATTCCAGACATCGAGCGCATCTGTAAACTTATCCCGTTCACGCGTCAGACTCTGTTCTTCTCAGCAACTATGCCGACTGAGATTCAGCGTTTGACTGACACGTTCTTGCAGAACCCAGCAAAGGTGGAAGTGGCGAAAGCTTCTACAACAGCGGATACTGTAACGCAGCGCATTGCGGCGGCTGATGCGGAAGACTACGAGAAGCGCGCGAAATTGCGCGAGCTGATCGAAGGTGCTGAAGATCTGCAAAATGCGATCGTGTTCTGTAACCGCAAACGCGATGTAGCTACCCTCTTCCGTTCGCTTGTGCGTCATGAGTTTTCTGTTGGTGCGCTTCACGGGGACATGGATCAGCGCTCTCGCATGACCATGCTGGACAACTTTAAAAAGGGTCACATCAAGGTTCTGGTGGCCAGTGATGTTGCTGCACGTGGTCTTGACATTCCAACCGTGAGCCACGTCTTTAACTTTGATCTTCCTATTCATGCAGAAGATTACGTCCACCGTATTGGACGTACCGGGCGTGCAGGCCGTGAAGGCACTGCGATTTCTATTGTGACGGGCAAGGACCAGAAAGCATTGCAAGCGATTAACGACGTGATTGGTAAAGAGCTCGAGTGGGTCGGAGAGCCGGTTGATTTCTCCAAGCCTGCCGATGACAAAAAGTCTCGCCGCCGTTCTACCCGCACTCCAAAAGAAAAAAGCCGCTCACGCAAGCCTAAGGCTGAAGTTCAGGAAGCAGCTGTACAGGAAACCGAATCTGTACCAGCTGGCCTTGAAGAGCAACCTGTGGTTCCAATGCACGCTGAGCGTCGTGCTGCTCCACCTCGTCCAAGAGGCGGTCGCCGCGCTAATCAACCTAAAGATGATGCGATTTTCCGTAATGCAAGCCATGTTCCGGCCTTCCTGCTGCGGGAAACTCGTTCCAAAGTTCAAAGCCGATAGCCCATTTTCCTGAGGTTAACCACTGGTTAGGTATATCCCATTAAATAAGCTAATGTTAAATTAGCTTATTAATTATGGGGTAGCCCTTTCCGTGACGCGGTGATGCAATCATGAGTCAAGAAGACGAGTTCAAGCGTACGATTGTTTATGCAGACAGTGCGCTCGATTACATCAAGACGAATAAGCTTCCAGCGTTTCCACGCAACTATGAGCTGTGGTATTCTTACGCTTCCGGGTTTAACCGTGCCCTGAACCGGACCATCAATAAGATTCTTGCCCGTGATGGCAAAATTTCTCCTGAAGAGACTCAGAAGATCTATAACCGCTTTTTGTCGCCGAACCGTTTGGGTGAGCGCATTGACGAAGTTGGCGACAAGATCTCCGAGGAAGTTCGGGAATTAATTTCTGCGCTTGATAAGGGAACACTAAAAACCACCGAATACGGTGAAGAGCTGGCCCGTACATTGAGCGCTCTTGAGAACGTCAGTGATCGTTCTCAACTTTCCCAACTTGTCATTCATCTTGCAAAACTGACCACTGAAACCGCTGAAAGCAATCAAGAGCTTCGCGAACAGCTGGTTGATTCTCGCCGTCAGATCGGCGTCTTGCAGGAAGGATTGGAGGCGATCCGTTATGAATCGCTCACCGATGAACTGACCACACTGAACAACCGCAAGCATTTCGATCAGAGTCTTGTGCGTGCGGTTAAGGAGACAGAAGAGAGCCATGCTCCCCTCTCCTTGTTGATTTCAGATATCGATCACTTCAAGCAGTTTAATGACAACTACGGACACCAGACCGGCGACCAGGTTCTTCGACTTGTGGCGCTGGCGGTGAAGCAGAATGTCAAGAACAACGATATTGCGTGTCGTTATGGTGGTGAAGAGTTTGGCATCATTCTGCCAAGAACCACCATTGAAGATGCAAAGGTGATTGCGGAGAAGGTCCGTAAGAACGTTGTGGCGAAAGAACTCGTGAAGCGTTCTACCGGTGAGAACCTTGGTCGCATAACGATCTCTATTGGCATTTCAACTTTCCGGCCTGGCGACAGTGCAGAAAGCATGGTGTCTCGTGCGGACCTTGCGCTTTATGCTGCCAAGAAAGCTGGCCGCAACCTCGTGAAAGCTGAGGAAGAGAAGAAGATCCCCAGCGTGACACAGGTTGCTTAAGCAGCGCTAATTTTTAAAATAGAAACGTATTCGAGACGGCAGATCGTATGATTGCCGTCTTTTTTTGTCGGCTATCCAAGGCCGAAGAGGCTTTCGCACTCTCCTTGGCTTGAGCAAGTTGGCGTATTGCCTTTGCAATCCATCGTGTCAGCTGGACTTCATCCTCGACAATATTCAGCGGAACCGAATAGAAGTTCGTCGGGAAATATTCTCCAAAACACTGATGAATGTAAGGCAGCTGGCCAGTCAGCAAAAAGTCGGCCACGTTATTGGATCCCGCTTTGAGATAGAGTGACTTTTCACGAACGAGGGCAAACATTTTGCCATTTATGTAATATCCGTGTCCGCCAAACATGGGGCGGCAACGGATATTCTTCAGGAATACCGGGCGTTTATCAGATAGAAAGAATGAGGATAAAGACATAAGCAATCACCAAAAGATATAAATACATTGAAAGCTTGCAATATTCAGTCGAAGATCGACAAGATTATTGCCCGTTTCATCCACTCACAGAAATGTGATGTGTTCTTTTGAATGATTATAGCTCGAGGCCCATCTGCCAGAAATTGGCCTCAAGTCTAGTGGCCTCTCTAAATATTCTAGACAATTTGGCGTAGCGTGCCTCAGTCGCATAGCGCGCGCCGAGATCATCGATTTCCTTCACCGCATCAGCGGCGAGTTCCTGATACTCATCACTAGAGTATTCTTTGATCCATTCTGCATATGGATTGCTTGGATCTATTGCCCCATCTTGCTTTGCCAGCTCGGCACCGATTTCACCGTAACCAATAGCGCAAGGTGCGAGTGCGACTTTCAAGTCGAGCATATCGCCCTTCATTGCGGTGTCGAGAACATACCGGGTGTATGCAAGATTTGCTGGCTCTTCCGGAGTTGCGACAATCTCGTTTTCAGACAGCCCCCAACTTTCGCAAAGGCGGATGTGAAGGCTCATCTCTACTTCAAGAATGCCCTTTGCGGAGGAAAGACATTTTCGCATCTGAGCAAGGTCAGTGGACTTGTACATGCCAAGCGCATAGGCGCGTGCGAACTCAATCAGGAAGAGATAGTCTTGGACGAGGTACTTCTTAAACGCTGCAATTGGCAGAGTTCCATCGCCAAGGCCCTGGACAAATTCATGTTTGGTGTAGGAATGCCACGTCTCGAGATTATCGTTTTTCAATGAATTAAAAAGAGACACGGCATCCCACCTATTGCCGTAGCTGCTCAGACTTGAGCGCTACTAGTTTTTCTGAGCAAACTTTGAAAGATCAGCTGGCAGCAGCTCTACGGATTCACCGCAACCGCATGCAGAGACTTCATTTGGATTTTTGAACGTAAAACCAGAGCGGAATTTTGTCGTTTCAAAACCCATTTCCGTTCCAAGCAGATAAAGCGTAGCAGCTGGATCAACAAAGACTTTTACGCCTTTATCTTCAACAACATCATCGCCGGACTTTGCTTCTGTTACCAGATCCAGTTCGTACTCCATGCCCGCACAGCCACCTGTTTTTATGGCGACACGCAAACCGAGTGGATCGGCATCACTTGCTTCAAGCAAAGTACGAATGTAATCAGCTGCTTCGTCCGTCAGCGATAGTACCTGAAATCCTGAGGCCATTTTGCACCCTCCATGGGCACCTCAACACAGTCGAGGTGCCATACATTGTAAGCGCTATTCGAACCTTAGAAGAAGTTCAATGCAACGCGAGCTTCGTCAGACATGCGGCTTGGATCCCATGGAGGATCAAAGGTCATATCCACTTGCACGGTGCCAACGCCTGGTACAGAGCTTACTGCGTTTTCTACCCAAATTGGCATTTCGCCAGCAACCGGGCAGCCTGGAGCGGTCAAAGTCATGTCGATTTTGATCGCGCGGTCGTCCTCGATATCAACCTTGTAGATCAAGCCAAGCTCGTAGATATCGACCGGAATTTCCGGATCGAATACGGTTTTCATCGCAGCAATGATATCGCCGGTCAAACGCTCCAGCTCTTCCGCAGGAATTGCGGAGCTCTGGTTGATTTCCGGAGTTGTCAAAGGTCCGTCAGAGAACTCGCTTGTTTGTGTGTTGTCTGTCATAGGTCCTAACCAAACATCATCTGCGCTTTACGCAAGGCTTCTACCAGGCGATCGACTTCATCATGGGTGTTGTACAGGCCAAAACTTGCACGGCATGTACTGGTCACGCCGTAACGCGCCAGCAAAGGTTGCGCGCAATGCGTACCGGCCCGAACTGCAACGCCCGCTCTGTCAATCACCATCGAGATATCGTGGGCGTGAACCCCTTCAATCTCAAAGGAGAAGATCGATCCCTTATCCTTGGCGTTGCCAAAGATCTTCAGGGAATTGACTTCCTTTAAGCGCTGCTCTGCATAATCACGTAGGGACGCTTCATGCAATGCGATGTTTTCGCGCCCCAGACTCTCCATATAGTCAAGGGCGGCCCCTAATCCAATAGCCTGAACGATTGGTGGGGTACCAGCCTCAAAACGATGCGGAGCTTCAGCATAGGTGACGAGACACTCGGTCACGTCCTTGATCATCTCACCACCGCCCTGGAATGGGCGCATCTTGTTGAGAATCTCTTTCTTGCCGTAGAGCACGCCGATGCCGCTTGGACCGTAGAGCTTATGCCCGGTGATCGCATAGAAGTCACAGCCAATATCCTGAACGTCGACAGGCATGTGCACTGCACTTTGCGAGCCGTCAATCAGGACTTTTGCACCACGTTCGTGCGCAAGGCGCGTGACTTCTTTCACTGGAACCACAGTTCCGGTGACGTTGGACATATGGGTCATCGCGACGATTTTGGTGCGATCTGTCAGGAGTTTTTCAAACTCATCCAGCAGAAACGTACCATCTTCTGCAATGGGTGCCCATTTGATGACAGCGCCTTTGCGTTCCCGAAGGAAGTTCCAAGGCACGATGTTGGAATGGTGCTCCATGATGGAGATGATGATTTCATCGCCTTCCTGGATGTCACCTTCCAAACCGTAGGACACAAGGTTGATTGCTTCAGTCGTTGATTTTGTGAAAATAATTTCGTCAACGCTTGGGGCATTCAGGAAGCGGCGCACGGTTTCGCGTGCCGCCTCAAAGTTTTCGGTGGCTGTGTTCGACAGATAGTGTAAGCCACGGTGCACATTGGCATATTCCTGGGTGTAGGCTTTGGTGATAGCATCAATCACCGCTGTCGGCTTTTGGGCTGACGCACCATTATCCAGGTAGACCAACGGCTTGCCATAGACCTGTGTTGAAAGGATCGGAAAATCTTTCCGAACCTTCTCAACATCGTATGGAGCTGTGAAAGCCGTGTTGTCGACCTTGGTCATTCGCTCACCATATCATCGGCATGAAGCCAACTGCGTGTCATTGCTTCCAGCAATTCTACACACTGTTCCTCTTCAAATTCCTCAATAGCTTCTGAAAGGAATGCGAGAACGAGGATTTTGCGTGCCTGAGCTTCTGGAATACCGCGTGCCATAAGGTAGAACAGCAGGTCTTCGTCAATGTCGCCGGTAGTGGAACCGTGGGCGCACTGAACGTCATCTGCAAAGATTTCCAGCTCAGGTTTGGCATTGATTTCAGCGGTATCGCTCAGCAGAAGCGTTTTGATCATCATCTGACCATCAGTCTTCTGAGCAGCTTGTTCCACAATGATCTTGCCCTGGAAAACTGCGCGGGCTTTGTCGTCGACGACAGAGCGGTAGTATTCGCGGCTTTCACATCCTGGAACGGCATGCTTCACAAACAGTGTGATATCAGCATGTTGGTTGTCTTTGAGCAGAGATGTTCCGCGCAGGCCGGCATGGGTGCCCTCGCCCTTGAACTCAAGGAAGAGTTGGGCACGAGACAGCGATGCGCCTTCATTGTAGATGAAGTGCTGGAAATTAGTTTCCGCACCCAGCTCAATGCTAAGCGTTTCGATATGCTGCGCTTTTGCGCTTTCCACCTGCAGCTTCAGCCAGTGCACATCTGCTTTATCGCCAACCTTGACCTCTGTGAGGGCGTTGGATTGGTAAGCAGCGTCGGCATCGCCTTCAAAGCTCTCGATAATGAGCGCCTTTGCGCCCGAACCGATCTCAACCGTGGTGCCTGCATAGGAGCTGACCTGGGAACCGTCGGTGTAACGAACGATTTCAATCGGCAGCTCAATCTTTGCATTTGCATCGATCTTGATGCTGATGCCGCCCTGAACCAGAGCCTGATTGAGGTGCGCCATGGCATCGTCGGTGCCGAGCTGTGCTGCCAGGAAGCCGCTGGTCTGAGCGATGCTCAAGCCTGCAACATCCTGATCTGACGACAGTTCTGGCGCGTAGCGACCATTGACGATGGCAATGCAGTAGGTCTTCAGATCACCAGCACCCTTCAAAGCATCAGCTTTAGGTGCGGTTTTTGAAGCCAATGCAAATGCATCGTTCATTTTGGTGCGCAGGTCTGTGTAGTGCCACTCTTCAACGCGGCGATGTGGGATACCTTTCGCTTTGAAAGCATCCCACGCCTGTTTGCGTTGATTTGCGTTTTCCTGCGTTGTTTGCGCGAAAATTGCGTCGAACTGAGCGTTCAGGCTCTGCTCTGCTTTTGTCTCTTTGATATTTGCCGGAGCATTCATCGGTTACCCTCCAGCTCAAGCAGCTTCTTCGCCGACGTAATCAGCGTAACCGTTTTTCTCCAGTTCAAGAGCAAGCTCTTTACCACCGGTTTTCACGATCTTACCTTTGGACAGAACGTGCACGACGTCTGGTACAATGTGGTCCAGCAAACGCTGGTAGTGCGTGATCACGATCATGGAGCGCTCAGGGGAGCGAAGCTGATTGACGCCTTCAGAAACAACGCGCAGTGCATCGATGTCCAGACCTGAATCTGTTTCATCCAAAACGCACAGGGTTGGTTCCAGCAGAGACATCTGCAGAATCTCAGCGCGCTTCTTTTCACCGCCGGAGAAACCAACGTTGAGTGGACGCTTGAGCATGTCTGGCGTCACTTTCAGCTCTTTGGACTTCTCACGTACGAGCTTCATGAAGTCAGGGGTGGAGATTTCATCTTCACCGCGTGCTTTGCGCTGTGCATTCAACGCAGTCTTCAGGAAGGTCATGGTTGCAACACCCGGAATTTCGATCGGGTACTGGAACGCAAGGAACATGCCGGCAGCTGCGCGCTCATCGGCGCCAAGCTCAGCCCAGTCAACGCCGTTGTAGGAGATGGAGCCCTCGGTGATCTCGTAATCGTCTTTACCTGCCAGTACATATGACAGGGTGGACTTACCAGACCCGTTTGGTCCCATGATTGCGTGGACTTCGCCCGGGCGAACGGTCAGGTCAATGCCGCGAAGGATTTTGTTGCCATCAACTTCGGCGTGCAGGTTTTTGATCTCAAGCATCTATCGTTCTCGTCTTTTCAATTCTTCAACAGGTACGAGGCAAACGCGGTGATCCGCGTTTTAGCCCACACTTCCTTCAAGGCTGATCGAAATCAGTTTTTGTGCCTCAACTGCGAATTCCATCGGCAGTTGCTGGATTACGTCCCGGACAAAACCATTCACGATCAATGCGACAGCTTCTTCCTCATCAAGGCCACGGGCCTGACAGTAGAACATCTGATCGTCGGAGATCTTGGAGGTTGTTGCCTCGTGCTCGAACACCGCTGAGGAGTTCTTGCTTTCGATGTAAGGGACGGTGTGGGCACCGCACTTATCGCCAATGAGAAGCGAGTCACACTGGGTGAAGTTACGTGCGTTAGATGCCTTGCGATGCGCGGAAACCTGCCCGCGATAGGTGTTTTGAGAGACACCTGCGGAGATACCTTTGGAGATAATCCGGCTGGCAGTATTTTTGCCCAGATGGATCATCTTGGTGCCGCTGTCGATCTGCTGGTGACCATTAGAGATCGCAATGGAGTAGAACTCACCTTGTGAGTTATCTCCGCGCAGAATGCAGCTTGGGTATTTCCAAGTGATGGCAGAACCGGTTTCAACCTGTGTCCAAGAGATTTTGGAGTTCTTTTCGCGGCAGTCGCCACGCTTGGTCACGAAGTTGTAGATACCGCCTTTGCCCTCAGAGTCGCCTGGGTACCAATTCTGAACGGTAGAATACTTGATCTGTGCATCTTCCAGAGCAACAAGCTCAACCACAGCAGCGTGCAGCTGGTTTTCATCGCGCTGAGGGGCAGTACACCCTTCCAGATAAGACACATAAGAGCCTTTATCTGCGATGATCAGCGTACGCTCAAACTGGCCTGTGTTCGGCTCGTTGATACGGAAGTAGGTGGACAGTTCCATTGGGCAACGCACGCCTGGTGGAATGTACACAAACGACCCATCAGAGAACACAGCTGAGTTCAATGTTGCGTAGAAGTTGTCGGAGACCGGAACAACAGACCCAAGGTACTTTTGAACCAGCTCTGGATGCTCACGAATTGCTTCGGAGATCGGGCAGAAAATAACGCCTGCCTTGGCCAGTTCTTCCTTAAAGGTTGTTGCTACTGAAACACTATCGAAAACAGCATCAACTGCGACGCGGTTTTCTGGTGCAACACCTGCCAAGATTTCCTGCTCGGACAATGGAATGCCCAGCTTCTTGTAGGTTTCCAGAATCTCTGGATCCACCTCGTCAAGAGACTTGGGTCCCTCACGTTTTTTAGGTGCTGCATAATAATGAAGGTCTTCGAAGTCGATCTTCGGGTAATCAACTCGCGCCCATGTTGGCTCTTCCATCGTCTTCCAACGACGGAACGCTTCCAAGCGCCAATTGAGCATCCATTCCGGTTCGTCTTTTTTAGCCGAAATGTATGCAACGATATCTTCATTGAGCCCTTTGGGAGCAAGCTCACTTTCGATATCGGTTACGAAGCCATATTTATACTGATCAACATCAATTGCTTTGACCTGATCAATTGTTTCCTGGACTGCCGCCATGCTTTGTCTCCATACGCGGTTCAAAGCCGCATTGGGTACGATTATTGGACCCGTTTGCCCTTACTTAACAGATGCTCTGTCGCAACACAGTGCATCCTTATTTATACGAGGGTTTGTCCTCGTTTATTTTTATATACGGCGTTCACCCCTTCTATGTGGGCTTCATTCGTTTATAAATTTTCGTCCAAGTGCCTAAAAAACGCTCAACATCTTCATGGGTTGTCGCCCAACCGAGACTGACCCGGATTGCGCCACGCGCCAATGATTCCGATACTCCCATTGCAAGAAGCACATGGGATGCGCCTACTTTGCCGGATGAACAAGCAGACCCAGATGAAACAGCGACACCAAACAAGTCAAAGTTGATCAGTGCGGTTTCAGCTGAAATCCCTTCAACTGCAAAACACGTCGTGTTGCCAAGACGCGCGACATCTTTACCGAAGATAATCGCATCAGAAGAGAGTTCATTCAGTCTCTCTTCCATATGGTCTCGCAGGCGCGAAATCCTAGCATGTTCATCAGGATTAGTTGATTGCGCTGCCGCAACCGCAAATCCTGCAATACCTGCCGTATTCTCTGTTCCGGCTCTTCTCCACGATTCTTGTCCGCCACCCGTCAGCAGTGGAATGGGGCGAAAATCGCCTTTCCCGAGGATAAGAGCACCAACCCCTTGCGGACCTCCGATTTTATGGGAGGAGATCGACATGGAGTTGCAGCCAATCATGGCCATTGAAAGTGGTTCTTTCCCTGCCATCTGGACTGCATCCACATGGTAGAGATGACCTAAATCTTCTGTGAGAACGCCGATTTCCTGCAGGGGTTGCAAAACACCGGTCTCACTATTGGCAGCCATAACAGATACCAATGCGGTTTCATCTTCTCCCAGCTTCTCAAGCAGTCTGCGCAGTTCACTCACCACCACGCGCCCGTCTTCATCAACGGGAATGCTTTGAACGTTTTGGGCTGCAAACCGACCACCAGCTATAATGGATGGGTGTTCGATTGCGCTCACAAAAACCTGGGTCAGAATATAGGGCTCGCCATTTTTTAGCCAAGTGGGCGATAATGCTGTGACGTTTGCCTCTGACGCTCCACTCGTAAAAATGATATTCGCCGGGTTGCCATCTACCAGATCTGCAATTTTGTGCCTTGCATCTTCGATGATGGATCGGGCGCGCCGACCGCTGCTGTGAATAGAGGACGCATTGCCAGCTGCTTTGTAGGCTTCCTGAAGAGCTAAAAGAGATTCTTCCCTCAGTGGAGCGCTGGCGTTATAGTCTAAATATGTCAGTTCGCGGTTTATTGTCATAGTTTAACACAGAAAATGGGGTTCTTTAGTGCCCTAATTGGGTCTCTATGGAAATGGAAACCTTGATATTTTCCACGGTGCTTACGATAAGGGGTAAAGAGTTCCCTTTGAGTTCGTTGAGGTCTATAACGTGCATGCGCCGAGTTGGATATACCTTTCTCCAATAGAGGCCGATTTTCAGTGTAGCCCTTGAGGTTCATCGTAGAATAATTCTAAACTGGTTCTAATAAACTTGCGTCTCGCAGTCAAGTTTAATCGACAATGATCCGGTATACCAAAAAGCCGGCAGACAGTTGCTGCCGACTAAAACAAGAGGATTTTGCAGTATATGCCTGAGGTGATCTTCAATGGCCCTGCAGGGCGGCTAGAAGGCCGTTTCCATCCAGCAAAAAAACGTAATGCTCCGATTGCACTGGTTCTTCATTTGCACCCGCAGTTTGGCGGCACGATGAACAACCAGATTATCTATCAGACCTATTACATGTTTGCGAAACGCGGCTTCGCAGTTTTGCGTTTCAACTTCCGCGGCGTGGGTCGTTCCCAGGGTCAGTTCGACCATGGTCAAGGTGAGCTTTCAGATGCTGCTGCGGCGTTGGACTGGGTACAAACCATCCATCCGGATGCACGTGCATGCTGGATTGCGGGCTTCTCATTTGGTGCATGGATTGGCATGCAGCTCTTGATGCGTCGTCCTGAAGTTGAGGGCTTTATCTCTATCGCCCCACCAGCCAACTTGCATGACTTCTCCTTCCTGGCACCCTGCCCGTCTTCTGGCCTGATCATTCATGGTGAGCAGGACAAGGTTGTTCCTCAAAAGGACGTTCAGGCGCTGGTTGATAAGTTGAAAACCCAAAAGGGTATCATTATCGACCATCAGGAAATGCCAGGTGCAAACCACTTCTTTGAAAACCATGTAGATGGTCTGATTGGGAACTGTGCCGGCTATCTCGATCGCCGTCTCGGCCTGATCGGAGAAGACGCTGGTTAAAACCAGCGATGCTTTACGCATTAAAAAAGCCCGGTCGATTGACCGGGCTTTTTTCGTAACTCGTGTCTGGCTTATTCGCCAGGTGTCCAGGCGTGGTAGTCTCCAGTCACTTCCGGACGTTTTTCCGGGGTCAGGATAGATCCTTTTGGACGATATGCATTTGGTGTGCCTGTCAGGTTTGGAGAGTGAGCGATTTCCCACTCACGCGCGACATAACCACTCTCTGTTGGTGGAGTGTCTGTGCGGTAATGCATCCAACCGTGCCAACCGGCAGGGATCTGGGAGGCTTCAGCAAGGTTTTTATAAATCACCCAACGACGCTTGCCGCCGCGCTCTTTATAATACTTGTTACCAAAGTCATCGGTCCCGACGAACTCACCCTTTCTCCATGTGAAGAAGCGAGTGCCCCACGTGTCACTGTTCCACCATGTGAAGAACGTAAGCAGAAGGTGTTTCATGTGTCTGGCCTTTCCAGATCGGTGGCTTTGTAAATTTTCCCGGAATATGACGAGTGTTTGGGTGCCTGTCCAGTCTTAGAGTACCGTAGTTTCAACTATTCACCGGAAGTCGCTTTAAATATCCTAGGGTCAGTTATTATTTTCACAATTCCGATGACTATTTTGCACGTTACTTCTTGGTACGGCGCGATAAGTACGGGTTTTGACTGAACTTGTCTGCTGGTGAAACGTTTCCAACTTCCAGATCCTTGAGTGAGAGAGGCTCGTTCTCATCTCTTTTCGTCGATCTGCGTGGTCTTGGTGCGATTTCAGATTCGGGTGATGGTGCGTTCTCGTCCTTCTGGTATTCGCGCGCTTTGTTGAGCGCTGCGAACTTGGCCTGATTCTGTTCCAGCCGCTTTGCCGTTCCATCAATAATGAAACCACCGTCGTTGTTGCGGACAAACTGACGGCGATCCTTGCTGATTGATTCTAGCGATTTCTTCAAAACAGAGGATGAAATCGGCGTGACCAGCAGATGATGGGCCCCTGCTTCCAAGGCGCGCGTCACCAAAGCACGGGTGCCATAGGCCGTAATAAAGACGAGCGGAACATTGATGAGCTCGGGGATTCGGCCTGAACGCATAAGCTTTAAGAGCTGGAAACCGCTGACGGGTTTCATCTCCCAACCGGATAACACCAGATCTGGTGGGTCCGAGATGAGCATTGGTAATGCATCTTTGGGACTGTCATAGACACGCACGCGCCCAAGCTTCAGGGTGCCTAAGATACCCCTTAGAATTGCTTGGGTGGGTTTTGACTGTTCCACAAGAACCACATCTAACTGAGAAATGTCCTTGCCGAAGGAGGTGTGATGCATATCTGCTCGCTAATTTAACCTAACCAGATACCGGAGGTAATTGAGAAACTATATATGATCTCTCCCTACAACTACTGCGTAAAATTGCGTGGGGTACACAGACTTTTTTACCCGTGAAATTTTCTGATCCACTGAATAATTTTTCCTAAAAATATCCCCCAGAAAAAATGAGCTTGAATTTGCATTTTCGCTTGGCTTTGCGGAAATGGCGGGGTTCTGCTGCCTGTGCCCGATTTGGAACACACCAGAGCCTCCCCACAATCCACACAGATTACAATATTTGGTGTTCCGATCCCTCTTATGCACACAACCAGTGGACAGATCGCGCTTGACGATGCTTTCCGATTCAATCTAATTTGAGGTCGAAATCAAGACGTGTTCAGGATAGTGCGGCCTCGGCCGGGAGTTCACCACATTAAAGTAGCTTCGAGTGCTAGGAGTTGGATTAACATTCACTTCCAGCGGTCGCTTTTTTTTGCCAATTACAGCCTAAATATTGTGTTAATATATTATTGGCACACTAGATATTGTGATAGCATCGAATTGCGTGCCACTTTACCTGCGTTTACTAGGATAAATGCCAGATAGCGGATTAATCAAAACCGGCGGCGGACTTTTGGTTAAAATCTTAGCTATCGGCACTCTTAAAACCGAGATGCACCGCGGTGACCGTCACCGGGTGCGATAAGGGGCTAAACATGAGAATTGAGCGGCGATATACTGCGGAAGGACAATCCCCCTACGCAGATATTGAGTTTTGCAACGCAACGAGCGAGATCCGTAACCCAGACGGTTCCGTTGTGTTTCGCTTGGAGAACATTCAGGTTCCTAAGCAATTCTCTCAGGTTGCCTCTGATATTCTGGCACAGAAATACTTCCGCAAAGCTGGCGTTCCGGCCAAGCTGAAAGCGGTAGAAGAAAACACCGTTCCATCCTGGCTGTGGCGCAAAGCTCCAGACGACAAAGCCCTTTCCAAGATGGCGAAAGACAAGCGCTTTGGGTCCGAGATCGACAGCCGTCAGGTGTTTGATCGTCTGGCAGGTACATGGACGTACTGGGGCTGGAAAGGTGGATACTTCGACAGCGAAGCTGATGCGCAGGCGTTTTATGACGAGCTGCGGTACATGCTCGCGACCCAGAAGGTTGCTCCGAACTCCCCACAGTGGTTCAACACCGGCCTGCATTGGGCGTATGGCATTGATGGCCCAAGCCAGGGTCATCATTACGTAGACTTTGAAACTGGCGAGCTGACCCGCTCTGCGACTGCTTATGAGCATCCGCAGCCGCACGCTTGCTTCATTCAGTCTGTTGACGATGATCTGGTGAATGAAAACGGCATCATGGACCTTTGGGTTCGTGAAGCACGCCTGTTCAAATACGGTTCCGGCACCGGCACCAACTTCTCCTCGCTGCGTGCAAGCGGTGAGCGTCTGGCAGGCGGTGGTAAGTCCTCTGGCCTCATGAGCTTCCTGAAGATTGGTGACCGTGCAGCTGGTGCAATCAAGTCCGGCGGCACAACACGCCGTGCAGCTAAGATGGTTGTGGTTGATATCGACCATCCGGATATCGAAGAATTCGTGACCTGGAAGGTGCATGAAGAACAGAAGGTTGCGGCCATCGTAACCGGTTCCAAAGTGTGTCAGAAGCATCTTCAGGCTGTGATGAAAGCTTGCGTCAACTGCGAAGGCAGCGGCGACGATTGCTTTGATCCTAAAAAGAACCCTGCCCTGAAGCGCGAAATGCGCGCTGCCAAGAAAGCAATGGTTCCTGATAACTACATTCAGCGTGTGGTTCAGTTTGCACGTCAGGGCTACAAGACCATTGAATTCCCGATCTACAACACTGACTGGGATTCTGAAGCTTATCTGACTGTTTCCGGTCAGAACTCCAACAACTCTGTTCGTGTAACTGACGGCTTCCTGAAAGCTGTCGCTGCAGATGGAGACTGGGATCTGATTGGCCGTATTGACGGTGGCACCCAGAAGACCATCAAAGCAGCTGAGCTTTGGGAACAGATTGGTTACGCGGCCTGGGCGTCTGCTGATCCGGGCCTGCAGTACCACACCACCATCAATGAATGGCACACCTGCCCGCAGGGCGGCGAGATCCGCGCATCCAACCCATGTTCTGAGTACATGTTCCTGGATGACACCGCGTGTAACCTGGCCTCTTTAAACCTGCTGCAATTCCGCAAGGAAGACCAGCAGTTCGACTTTGACAAGTTTGAGCATGCAACCCGCCTCTGGCAGATAGTGCTTGAGATCTCCGTCATGATGGCGCAGTTCCCATCCAAGCAGATTGCAAAGCTGTCTTACGAGTACCGTACGACTGGTCTGGGCTATGCCAACATTGGCGGCCTGCTGATGATCTCCGGTATTGCTTATGACAGTGACGAAGGCCGTGCGCTTTGTGGTGCGATCACCGCAATCATGACCGGTGTTTGTTACGCGACTTCTGCTGAGATGGCTGGTGAGCTTGGCTCTTTCCCTCGCTATGAGGAAAACGCCAAGGACATGCTGCGCGTGATCCGCAACCATCGCCGTGCCGCTCACAGCGAGAGCAAGGGTTATGAGAACCTCAGCACACTGCCCGTTCCTCTGGATGCTTCCAACTGCCCACAGGCTGAGCTTGTTGAGCGTGCTCGTCTTGCATGGGACAAAGCTCTGGAGCTTGGAGAGGCACACGGTTACCGCAACGCGCAGACCACTGTGATCGCACCAACCGGCACCATTGGTCTGGTTATGGATTGTGACACGACCGGTATTGAGCCTGACTTTGCGCTGGTGAAGTTCAAGAAGCTCGCAGGTGGCGGTTACTTCAAGATCATCAACCGTGCTGTTCCAGAAGCGCTGCGTACGCTTGGTTACTCAGAAGCTGAAATCGCCGAGATCGAAGCTTATGCGGTTGGTCATGGGTCTATCTCTCAGTCTCCTGCGATCAACAGTGCCAGCCTGAAGGCCAAAGGCTTTGATGATGCTGCGCTTGAGAAACTGGCTGGAGCACTTGGGTCTGCGTTCGACATCAAGTTCGTCTTCAACCGCTGGACCCTTGGTGATGAACTGCTGACCAGTAAGCTTGGCGTTTCTGCAGAGCAGCTGGAAGACATGGACTTTGATCTTCTGAGCCACATGGGCTTCAGCAAGGCAGAGATTGAAGCTGCTAACACCCATGTGTGTGGTGCAATGACCCTGGAAGGTGCTCCGCACCTGAAAGAAGAGCATTACCCGGTATTTGACTGTGCGAACCCTTGTGGCCGCATTGGTGAGCGCTTCCTGTCCGTTGACAGTCACATCAAGATGATGGCCGCTGCGCAGCCGTTTATCTCCGGTGCGATTTCCAAGACCATCAACATGGCAAACACGGCCAGTGTTGAGGACTGTAAAGAAGCTTACATGCTCTCCTGGAAGCTGGGTCTGAAAGCAAACGCTCTTTATCGTGATGGCTCCAAGCTGTCTCAGCCGCTGAACGCTCAGCTGCTGGAAGATGAAGACGATGATGCAGAAGACACAGTTGATGACATCCTTGCCCAGCCACAGGCAGCTCGCGCTGAAGCTGTTGCAGAGCGTGTTGTTGAACGGATCATCGAGCGTACTGTTCGCAATCGTGAAAAGCTGCCAAACCGCCGCAAAGGTTACACTCAGAAAGCTTCCGTTGGCGGCCACAAAGTGTATCTGACAACCGGTGAATATCAGGATGGCCGTATCGGCGAAATTTTCATCGACATGCATAAAGAAGGCGCTGCCTTCCGCTCATTGATGAACAACTTCGCGATTGCGATCTCTCTTGGTCTGCAATACGGCGTTCCGCTTGAGGAATATGTTGACGCGTTCACGTTCACCCGATTTGAGCCTGCTGGCATGGTGATGGGCAATGACGCAATCAAGAATGCGACATCCATTCTTGACTACATCTTCCGTGAGCTGGCCGTGTCCTATCTCGGTCGTAACGATCTGGCACACGTGCCACCGGAAGCATTGGACAGCACGACGTCTACCTCCCGTTCTTCAGCTGAAGGACAGGATGAAGAGAGCAGCCCTGCGATTGTTTCTCACGGCCTTGTTCGCGGTCAGACCGAAAAGTTCCGTCTGGTCCCAGGTGGCGATCCAGCTGTTCAGCTGGCCGGTGCGATCACAGCTCAGTCTGATGCGATTGCAACAGCCTTCCAGCGCGGTGGTGAAGCGACGGCAACAGCAAGCGTTGGTACTGCAACACCAGCAGCTGCACAGCCATCTGTCGCCAGTCAGGTCGCTCAGGCCCGCATGAAGGGGTATGAGGGTGAAAGCTGCGCAGAATGCGGCAACTTCACCATGGTCCGCAACGGCACCTGCCTAAAATGCGACACCTGCGGCTCCACCAGCGGCTGCAGCTGATTACTCATTAAAAGCTTATAAAAACAGGCCCCAAAGCTCTGCTTTGGGGCCTGTTTTCGTTTGTACGCGTATTGAGGTCAGATGTCGAAAACGTATGAATTGAAGAAACACAATCTTTGCGAAGAGGTACAATCCACTTTGGCCCTGCTGCAAACCGCCCTTGAGCATTGATTAAAAGCTCCCCGTGCCTAAAAGTCGCCTTCTAAACTGAGCCTATATTCATTTTTTCGGTAAGGCCACGAAGTAAGGGTCATCTTATTCGGTGTTATTTCACACCAAGGCGTTTTCGGATGCTGGCTTCGAGTTGGGTCAGGGCGTCGTAGATCAGGACTGCGAACAGGCCGACTATGAGGCCGCCTTGTAAGACGTAGGAGGTGTTGTTGGTCAGCAGGCCTGCGATGATGACTTCGCCAAGCGTATGAGCGGCGACGGTGGAGCCGATTGTTGCTGTGCCGATGGCAGTGACGACAGAGAGCCGAACACCTGTCAGGATTAATGGAAGTGCCAGTGGAAGCTCGACTTGTAGCAAACGTTGCCGGCGGCTGAGCCCTATTCCCCGGGCTGCTTCCATGGTTGCAGGTGGCAAGGTTGAAAGACCGGTCATTGTGTTTTCGAAGATTGGCAAGATGCCGTACAAAAACAGCGCAACAAGCGTTGGTCCGGCTCCAAAACCCAGCATCGGAACTGCCAAAGCCAGAACGGCCACAGGTGGAAACGTTTGTCCCATGTTCGCAATGGTTCGTGACAGCGGCAAAAATGCCTTCCCTTGTGGGCGAGTGACGAGGATCGCCAGTAACACTGCAACAACGATTGCGGCGACTGAGGCTAAGGCAACGATACCCAGATGGCTCAGAGAAAGCGACAACAACGAGGTACGATCGTAGATCACGGCGGCACCGGGCGGTGTGAAGGGTGCAAACATGGGTGCAAACCACTCAGGCCGAAGGACAAGAGCGAGCAGCAGCGAAACAACGATCATCCTCAGGAAATTAGCCCGGCTCATGTGTCCCCTCGGCTCTGGAGCGGATCGCTTCCAGTGTTACACGGCCAATAGGGTTACCGTTGCGTTCTACAGGCACAGCATTTCGCCCGCTCCAAAGGCAAACAGAAAGAGCCTCTCGCAGGCTGGACTTCTCGTCGATTGGCTCCCCTTCAGCAGCTCCCTCTTCAAGTACCTGGGAGACCGAAAGCAGCGATAGCAGGCGAAGCGGTCGATCGACACCGCCAACCATTTCTGCAACGAACTCTGTGGCAGGGTTGGTGATGATCTCTGCTGGCGTGCCGTGCTGAACCAACTGTCCCTGATCCATCACTGCTACTTGATCACCAAGCTGTATGGCTTCCTCCATATCATGCGTCACGAGAAGGATTGTGGAGCCGAGTGTTCGTTGAATCCGGTGCAAGTCTGTCTGCGCGCGCGTTCGAATGATGGGGTCCAGTGCCCCGAAGGGCTCATCCATGAGCAACAGGTCGGGCCGTGATGCCAAAGCTCGTGCCACGCCTACCCGTTGTTGCTGACCGCCTGAGAGCTCAGCAGGATAGCGATCGCGAAACTCATCTGGCGGCATGGAGAATAGGTCCAACAGCTCATTCACACGCGTATAGATCTTGTCCTTGTCCCAACCGAGTAGCCGCGGCACGGCGCCGATGTTTCTGGCAACTGTGTGATGCGGGAAGAGACCATGGCCCTGAATTGCATACCCAATGCGGCGGCGCAGGGCGTTCTTCGGCAATCCTGCAGTTGGTTCACCATTGATCCGAACTTGGCCAGACGTGGGCTCTACAAGCCGGTTGACCATACGCAGTAATGTACTTTTTCCAGAGCCGGATGTGCCGACAATTGCGGTGATTGTTGCACTCTCAATCGTCATAGATACGGAATCAACAGCAGGCCGCCCGTCGTAAACCTTGGTTATGTTGTCGATCTCTATCATCCATGCCTCATCTTATTAGGGCGGGCCAGTTCGACCAGAATGTCCATTGTAATTGCCGAGATAAGAGCAAGAATGACTGTTGGCAGGGCTCCAAGCAGGATTAAATCTGTTGCAGTCTGATTGAGCCCCTGAAAGACAAAGGTTCCAAAACCACCACCGCCAATCAATCCGGCGATTACCGCAAGGCCAATATTCTGCACCAGAACAATCCGCAGCCCAGCCAGCATAACCGGAAGCCCCAGTGGCAATTGAATCTGTATGAGGCGTTGATGGCGGGTCATTCCCATACCGCGTGCTGCATCCAGTGTCACGATTGGAGTGGCTTCCAAACCGGCCACAGTGTTTGCCACCACCGGCAACAGGGAATAGATAACCAGTGCCAGAAATGCGGGTAAAAAGCCGATGCCGACGACACCCAGTTCCCTGGCACCGGGGACCGTGCTGCTGACCCAGGCAAGAAGTGGGATCATGATGCCGAACATGGCAAGGGAGGGGATTGTTTGCAGAAAGCTGAGCACAGGCAGGACTGCGCTACGCAAACTTTCGTTCCGGTGGCAATACACGCCAAGAGGGAAACCTATAGCAGCGGCTACAACAAGCGAGCCAAAAGCAAGGCCGAGGTGCCGCCACGTTGCATTGAAGAAGGCATCTTGTCTGCTGGCGTACTCTCTGAAGATTGACAGGTCGGTCAAGGCTCCTGACCACAAGACCAACGCCGACACCACAATCGCTAGTGCCAATAAGGCGCCGCGCATTTTGGGGCCAGGAGAAAGAGAGGACAGAGCATCAGCCGCCAGCAGTAACAGGATTGCGAGCAAACACCAGAAGCCACTGCCCAGGGATACTCTGGCATAAGTTCCAGCTCCTTCAAGAAGCGAGGTGCTGCCCTCCATTAGCAGCCAAATCAACGCTGCTATTCCGATCATTGCGCCCGTCAAACGCAAAACTTGCCAGGCTGCTGGCAAACCAAGGACTAGCCCAGCCAGCAAGCCAACAAAGCCGGGAATGACGGCTTCTGGTCCGGCCACGTCCCACACAGGGATACCCTCACCCGCGACAATACGATTGGCGGCAAGCGTCATAAAAGGTGCGTATAAGGCACCCAGACCCAGGCTTACAAACAAAAGACCGGGTCCGGAGACGACTGATTTAATCCTGCCAGGCATAACGCGCGCAGTTAGTCCAAAACACCGATCTTGGTCAGATAGTCTTTTGCGACTGCAGCTGCAGGTTCACCACCAACTTGGATGCAACCGTTGAGCTCCTGTAGTGTCGCCAGATCCAGACCTGCAAAGATCGGGTTCAAGACTGATGCAACTTCTGGATACTGTTTTAACACAGCAGCTCGGATAACCGGAGCTGGCTCGTAGACTGGCTGTACGCCCTTATCATCAGTCATAACAACAAGGCCTGTTGCAGCTACCCCACCATCTGTGCCGTATGCCATAGCTGCGTTGACGCCAGAGGTGCCACGAGCTGCGGCCTGAATTGTCGCGGCTGTGTCACCGCCAGAAAGCACGACTGTCTGATCCGGAGACAGTTTAAAGCCATAGGTTTCCTGCATGGCAGGAAGGACTGCGGGAGAAGAAACAAACTCCGTAGAGGCCGCCAGTTTCACATTGCCTCCGTTTGCAACCCAGGCGCCGAAGTCAGACATAGTGGCAAGTTTGTTCTGGGAGGCCAATGCACCTGTTACAGCGATGGCCCAGGTGTTGTTGGCTGGCGCAGGCTGAAGCCATACCAGCCCGTTCTTCTCACCATCCAGCTCAGCTGCGCGGGCGTATCCGGCTTTGGCGTCTTTCCAGACTTCGCTGTCCGCCTCATTGTGGAAGTAGGCTGCATTTCCCGTATATTCAGGATAGATGTCGATTTGCTCTGCAAGCTGTGCTTCGCGAACCACCTGAGTGCCGCCAAGCTGCAGGCGGCGTTCTACTGGCAAACCAGCATCTTCCAACGCAAGTGCAATAACGTTTCCGAGGAGACCACCTTCAGTATCAATTTTGGAAGAAACAACAATTTCAGCATGAGCTGCAACTGTTAAGGCTCCGGTCATGCCGATCGCAGCAAGAATTCGATTAAATGTCATGCGAAGTATGCTCCTCAAAGCTCTCTATTTTTCAGCACTGCATTGTGAAATTTCTATTATGGGAAGAATGTGGCATCCCTAAAAGGGCTATTGTCCTAAACTTGCGCGTTTAGCACGGAATCGATTTCGCCAAATCTGTCGAATATCATCTGAGATTTCCCCTCACTCGACTTCCCCCTCAGCCTCGAACACTCTTGTAAAAACCATAAGTAATCCAGAGTTGTACCAAAGGCACCGCTCATATAGGTCGCCGCCTGTTCCTTCGCAACCCGCCTCGGGTCTCTAAACGGAACTTTATCCAGCGTTCATTCCGTCCCTTAATTCCCAAGGATATGCCCAGAGAAGTTCTGGCTGCAAGGTTTTGTTGAAATTGACGTGTCAGAGATCAACAGTGATTTTGACGGCTTTATTTTTTGGAATGGCTAATCCAATACATGAACTCGATTTTGGCCGTCATAGTGCGCAAGTTAAGAATTCATCTTGTTTAGAAGCAGTCCTGAAACCAAGGGAAGCAATACAAGTCTGACGCATGAGCAATAGCTGATACCTCTGTCATGCAAGTTTGGAACTTCTAAATGAGAGCATACTGTCTTTACCTATTTCTGATCTTTTAGAGATCATTGGAGTAATCTGGAGCCTTGCAACGCAGTTTTGATCAAACCTACGTCAGGCATGAGTTGCAATGAGATAGCGGTTGATGATGATGTTTGCAGGCCGTTTTTCGACCATTCGGATTACTCGCTCAGCTCTTCCCAAAAGAGCAAAGGAATATCTGAAGTTCTAAAGCCAAGCGTTGACTGAACAGGAGATCCCATGCCTGACTCTCATGCCCCGATGAAAGCTTCTGATCGTCTTGTAGCTGCACTGGAAGCGGAAGGTGTTGAATACGTCTTTGCTGTTCCTGGTGAGGAAAACCTTGACGTTCTTGAATCCCTTCGTACCTCCACAATTGAACTGGTGTTGAACCGACATGAGCAAGGTGCGGCCTTTATGGCTGCCACTTATGGGCGTTTGACTGGCAAAGCGGGCGTCTGCATGGCGACGCTTGGCCCTGGCGCGACCAACTTTGCCACCCCGGCGGCCTACGCTTTTTTGGGCGGTATGCCTTTGATCATGATCACCGGGCAAAAGCCGATCAAGAAATCCAAACAAGGGCAATTTCAGATCATTGACATTGTCAGTCTGTTTGAGCCGATCTGTAAGATGTCCAAGGCGATTGTACATGGCAATACCATCCCTGCCCTGATCCGTGAGGCTTTCCGCGTGGCAGAAGAGGAGCGCCCCGGCGCGGTCTTGCTGGAGCTGCCTGAAGATATTGCTGTTGAAGAAACTGACGAATCTGTCTTGCACCCTCATCCCCGTTACTACGCGGTCGCAGATGATACGGTGCTGAATGAAGCAGCTGAGATGATCCGCAACGCAAAAATGCCGTTGCTGTTGCTCGGAGCTGGAGCGAACCGAAAGGACGCTCATTCCATACTCAAGGCTTTCGCCGAAAAGACCCAGATTCCGTTTTTCAACACTCAGATGGGCAAAGGCGTCATTGATGAGCGCTCAGACCTATTCCTTGGTACTGCTGCGCTCTCTGATGGAGACTACTTGCACTGCGCAATTGCACGGGCTGATCTGATCATCAATGTGGGTCACGACGTTGTCGAAAAACCGCCGTTCTTCATGGAACATGGCGGCACCAAAGTGATCCATATGAACTACAAGGCTGCGCAGGTTGATCAGGTGTACTTCCCTCAGGTTGAGGTGGTAGGAGATCTTGCCCGCTCCGTTGCGCGGCTTGGTGATATCCTGGGTGGTCCGCTGGACTTTGATCGCAGTTATTTCCAGCGCATCAAAAAAGAAACAGACCTACACACCTCTGAAGGTGGTGATGTTTCGCGTTTTCCGGTAATCCCACAACGGGTGGTCGCTGATACACGCAGGGTGATGGGTGATTTCGATATTATCGCGCTCGACAACGGTATCTACAAGATCTGGTACGCCCGCAACTACAAGGCTCATCAACCCAATACAGTGCTTCTGGACAACGCATTGGCGACAATGGGCGCTGGCCTACCTTCAGCTATGATGGCAGCCAAGCTTTATCCTGATCGCCGTGTTATGGCGATCTGCGGTGATGGCGGTTTTATGATGAACAGTCAGGAGTTGGAAACGGCGGTTCGGTTGAAACTCAATTTGGTGGTCACTGTTTTGGATGACCGGTCTTACGGTATGATCCGCTGGAAGCAGGCTCATGCAGGATTTGAAGACTGGGGCTTGCAGTTTGGCAACCCTAACTTTGTCGAGTACGCGAACAGTTACGGTGCTACTGGCCACAGGATTACCCGCACAGAAGACCTGCTGCCGACCTTTGAAGCGGCCTTTACTGCTGGCGGGGTCCATCTGGTTGATATTCCCGTTGATTACAGCGAAAACCAGCGGGTCTTGATTGACGAGCTTGCAGCCAAGGTGTGTCTGATATGAGCAAGACACTGGATGTCGTCAATCCGTACAGCCTGAAATGCATCGGCAGTGTCGAGACCAGTGAATGGGAGCAGGTCGATGCGTTTTTGGAGACTGCGCATAGTCTCTTTCGTCAGCGTGATGAGTGGCTTCTTGCCTTTCAACGAATTGCCATCTTAAAGAAAACAGCTCAGCTCATGGAGGCTCGTTTTGACGAGTTGGCGTTCCAAATCGCCAACGAAGGTGGCAAACCACTGGTTGATGCCCGTGTGGAAGTCATGCGCGCCATTGATGGCGTGGAACTTTGCGTACACGAGGTTGGCCAAATGACTGGCCGCGAAATTCCGATGGATTTGACAGAGGCTGGATCAGGTCGCATTGCGTTCACCCAGCGCGAGCCGATCGGCGTGGTCGTGGCTGCGAGCGCTTTCAACCACCCGCTCAACCTGATTGTCCATCAGGTGGCACCGGCGGTGGCCACAGGCTGTCCGGTTATCATCAAACCAGCTCCCGATACACCACTGTCCTGCCTGGCTTTTGTAGGCATGTTACATGAAGCCGGATTGCCAGCGGACTGGTGCCGTACCGTTGTTTGTAATAATGAAGTCGCTGAGCAGATGATCACTGATCAGCGGGTTGGGTTCTTCTCGTTTATCGGTTCTGCACGTGTTGGCTGGATGCTACGCTCAAAGCTGACACCAGGTGCGCGCTGCGCTCTGGAGCATGGTGGAGCTGCGCCAGTCATTGTCAGCGAAGACGCCCATATCGACGACATGATCCCTCTTTTAATCAAGGGTGGCTTTTATCACTCTGGTCAGGTCTGTGTTTCTGTCCAGCGTGTATTTGCTCCTCCCTCTAAAGCGCAAGAAATCGCGCAAAAGCTGGCAGAGGCTGCCAAACTGCTGAAAGTGGGTGATGCGACTGATGCGACAACGGATTGCGGTCCGTTGATCCGGCCTGGTGAGGTGGACCGGGTTGAGGAATGGGTGAATGAGGCTATCGATGGAGGTGCCGAGTTGCTGGCAGGCGGAAAACGCCTGGGCCCTACAACCTATGCGCCCACCGTGTTGCTGAATCCGCCTGCCAATGTCCGCGTTTCGCAACAGGAAATTTTTGGTCCGGTGATTTGCGTCTACAGCATTGATAGTATTGCAGAGGCTATTGAGACTGCAAACAGCCTGCCCTTTGCGTTTCAGGCCGCTGTTTTCACTCAAAGCTTAGGAACAGCCTTCCAAGCCGTCCAACATCTCGATGCCACTGCCGTCATGGTCAACGACCATACCGCCTTTCGTGTGGACTGGATGCCCTTTGCTGGTCGTCGCCAGTCCGGCTACAACACCGGAGGTATCGGCTACACCATGCACGACATGACACAAGACAAAATGGCAGTCATCCGGCTTTGATGTTCCCTACAGAGTTGAACCGAGCATTTCAAAGCCTACTCGTAATCAGATATCTCGTTTTATGCTGTTTTGAGCTGGGCTCTCAGGCGAAACCGCTGAGTTTGACAGCGCTGCTCTACAGCTCAGCACGAGCATTCTTAACTTCAATCTACAAGCCTTTGAAATTAAAAAATAATACGTACTTTCAGGTGCGACATAAAAGCTATTGCCACTTGGTGAGGGCAGGAGTAAATGCTCGGCCCCAGCTTTGGTCATTCGTAGCATATATATTTGTTTTGCTTAGAACCATCCTGAGTTGGACACATTGTTTTAAGAGGCCGTCTACACAACTGAGATAACTTTGCTTTGAAAAATGCAGTCCTCGTCACTCGTGCGTCCTTTTTTGCATTTTTCGGCGCTTGTTGAAGCACGTGATGAGAATAAAGCACAAGTTTAATCCTCCTGTTTTTATCAGCTCCATATCGTTGATTTTTCTGCTCCTGATTACAGCAGTCATCTGGCCGGAAGGCTCTCAGAGGTTTTACAGCAACATTCAGGATTGGATCGAAACAAACACTGGTTGGCTCTATATTCTGGCAGTTGCGATTTTTCTGCTGTTCATCCTTTTCATCATGGTTAGCCGGTTTGGTGATATCAAACTGGGACCTGACCATGCTGAGCCCGATTACGCCTACAAAAGCTGGTTCGCCATGCTGTTTTCAGCAGGTATGGGCATTGGACTGGTTTTCTTCGGTGTCGCAGAGCCGATCATGCATTTCATGTCGCCACCAGACATGGAAGGGCAGACCATTGAGGCTGCTCGTGAGGCAATGAAGATCACCATGTTCCACTGGGGTCTGCATGCCTGGGCGATCTATGGTGTGGTGGCTCTCTCATTGGCGTATTTCACCTACCGCCACCAATTGCCTTTATTACCGCGGTCTGCGCTCTATCCTCTGTTTGGGGAGAGGATCTACGGTCCGATCGGCCATGCGGTTGATACATTTGCGGTACTGGGCACTTTGTTCGGTGTATCCACCTCGCTTGGCTATGGTGCTTTTCAGGTGAATGCCGGCCTGAACTATCTGTTTGATGTCCCTGTTTCGACAACCTCACAAATCATTCTGATCGTGCTCATCTCCAGCATGGCAACGGCTTCGGTTTTTTCCGGCCTTGATCGAGGTGTGAAACGCCTTTCTGAAACGAACCTCATTCTGGCTGTTTGCATTATGGTGCTGGTTCTGATTGTTGGGCCAACCGTGACTTTGCTGCAGACTGTTGTGCAAAATGCAGGCGCATATATGGGGGACCTGATCCATAAGACCTTCAACCTTTATGCCTATGACCGAAAAGATGACTGGCTGGGCGGTTGGACTCTGCTTTATTGGGGCTGGTGGATCTCGTGGTCACCTTTTGTAGGCACCTTTATCGCACGCGTCTCCCGTGGTCGTTCCATCCGTGAATTCCTCGTTGGTCTGCTGTTTGTGCCAACAGGGTTCAGTCTGATCTGGTTCACGATCTTTGGGAACACAGGTATCGATCTGATCCTCAATGGAGGGGCAGATAGCCTTGCTGAAGCCGTTTCTACTGATGTGTCTCTGGCTCTCTTCAAGTTCTTTGAGTACATGCCATTTTCATCTGTACTCTCCATGCTGGGCGTTGTGTTGGTGGTGGTTTTCTTTGTAACCTCCTCCGACTCCGGGTCTTTGGTTATTGACAGTTTGACCTCTGGCGGCGACATCAACTCCCCTGTCTGGCAGCGTGTATTTTGGGCTGTTCTACAGGGCGTTGTTGCGATTGTGTTGTTATCGGCAGGTGGGCTGGGAGCTTTACAAACTGCGACGATTGCCAGTGCGCTCCCCTTCCTCATTGTTATGCTGCTGATGTGCTTTGGCCTTTACAAAGCCTTGCAGGATGATGCTTTGCGCACCAAAAACCTGCAAATGCACCACACCACAGTGCAGTACACAAAAAGCACCGTGGATTGGAGGCAGCGCATCGGAACATTGACTGAAAACGCGACCTTAAAAGACGCACGACATTTTATGGGTACTATTGGCAAGCCTGCTCTGGAAAAGGTGCAGGCGGAATTTGAGACACGCGGTTTCAAAGCCACACTGACCGGTACCAAGAACTATCGATTGACCATCGAACAGTCTGAAGAAACGGTCTTTGTGTATGGCCTGCGAAAACGGTACTTCACAACCGCTTTGGCAATTGGCCCGGGTCACCTCATTGACGAAGATGAAAATGAGGACGAGACCGAAGAGGAAGGCACCAACTACTACCGCGTCGAGGTATTCCTTGCCCAAGGCGGTCAGGAGTACGACGTGCTTGGCTATACCGAGGAACAGTTGATAGCAGACGTGGTCACACAATACGAACGCTTCATGCAGTATCTGCACTTGTCACAATCCGAGTTGCTTTGAGCTAAAGAGACGGTCTTCAAGACATAACCTTGAAGACCGTCTCTCTTGAGTGCTTGGTAGACTTCGTTGCTTTGGCTCTAGCGAATAATTTCTCTCCTGGGACCATTTTGGTAACGCTGCCTCATTACTCAGCTTCCGACAGGTAAACATTTTCATCACACCTCTGTGAGCTATGCCTATCGGCACAATCACCTATTACTACCTGTTCTAATGTTTTGCGCAGACATAAGGCCGTGGACGGCGGCAAGACATAGGGCGGAAAACTATGGTTGGTACGAGCGAAGTATCGAAACTCGTCACGGAAGTGAGTGACTTATTCGTTGATGCATCCGTGTTTGCGGATCCGGCACGTGACAGTTGGTTGTTTCAATTCACGTCAGGTTTGGACGTGATTGCGACGCTGGAAGAAGACAGGCATGCCCTCGCCATCAGTGCGGAGTTGGGCGGATTACCAGAAGAGAACCGGGTTGATCTGCTGGAGTATTTTTTAAAGGTCAATCAGTCTTGGGCGGGCACCGGTAGCCTGCGGTTTGCAATGTTGGCAGATACAGACAAGACCATCACCCTCCTCTGGGATATTCCGATGAATGGGTTGGCTCGCCACGACCTTTTTGCTGCCCTTTCTGAGTTTACAGAACGTGCGCAGGGTTGGGTTGAGCTTTTGAAATCTGGCGTTCTCCTCACACAGGAGCTCGCAACAGAAATTCCCCAAAACTCCCTTAAAATCTGATCCCAATAAGAACGAGGGCTTCCCCGATGACCATCCCGCAAGCGACTTCTACGACACCAACAATTGCACCTGCCAACATCCCACCACAGGCTGACACAACAAGCAGTCCGGCGCCGAGTTCTCCTCACCCGGCGTTGCAATCTCATCAACAAAAAGCCGTTGAAACGCAGTCCGCTGTCAAAGATCAACTCGCAACGACGCAAGGAAACGCTGGTGCTGACAAATCACTATATGATCTGATTTGTGTCGGGCGAGGCACATCCGCAGCTGCCTATCTCACCAGCCTGAAACGGTGTGATTGCTCTATTGTTGCGGACAGCACGAAGAACAACGTGCTTGTGGTTGGCAAAAATGATCCATGGGCTGGTGCACGAGGCTATGAAAAAGGCCATTACACTCAGTGCATCAACCAGGCACAGCAGCTGGTGAACCCTGGTGATGAACCAATTGCATCCTCTTGTCTGGACCCGGTTGACAGACAGGAATGGTCTCAGCTCAATGCACAACGCATCGATCAAGTTTCTGGTGGGAACATCCTTGATGCTGAAGTCCGTCAAATCAGCCGAGACAGCGAGACTGGTCTTTATAAGGTGCAGACTGATGCAGATAGCGAGCCGCTTCTGGCCAAGAAGGTCATCCTTGCCACAGGCGCCGGCATTGAACGCTCAGACTACGAGTACCACCACGTCCCGCCGGAAGTTGCTGATTTTAGGAAATCTGGTCACCCCAATGCTGCCAACTGTCTGGATCTGGATCAGTTCCAGCGTAACGAAGCAGGCACACGAGACCTGACCGGGCGTGTTGTGGCGGTTATGGGCCCGAATGCGGGTACCGATGCGATTATGG
>NZ_LCWX01000237.1:94650-97612 GCF_001431305.1 Pseudovibrio sp. POLY-S9
GCTTTCCACACGCGGCGTTGATAAGGAAAACATCTTCTGGATGATGCAGCCCCATCAAAAGCCCGGCGTGGCACTGACATGGGATGTGCGTTCTGTTGGTATTGAGGCCACCTTCACGGCACAGGAGGCGGGTAATGACCGTTCTGATGGCGGCACTGTGTTCCGTTATCAGCAGATCAACAAAGTCTCTGCTGGTGAAAATCGCCCCTTGACCATCAGCACAGATGGTGGAGACTTTGAAGCAGACTATCTGGTCTATGCAGTCGGTCAGCGCGGTGGCGGAACCAGCAGAACCGAAGTGGTTGAAGGGGCAGCTAAGAAAGTCCCTATCCTTGAAAGAGAACTGGCCTCACAGTTGCAGCCAGTCTACGACGTCAACCAGCGTTTCAGTGACCTTTCTTCCGGTGGTGCCTGGCAGCACGTGGTGGGTCTGGAAGTTGCAGGTACGACCAAGACTGAAGGTCTGGAAGTGGTCGGTGCTGCTGCGATGCAGTCCAGCCGTGGGATCCAACACAATTATCTTGATGCAGATTACAGCTCACAGCTTGAAGCTGTCCTTGAGAACAATCCTGAGTTCCGTTCTTTGGCTACAGAACATTTCCCAGCTCTGTTGGATGCAAAGCCATTTGAACAGCTTCTGAAGCCTGATTCCGGTTTAAAAAAACCGGGCGAATATGAGGACCAGAAGGCTGCATTGTTAAGCGCACTTAAAGCAACCGATGCTGAGCAATCTCTGAGCGACGTTAATGAGCTGCTGCATACCTTCGATTTACGGAGCAAAGCGGCAAACGATCTGGGTGGTACGGCTAAACCAATCCGCGTGTCAGACCTGTTGGCGCAAGGCTTGAGCCGCACGCAGCCAGCAACCGTTGCAGACCCACGCCTGATTGGTGGAGCACAGCTGAACATTGCAGCCCAGACTGAAAGCTTCAAACCACAACAGATCACGACACCAGGTGGCATCAACTTCAACGAAGATCAGCAGACCATAGCCCTTTATGTGGCTCAAAACTATCCGGATATTCCTGCGGACAAAGCCAACGAGTTCGTGGCCAGCGTGATCGCGCAACGCACAGATGGCAACCACTTACGCGGTTTCACACCAGAAGAACGTACGCAGTTTGAAACTGAGTTGCAGGCGCTTTCTGAATAACGCCTGAGTTCATCAAACCACTGATTGCTCGGTCACAGTCTGTTTGATGCAGACGTGACCGCACGATGCAGCATGTTCATTTCAATCAAGTCAGGACTAAGATGAGTATCTTTTGCAAGAAAAAGGCTCATCAGTCTTGCAAGTTCTGAGAAGAAACCAGGATGCCAGTCACACTTGCAACATCAACGCCGCAGGTACAAGCAAACCTACAGAATGCGGTGAGTTCAAGCTCTACCGATAAGAGCATAAAGCTGCCAGATTATCAGGAACGGCGCCTGAATGATGTTGGAATCACGGTTAAATACAATGCAGAGCTCTCAAGTCAGAAAGTAGAGAGCTCTTTAAAGGCTGTATCGATACACCGTGTGGTCAACAATGAAGTTGCTGTCACAACCAATGCTCTTCATAGCATCATCCCACCGGGGAGTGATGTGGTTATCAATCGAAGTGCCCCTCACATTACACCGGCTTCTCCTTCACAAACGGTCGCGGGCACTCATCAGAGTGTCTTGGAGACGAAAACATCATTGTCTTCGCTCCCAGACAGCGCTTTTTCTGTCATAGAAGGGACATGGCATGATGCAAACACAGTCAGCATCGCCGCGCCCGGAAACGTGTTTGGAGCATCTGGGTGTTTGTCCTGTGCAGATGTCTTACTGGAAATTCCGATGGTAACGGAATTATCGCCTGCATTTGAAGATGTAACACAAGCCTTTGGCGTGAAAGTCTTTGATAAAGGCGAAACCGTTCCGGTGAAGTTCGACAAGTGTGATCTCAACGTCGTTGAATATCAAATTACACCAGCAAACCACCAATACTCTCTCGAAGAAGCCAATGGTTTTTTTGTCGAAAGACATGAGTTCCCTCATATCTTTATGGCTTCGTCAGATCAGGACGAGATCGTTATTACCGTGGGCAAACAGATCAAAGACGACCAGTTTGCGCTGGCCAATATTAAAGTTCCGGATGGCAAAGCAATTATGCTTCCGGGTGGAACAATTCACACAGACAGTTTGTCACGAGGAAATATCGTAATCATGCTCACTGAATGTGTGGGGGCGGATACGGTCCTCATGCACGACAAGGACAGCCAACCGATCACGTTGCGGGTAGACAGCTCAGAACGCATCGGTCTCGCTGAATGGCATCTATAAAAAGACTGCAATGCCATTTGACTGGAGGATTTCTTTCAAATGGCATTTCCCTATACACTTGTTCTCCAGATCTTAGAAATCTGGCGTGTAGAACAGACTTTTTATAATGAGTTATTATTTCACAGCCAAATCAACACAAGAGATCTCTCTGGTCGTTTTGATCCTTTACCATTTAAATTACAGTCTCAAATTTTCTGCACTCAGAACTGAGAATTTTTGGCTTTTCTAACCTGTGCTAAAGCTATCACTTGTTTTTTGCTGCGTCAGGGAAGTTGGAAAATGATCAATTTCGATGCTCTCAGAGACTCCAATACTCGTACAATTCCTTTCCAGTATCTGGTGGGGGAAAATGTACTGACCAAGAAGCAAGCTGCTGATGTTCGTCGTGATTATCCGGACATCAAACAGACTGGGTATCTGCCCTTGTCAAAACTTGAATCGACTGGCGCATTCAAGCAACTTGTAGATGATCTTTATAAACCTGAACTGGCTGAAATTCTTTCGGAAAAACTCAGTTTGGATCTTATGGACAAGCCACGGATGATCACTGTGCGACGCTTGTCCAAACACGGTGATGGCCGTATTCACAACGATTCCAAATCCAAGATATGTACCATGCTCATCTATCTCAATGAAGACTGGGATGACGCCGCTG
>NZ_LCWX01000237.1:97705-100284 GCF_001431305.1 Pseudovibrio sp. POLY-S9
GAGGTGCCATTCGTGCCCTTAATGGAGACACTGACATGGGCGACTATGCGGAGGAAGTCTCTCCGCTCGCGGGAAACGTGTTCGCATTCAAACGCTCAGAAACAAGCTGGCATGGCCATCCTTCGTTCAAAGGCGAACGCTATGTGGTGCAAGTAACGTTTCTCATCTCTGAAGAGGAATTAGCGCGGAAAGAGAAACGCGGCGGATTCCAAACTAAGCTTAAACGCTTGTTGCGGATCAATTAGGAACCCAAACAAGGCAAGTTGCTAGCAGTCAAACACTGGACAGCAAGATGCTTGTTTCGCTGTTCATGACGCCTTCGATCAGGCGGACTTCGCGCAGGACGCGGTCGAATTCTGAGAGGTTTTCGACGCGGATGTCTGTTACCAGATCCCATTTACCGCTGGTGGTGTGCAGGACTTGCAGTTCGGGCAGACCGCGTAGTTTGCGGATGACCTGGGTGGTGTTTCGTCCCATCACTTCAATCATCATGACAGCACGGATCTCGCCGCTGTCATAATCTTCACGCACTCGTGCCGTAAAACCAAGCAGCGCCCCTGTTTCCAGCAGCCGGTCCATGCGTGTTTGTACTGTTGCGCGTGAGACGCCCATAATCTGTGAAAGTTTGGAGACTGGAGCACGGCCATCCAAACGCAGAAGGCTGATTAATTGCCGGTCGAGTTCATCATAAATATGTTTCGCCGTATGGTTTTGCTTCATAAGTGCTCTCAACCCATAAGTTTAGCAATAATATAAAATTAACCTAGCAATCTGTCAAAAACTATCTCTCATACCTAGCAAGATTGATATGTTTTTTGCAATTTGCACAGTTGATACTAGGGAAACTGTAATTACTTGAGGAAAGCTCATGTCAGCCCCTGCCCCGTCAGAACTCGCGTTCGTTCCATTTGTCAGTGTCGACAATATGATGAAGCTGGTCCATCACATTGGCATTGAGAAAATGCTCTCGGGCATCGCCGACTACGTCGAAGAGGATTTTCGTCGTTGGGAGCTGTTTGACAAGACACCCCGGGTGGCTTCCCACTCCAAAGAAGGTGTTATTGAGCTGATGCCGACCTCGGATGGTGAGACATACGGCTTCAAGTACGTCAACGGGCACCCAAAGAACACAAAGGAAGGCCTGCAAACTGTTACTGCGTTTGGTCTTCTGGCAGATGTGTATACCGGTTACCCTGTCCTTGTGACTGAAATGACCGTACTGACAGCGCTTCGCACAGCAGCGACCTCTGCAGTGGTGGCAAAGTACCTTGCTCCTAAAGATGCTCACACCATGGCGATGATCGGCAACGGTGCGCAGTCAGAGTTTCAGGCTTTGGCGATGAAGGAAATCTGCGGGATCAAAACCCTGCGGCTTTACGATGTTGATCCTAAAGCGACCGAAAAACTCATGCGCAATCTGGAAGGTCGCGGTTTGACCTTGCAATCCTGCAAAAGCGCAGAAGAAGCGGCTCTTGGCGCACAGATCATCACCACCTGTACCGCCGACAAGCAGAATGCCACCGTGCTTTCCGACAATATGGTTGGAACTGGCGTGCATATCAACGCAATTGGTGGCGACTGCCCAGGCAAAACTGAACTTGCCAGTGGTATCCTGACCCGCTCTGATGTTTTCGTGGAGTACCCACCTCAAACACGCATCGAAGGCGAAATTCAGCAGATGCCTGAGGATTTCCCTGTCACTGAGATCTGGAAAGTGATCACGGGTCAGGCAGAGGGCCGCAAAGACGAGCGTCAGATTACGCTGTTTGACGGTGTGGGCTTTGCAACTGAGGACTTCTCCGCCCTTCGCTACGTTCGTGACCAGCTTAAGGGCACTGGTTTGTACCATGACCTTGATATGCTAGCCGATCCTGATGATCCGCGTGACCTGTTTGGCATGGTGATGCGTGCAGAACCGGAAAGCGGAGACGCTGCATGAACCGTACATCCGTTCAAGCGCCCGGCGCCGTCGTCATGGTTCGCCCGCACCACTTTTCAGTGAATGCGGAGACTGCTGCTGACAACGCTTTTCAGGCTGAGATCACAACAGATTCAGAGCACGCCAAGCAGGCTTATGATGAGCATACTGCAATGGTGGAGCAGCTTGAATCTCACGGTGTGCGCGTTCATGTGTTTGAGGGAGATACTCCGGGACTTCCAGATTGTGTTTTCCCGAACAACTGGTTCTCCACCCATGCTGGTGGACACGTTGCGATTTTTCCGATGAAGGCAGAAAATCGCCGTTTGGAGCGTCGTCACGACATCCTTGAAATGCTGAAATCCGATTACCGTGTTCAGGATGTCATCGACTATTCCGGCCTTGAGCAGGATGGGCTTTATCTTGAGGGAACTGGCGCAATGGTGCTCGATCATATTGATCGTGTTGCCTATGCGGTGGAGAGCGACAGAACCAACCCAATCGCGCTGGAACGCTTTTGCACGCACTTCAACTTTGAGCCGATGGTGTTTGCTGCTGAAGACGACAAGGGCACGTCGATCTATCATACAAACGTGCTGATGTGTGTTGGAACCAACTTTGCGCTAATCGGTACAGACATGATCACAGATACGGCGCGGCG
>NZ_LCWX01000237.1:100381-109537 GCF_001431305.1 Pseudovibrio sp. POLY-S9
CTCAGAAGTTGTGGCACGCCTTGAAGCCACTGGTCGGGATGTGATTGAGCTGAGCAATGCTCAAATCTCTGGTTTTGCAGGAAATGCAATTGAGCTGATGGGCAAGGATGGCCCCCTGCTCGCACTTTCGCAAACTGCCTATGATATTTTGACAGAAGAGCAACGCGACAGGATCTCAGCGACTGCAACATTGGTGCCGCTTGCTATCCCAACGCTTGAGCTGGCTGGCGGTTCTGTGCGCTGCACAATTGCAGGTCTTCACCTGTCCCCGCGCAACTAATTCCAGCGAAACGAGATACGCCCGCCAGAGAAACTCCGGCGGGCGTATTTATATCCGTTGTAGAGATTATCTGAAGTCAGATGATCAACGTTTCTTTCTTTGAGACATTCTGAGTATGTTTTACGACGCGCGGATTGCGTTGACCCCAATCTGTATAAAGATCAGCCATGATGGTGCCTGAAGACGCCTCTGCCATTTGAGTTGTGATTTCAGCAGATTGCTGGCTGCCGAACACAACCACTTCCTCTCCCAATGCAACGCCCGTGAGATCTGACACATCCACTACAATGGTGTTCATGGAAATCTTCCCCAAAACGGGCTGTTTTCTGCCCTGAACAAGCACACTGCTTAGCCCTGCGAAGCGTCGCAGATACCCGTTGGCGTATCCCAGTGATACAGTCGCAAGTCGCTTGTCTTCATTCAGCACCGTCGCACGGTCATAACCAATCGTGCTGCCAGCGGGGAATTCTCCAAGGCTTATTATTCTCGCCTTTACTGTCATGGTGGTCTTAAAGCCAAGCTCTGGCTTTACAATGCCGTACATCACCGCACCACAGCGCATCATGTCCGTGTAAGGGTTGCATGAGGAGACAAGTGTCAGTGTGCTGCCGGCATGGACCAGCAGGTTCTCACGCTGCAGAGATGTATTGGCGGTGACCCAATCCACGTCCTTATGATATCGCGCGATGCTCGCCTCAAGTTCCTCAGGTAGATTTGAGGGAAAATGAGTGCTCACGCCTATGATGTGCGGTCCCAGCAAATCTACGATACGCTGGCATACCTCTTTGCCTTTTAGAGAGGAAAGCTCCAAGCCATCCCGAGACATTCCGCCTGCATTTAACGAGAGATGATAGTTTGCAGGGGTGCTGCCATTCCTTCGGACACTGGCAAGTTCCAATGCGCCCTCTAGACTGCCCACTTGCTCCTGAACCTGAAAAAGCAAAGCAGCTTCAGCCTCATCGCGCGTTGTTGCCCGCAACCGGAGCAAGTTACCTTTATAACCGGTGTCGCGAACAGCCTGCGCTTCTGCGTTTGACGTGATGCCGACGTAACGAACGTTGTTGCGCTGGATGATTGGCATGACGTTCGCGATACCGTGTCCATAGGCATCCGCTTTGACAACGGCACAAAACTTGGTTTTGTCGGGCAAAAGCCCGAGCGCAATCTTTAAATTCGCTTCAATTTGGGTGCACAAAATCTCGCACCAAGATGAATACATTGGTGTTGCCATCTTCATATATGCCGATGTGAAAGTAACAGTAGAGAGCTGCCTCAGCTCATTAGAGTGAGCTGAGGCTAAACTCTGATCAGCCGAACACCAGTTCTGGCAACCAAAGCGCAACCTGCGGAATAAAGGTCGTGATTACCAGCGTTGGCAGCCATGCGAATGCAATCATTATCAGCGTCGGCTTCATCATCTTGTTGACCGGGGCGTCCGTCACACGAGCCCCAAGATAAAGCAATGGTGCTGTTGGAGGCGTGATGTTTGCCATGCCCAGATTGACGCCAAGCACCGCTGCAAAGTGAACCGGTTCCATGCCGACACTTTGCACGATTGGCAGCAAGAGCGGAGCAGATAGCAACAAGCCGGAGATATCATCCATCAGCATGCCAATGAGGATCATGACCAGATTGACCATCAGCAGGATAATGATCGGGTTATCAGAAACTGAGTAAATTAGATCCTTTGCCATTGCCGGAATATTCTCAAACACCAGAAACTGGCTGACAATGAGCACCATAAGTACCATCATCATGACAACACCGATGGTTGTGCCGGCATAGCGCAGCGTTGGGAAAAAGTTCTCTCTATCAAGACCGCGATAGATAAAGAAGCCGATCGGAATTGCGTAGATTACAGCGACACCAGCAGCTTCTGTTGGTGTCATAACACCACCATAGATGCCACCCAGAATGATCACAGGCATCAAGAGCGCAGGCATAGCTTTGAAGCTTCTGGTGCGCAGTTCAAACGCGAACTTGCCTCCCACACGTTCGGTCTTCAGATCCTTTACATTCCGCAGCATCACGAAGTTCACGATGCAGAGGAACCCGATGAGGATGACCCCTGGAATAACGGTTGCCAGAAAGCATTTGAGCACGGATTGCTGTGTGGTCCAGGCATAGAGAATTTGTGAGGAACTGGGCGGGATGAGCAGGCCCAATGGACTAGCGCTCACGATCAACGCCGCTGCCATGCCTTCCGGATAGTTGGCTTTTCGCAGATGCGGCATCATAATGGAGCCGATGCAGGTCAGCGTAGCAGCAGCAGAACCAGAGATGGCTCCAAAGATACCACTTGCAACAACTGCGGCAGCACTCAGCCCACCACGGACGTTGCCCACCATAAGTTCAGCAAGGGACACTAGAGGCGCCGCGATGCGGCCTCGCTCCATGATTGCCCCAGCCAGGATGAACAATGGGATTGCAAGCAGGACCAGTGAGCTCACCTTCCAGTGCCCTGTTGGCATAAAGCCGCTGACGTCGTGCCCGCCAAAGAGCGCGATAAATAGCAGAACAGCGCCAAAGGACATCGGGACGCTGACACCAATCACCAGCATGAGACAGATAAGAATAAGGCTTCCCAGAATAATCATAGTGCTGGCTCTTTTGTTTTTGTTGTCTCTGGCATGACCGGTGGAAGCGACACATCATCTTGCTGTTGCACATTTGGTTGTGCCGCAGATTTGGCTGGGCCGGTTTTGACGAGCACGATCAGATGCAGCAGGCTGTAGAAGGCCATGGTTGCAAAGCCGACCAGCATGGCAAGGCGTGGGACAAAGAACGGAATTCGAAGGGCAATTGTTGCGCGCCATCGGGGATAGCTGTCGATCTCATCAATAATCATGAGCGCGGACCAATAGACCAGTGCCATCGCAATGATGAACTCAATCGAACCAATAACGAGGGCCCGTACATGTGCTTTGCGTGGATCCTTGATCACATAGGTCAACAAGTCTGCATTTACATGAGAGCCATCGTAGGTTCCCATTGCTGCGCCTGCGAAATACATCCAGAAACAGATAATCAGCAGCCACTCTTCATAGGCAAACAGGTCTGAGCCAAATCCATAGCGAAAGATCACCACGAGGAAGAACGTGCCAGCCATGATGATGCAGCCAATGGCAAGCAACCAGGATTTGATCGTTACCAGGCGGTCGACAAATCGAGACCAGCCTGGTGAGAGGTGTTGTGAGAGTTCAGACATGAATGCTCATAGTTCTGGCTTAACTTCAGGAAAAGGAACGGGCAGCATAAGACCACCCGTTCGCATAGGTATCTTTGTGCTTATTTATCTGCCATCAGAGCATCGATGGTGTCTTTGCCAACGATTTCAGAGATTTGTGGCCATACGTCCGCACGCACTTTCTCAGCGATAGCAGCACGGTCCTCATCAGATATAGTCACAACCTGATAACCGCTTTCCTGAAGCTTCGTGACGTATTGTGCCTCGTTGTTTCGGCCCCAGGCGGCATAATCGCGTGCGGCTTTATCAAAAGCTGACTGGACAGCTGACTGCTGCTCTTGGGAGAGTTTGTCCCACGTGCGGCTGGAGGCGTAGTAGGTGGTGTTTTCGACTACAGCGTTGTACGGGATGAAGGCTTTGCCAACATCAGAGGTTGCAAATGCGCTGTAAGCCAGCTGCGCAGTACAGCAGATCGCTCCATCAACCGTACCCGCCTGAATGGCAGGAAAGACTTCGCCCCAGTTCATTGTGGTGGCTTTAAATCCGATTGATTCAACTGTCGCTTTGATGACCTGAGAGCTCCAGACACGAATGTTCATGCCTTTGTCGCCTGTGTTGCCTGCATTGTCAGGCACATCATTTGCTACAACACCGATGAACCCTTCTGGTGCGTTTGCCAGTAGCTTGAGACCCAAGCCGTCAAGACGCTCAGCAAAGATTTTATTGAAGGCAGAGCCCTTGTTCAGATAGACTTTTTCGGCTTCATCCCAGCTGCTCACAAGGTATGGCAGAGAGTTGATTTCAAGGACCGGATCACTGTGCGCATACACCACGGAATGCACCAGATCTACGTTTCCACGTGCAGCAGCTTCAAACAGTTCTTCGCCCGCACCGAGCTGGCCTGCCGGGAACACGGTTACTTTCAAATCAACATTGGCAGCTTCAATATCAGTCTTGATTTGCTCCAGCAGTGTGTTGCCGTAATGCTCAACTGGCACAACACCGGCAAGCTTCAAGGTGGTTGCAGCAGAAACGCCGCTTGTCAGGCCGATTGTCAGCGCAGTTGCAACTGCGAATTTTGTGAAATTGGTCAAGTGTCTCTCCTCCGGAAAATCGTTTTTTGCGTATGCCGAGTGCTGGTTGTGTGCGCTACCCCTTTTTGCTGCAACTAACAACCTACGCATAAATTCATAGGACCAAGAGTAGACGCATTAAGCAAGTTCATATATTTAATGTAGATATAAATTTGAGTAATATCATATGAATCGAACCTCTCTTGAACGCTTCTGTCGAAACCTCGATTGGAACTTGCTTTATACCTTTCTCATCATTGTTGAAGAGAAAGGGGTTACCAAAGCAGCAAAGCGGCTTTTGCTGACACAACCAGCCATTACCAATGCCTTGAAACGATTGGAAAATCAGTTTGATTGCATGCTGATAGACCGGAATGCAGGTGAGTTCTCACTGACCAAAGCGGGGCAACTTCTCTATGAGGAATGCCTTGAGATTTATAGCGGTGTGTCGCGCATTGCAGCAGTCCTGAAAGACGTGCGCGAGGACGTGACCGGACACGTTTCCATCGCAACAGCAACCCATGCCGAGTCGCCTGTGATTGATGCAGCATTTGTCCGTTTTCACAGGACGCACCCAAAGGCGACGCTCTCAATCAAGGTTGCAACAAGTGGTGATGTGGTGACGCAGGTGAAGCGCAAAACGGCGTCTTGCGGAATAGGCCTCACCACGGCTCGTCAACCTGGCCTGACCTATGAGGTTATCTACCGTGAGAGATTTGCGCTTTATTGTGGTCGCCTCAGCCCGCTGTTTGGGCGTGATGATATTCGCAAGGAAGAGCTCGCCCATGAGCCCTATGTGACTTTCCCCACTGATGAACCCGGCGGAGAAATGAGTGAGTTTGCCATGGCGCGCAATAAGCTGGGCATTGAGCATTCTCCTGTTGGCCGGTCCTATCATTTGGAAGAGTTGCGCCGACTGATCGAGATTGGCGTCGGCGTCGGCCCATTTCCGGTCCATGTGGCCCGGCCTTATGTCGAGGCGAAGCGCTTATGGCGCATTACCGACTTTGCAGACCTGCCGGTCTACGACATTGCACTCATTACGAACTCAAAGACCCGGCACAATGCTGCAGAGGCAGCGTTTATTGAAATCTTGCGGGATGAAATCAAAAAAGTGCCTCTGGAAGACAGAAGTTACCTGAACTAGGCCTGACCACTGGGGGGCAAACGAATGCCCCATCTCTGGGAGAGATGGGGCTACAAGTTCGTCGGTGAACTTTAATCAGCAAGACCCAAAATCTGATTAATGATCGTAACGAACAGATCTGCTCCGATCGGGATCAGCTCATCCGGGAAGTCATAGTCAGGATTGTGGAGCTGAGGCTGTGTTTCTCCAGAGCCCAAAAAGAACATGGCAGACTTTGCCCCATCCAATCCAAATCGGCCAAAATCTTCTGACCACCGCATCGGATAATCCAGTTCCTTCAATGGGGTGCCGACCCGTTTTGCTGCCTGAATAATCTGATCACGGCTTTCTGGATGGTTGACACAGGCAAGGAAAATATCATGCCATGTGATTGCAACATCCAGATCAGGAGTTGCCTGCGTGACAGCTTCTTGTGCCCGGTCAATCATATCTTCCATCAATGCATCACTGATGGACCGCAGTGTGACACGCAGCTCTCCAAACCCGGGTGCAATCCCAAACGTTGGCTCCCCTAAACGGGCATGTGTTAGTGTGCTGAGTGTGAATTGATCATTCATTTCTCCCCCGACACCCAGCTTCGCGAGCTGCTCCATTAACACAGAGATTGCCGAGGCCGGAGAGAGACCATCTTCCGGTGCTGCTGCATGAGAGCTCTTTCCGCGCAGGTTGATCTGCATTCCGCGAGATGCGCAATTGGCATACTCCCGGCATATGCTGACTTCTCCCATGGGGCGTCCCGGTAAATTGTGCAGTGAGAAGGCGAAATCGGGTCGGAACTCTGCGAAGTTCGGATCTTCAATCACAGCCGCCGCCCCTGCTCCAGTCTCTTCAGCTGGCTGGAACATCAACACAACACGCCCTTGCTTCGGGCGTCGTGCGGACAGCAAATGTGCTACGCCAAGAACCATCGTCATGTGCCCGTCATGCCCACACAGATGGCCACGGCCCGGGATTTGTGAGCGATAAAGAACCTCAGAGATCTCCTCAATCGGCAACCCATCCAGCTCACAGCGGATCATGACAGTTGGCCCATCTGCAGCGCCACAATACTCAGCAATCACCCCAAAACCGCCAAGCTCGGAAACAATACGATCAGCCCCAATCCGCTCGAGTTGTTCAACTATAAAGCGGCCAGTTTGTTCTTCTTCACCAGAAGCTTCCGGCGCTTTATGCAATGTTTGCCGAACATCTGTCAGATAACCAATTTGTTCAGCAGTCAATTTGAACTGGATCGTGTCCAAAATGTGACTTCCCTCTTCAATCGAAAAAGTTCTTGAAAATTTAAACTACTTTTCATTAAACATATTTTACAAGTAAGGTTCAATTATAGTCATTTTTCGATTAAATCACTTGTTTTTCGTTTTAAAATTAACTTCAATATATCAATTTCTTATTCTGTGAAGTGAAAGTCAAATTCATTTATTTTATGCGCTTATAAAATGAGATTATGAGACTATCAAACTGCATACTTCATTGAGGCCATGATTTACATCTTCATCATTTTTGGGGCTGCATTCGGATTGATTGCTGTTCCTCTAGGGTTTTTTATCGGCCTTCAGGTTTCGCCAATACTTGCGAATATTCTTCTGTTCCCCTTCATTACGGCCAGCTGGCTGCTGGATGTGCCTCTTGGAGAAATGTCCGGCCTGCTGCGCATCTGCCTCACAGTGCTGTCTTCAATTATCTGGGCAGGATTGTTTGGCTTTGTTGGTACACTGCTCAAGAAGAAGCCTTCTTAAGCGGTTAAGGAATTACGATATGCGCTTGCGGTCATGCCGGTGTGTTTCTGGAAGACCTTGTTAAAGTGGGATGCGTCAAAGAAGCCGGACCGTATGGCAACATCTGTGATGGTTGCCTCTGTTTCTCCCAGTAAGCGTTTGGCTTCTTCTACTCGTATATGACTGAGTGCTTCGGCTGGGGATTTACCAAGGTCAGACTTAAATTTCATTTCAAGGCTGCGCCGTCCAACGCCCAGCATCTTACAAAGCTGCTCTATGCTGCGCAGATTTTCCGTTTCCTGCTGCATCATCAACACTGCCCTTTGGATCAGATTATCTTTGGCTTTTAGTGACGTTGGCAGGAACGGCTGGGCTTTGCTGTCATCCTGAGCTTCATCCACCATCAGAATATGAAGGCTCTTGCGTGCTTGCCGCAGGCCGACATGACGCTCAACCAGATGGGCTGCAACATGCACTGCACTGGTTCCCCCTGAACAGGAAATACGGTCCCGGTCCACTACAAAAATGCGATCAGAGACTGGCTCCAATCCATCAAATTGCTCAAGGAAGTCCGTCCGGTGAAACCAGCTCACACAGCATTTATAACCGTTCATCAAACCGGCACGGTGCAGAATAAAACTACCAGTACACAAGCCGATCAAGGGCACGCCCTTCGACACAGCAGATTTCAGATAGTGCACATAGCGAAGATCAAGGCGTTCAATGTGGTCGATCAGCCCTCCAACAACCACCAGATAATCAAAATGAGCTGGATCGATCAAATTGGTATCAGGATGGATGCGCACGCCGCAACTGGCGCGGATGGGCTCCATATCAGGCGCGATGACGCTCCAGCTGCATAGAATTGGCCTGCTGCTGTCTCCTTCATCGGCAGAAAGGCGCAGGACATCAATAAAGCTGGCGAAGGCCGACAATGTGAACCGGTTGGCCAGAATGAAGCCAACATTGAGCGCTGGTCGGGGCTGCCGCTTGGTCCGTGTTGTGTTCTCCACCTGCACCTCCTGCGCAAAAATACCTCATAATATTCGCAAGGGTACCATACACAATTTTACATAGCGGGCAATCTCTCTTGAATTCCAAGGAGGTAGCCTTGTCAAAATTTTCCGCAATGTCGCTCCTGAAAGGAGCGCTCTCAGGCTATAAAAACGTTGAGCCTCAATGGCCTGACGCTGAGCTGAAAAGCGAATATGACGTCATCATCGTAGGTGCCGGTGGGCATGGCCTTGGGGCCGCCTACTATCTGGCAAAAGAACATGGCATCACCAATGTGGCGGTGATTGACAAGGGATGGCTTGGCGGCGGCAACACTGGCCGGAACACGACCATCATTCGCTCGAACTACCTTTATGATGAAAGTGCGCGCCTTTATGACCATGCCGTAGATCTATGGGATGGGCTTAGTCAGGACCTGAACTACAACGTCATGTTCTCGCAGCGCGGTGTGATGATGTTGGCGCACAATGTTCATGATGTGCAGAGCTTCAAGCGTCACATACACTCCAATCGTTTGAACGGCGTTGATAATGTCTGGCTCACTCCTGAACAGGCCAAAGAAAAGTGCCCGCCCCTCAACATCGCGGCCAACGCACGTTATCCGGTGATGGGAGCCGCGTTTCAGCAACGTGGCGGGACGGCACGGCATGACGCGGTGGCTTGGGGGTATGCACGCGCTGCTGCGGCAAGAGGCGTTGATATTATTCAGAACTGTCCAGTTCTTTCTATCGAACGAG
>NZ_LCWX01000237.1:109631-124626 GCF_001431305.1 Pseudovibrio sp. POLY-S9
GAGCAGACGGGTCCATTACAGGCCTTCAAACCGCACGTGGTTTTGTAAAGGCTAAAAAGATAGCGGTTTCTGCAGCTGGCGGAACCTCTGTGGTGATGGATACTGCCGGTGTGCAACTTCCTCTTGAAAGCTATCCTCTTCAGGCGCTTGTGTCTGAACCTGTTAAGCCGATCTTTCCTCAAGTGGTGATGTCCAACAGTGTACACGCCTATATCAGCCAGTCTGACAAGGGCGAGCTGGTGATTGGTTCTGGAACAGATCAGTACGTTTCTTACTCTCAACGCGGTGGCTTGCCGTTGATAGAGCATACGCTTGCTGCCATTTGCGAAGTGTTCCCGATTTTCCGCCGTATGCGCATGCTGCGCAAATGGGGCGGTGTGGTTGATGTGACGCCTGACCGTTCTCCAATCCTTGGAAAGACCCCTGTGCAAGGCCTCTACCTCAATTGTGGTTGGGGTACGGGCGGCTTCAAGGCAACGCCGGGCTCTGCGCATGTTTTTGCGCACACAATTGCAAACGATGAACCTCACCCTATCAATGCGCCGTTCACGCTCTCGCGTTTTGAAACAGGTCGTTTGATTGATGAAGCAGCTGCTGCTGCGGTGGCGCACTAAGGAGGCAGCCTGATGCTCTTAATCCACTGTCCTTATTGCAAGGAAAAGTTGCCTGAGCTGGAATTTGAATATGCCGGGCAAGCGCATATCGCACGCCCAGAAAACCCAGCTGAGCAAACAGATGCTGAATGGCGCGACTATCTGTTTATTCGCTCCAATGTACGCGGAGATCATGCCGAGCAATGGCGACACTCACATGGTTGTGGGCGTTATTTCAACGCTCTGCGGAACACTGTGAGCGACAAATTCATCGCCACCTATGAGATTGGACAGGCCTGCCCGACTAGCCACGCAGAAGGTGAAGAGAACAATGAACAACTGGAGAGTTGACGGCAAAGGCCGCATCAATCGCGACAAGCGTGTTCGCTTCACTTTTGATGGCGTTTCCTACCAAGGATATGAAGGCGATACGGTTGCCTCTGCCCTGCTTGCCAACGGCGTTCATCTTATGGGGCGCTCATTTAAGTATCACCGTCCGCGTGGTCCTGTGACAACCGGATCAGAAGAACCTAACGCGTTGATTGGAACATCCCGCTCTGGTTCAGGTCGCTTTGAACCGAACACCCGCGCTACTGTTCAGGAGCTTTACGAAGGGTTGACCACTGTTAGCCAGAATAAATGGCCGAGCCTGAACTTTGATGTGGGTGCTGTGAACGACAAGCTCCACAAGCTGTTTGCAGCCGGGTTTTACTACAAGACCTTCATGTGGCCAAAGAGCTTTTGGGACAAGGTTTATGAGCCTGTTATCCGGGCTTCTGCCGGATTGGGCGTCTCCCCAACCGAACCGGATGCTGACACTTATGCCTCGCGCTATCTGCATACAGAACTGCTGATTGTTGGTGCTGGGCCTGCTGGGCTTGCAGCTGCGTTAACGGCGGCTCGCAATGGAACTGATGTGGTTTTCGTCGATGAGAACCGGGAGCTTGGAGGCTCTCTGCTTTCGGAGGCTCCATCCGCCATTGATGGAAAGAGCACCGAGAGCTGGCTTGCCGAAATTATTGCTGAGCTTGAAGCCTGCGACAACGTTCGTATCATGACCCGTGCGACTGCTATTGGCTATTACCATGAGAACATGGTGGGCGTTGCTGAAAAGCTCACGGATCACATGGAAAACCCACCTGCAAATGCTCCACGAGAACGGATATGGCGTATTCGGGCGCAAGAGGTCATTCTTGCTCAAGGTGCACTTGAACGCCCGTTGGTGTTTGATGGCAATGATCGTCCAGGTGTGATGATGGCAGGTGCGGCGCAAACCTATCTCAATCGCTATGGCGTGAAGGTTGGTAATGCTGCTGTTGTGGTTACTTCCCACGATTCAGCCTGGTACGCCGCTTTTGACCTTGCTGATGCGGGTGTGAAAATCCCAGCGATTGTTGATGTGCGCACCACTGTGAATGACTACTTGCAATCGGAGGCCCAAAAACGCGGTATCTCGGCGAAGATAGGCCACAGTGTAACGTCAGTAAGCGGGACGAAGCGCGTTTCCGGGGTGAAAGTCGGCAAGATTTCTGGCGAACAACACGTTACAGACATCATTTTCATCCCTTGCGATGCAGTTTTGATGAGTGGTGGGTGGACCCCATCCCTTCACTTGTTCTCTCACACCAAAGGCAGTTTGCATTGGGATGAAGAGAACGAAGTCTTTTTGCCTGGTGAGCGGACCGAACGGTGCCATATCGCTGGTGGTGGGCGTGGGTTATGGAGCCAGCAGGCCGCTTTTGATGATGGTGTGCATGCAGCTCAGCAAGCTTTGACTTCATTGGGGCAGAATGCGCCGGGTCTTTCCGTTGATGTTGATGGGGATCGGGCAGGCTCTGGTATTGTTATGGAAGAGCTGCCGAGCAACGATGACAAGCTGGCACGCCGGGCTTTTGTGGACTTTCAGAACGATGTGACAGCCAAGGATATTCGCCTTGCTGTGCGCGAAGGTATGCTCTCCATCGAGCACGTAAAGCGCTTTACGACCAATGGCATGGCGACCGATCAGGGCAAGATGTCAAACATGAATGGCCTGAAGATCGCTGCTAATGAGCTTGGGCGCCCTACTCCCAAGGTTGGCCTGACTACATTCCGTCCGCCTTATACACCCACGACATTTGGAACGTTTGCCGGCTATCACAAGGACGAGCTGTTTGAAGTAACGCGCAAGACCAACATTGACAGTTGGGCAGAAGAGAACGGTGCTGTATTTGAGCCTGTCTCCTTGTGGCGCCGTGCGTGGTATTACCCCAAGGCTGGTGAAGATATGCACGCGGCGGTGGCGCGGGAATGCAGAGAAACGCGCGCTTCTGTCGGCATGTTTGATGCCTCTACTCTCGGCAAGATTGAAGTTGTCGGGCCGGATGCTGCCGAGTTCATGAACCGGATGTATACCAATCCATGGACAAAGCTGGCATCTGGTCGGTGTCGCTATGGTCTACTTCTGGGTGAAGATGGTTTCATTCGGGATGATGGTGTTATCGGGCGGATCAGTGAAGACCGCTTCCATGTGACGACGACAACTGGTGGTGCAGCGCGTGTTTTGACCATGATGGAGCACTTTTTACAGACCGAATGGCCTGATCTGGATGTGTGGCTCACATCTACGACCGAGCAATGGTCGACCATTGCGCTGAATGGGCCGAATGCTCGTAAGGTGCTGGAACCATTTGTAAAAGGTACAGATCTTTCTGCTGAAGCCTTCCCGCATATGGCGCTTCGTGAGTGCACTGTGGGTGGTTTTGAAGCGCGTCTCTTCCGCGTCAGCTTTACTGGTGAACTGGGTTTTGAAGTGAACGTTCCATCGGAACATGGGCGCGCGCTTTGGGAGATGCTTTATCAGGAAGGCAAGAAGTACGACATGTGTGTCTATGGCACTGAAACCATGCATGTTTTGCGGGCAGAAAAAGGCTTTATCATTGTTGGGCAGGACACCGATGGCACTGTTACGCCAGCGGACGCGGGCCTGACCTGGGCCATTGGCAAGAAGAAGCCAGACTTTGTCGGCAAGCGTTCTTTGACGCGGCCTGATATGCTGTTGCCAAACCGAAAGCAACTGGTTGGTCTTTTGACGGAAGATCCAAGTGTTGTACTGGAGGAAGGCGCGCAGATTGTTGAGAGCGGTGACACTGCTATCCCTGCTAAGATGTTGGGGCATGTGACGTCTTCGTACTGGAGTGAAGCACTGGGGCGTTCCATTGCTATGGCTTTGATTGAAGGTGGTTTTGAGCGGAATGGCACCTCAATAGATATTCCAATGCCAGGTCAGACCCATCGTGCAACTGTCAGCGGGACCGTGTTTTACGATCCTGATGGCGACCGGATTAAGATGTAAGGGAGTGGCACACATGGCTTTCAATAGTACAGTCGAAACACTGCCAGCGATGGGCCGTTTTAGTTTGCGTTGTAAGCGTGAAAACACCGTTGCTATGTCAAAAGCACTCGGTTTTGAGCTGCCCTCATCCATCAGCGAGAGCGCTCAGTCAGGCGACATGACTGCCCTCAAATTGGGACCGGATGAGTGGATGCTGATCTGCCCAATGGAGGCGCGTTCAGAAATTGAAAAATCGTTGGCAGCGATCTATCCGGACGCTGTTCATAGTCTGACAGACATTTCCAGTCGGGAAGTCAGTATCCGAATTTCAGGTCCTGAAGCTGAGGAGCTGCTCTCTACGTCCTGTCCACGAAACCTTGCGGAGCTGAAGAATGGTCGTGGGGTGCGGACTATTTTTGACAGTGTGCAGGTGATCCTGACACGAGAAGAGCAGAACCAGTTTCGGCTGGATGTTTGGCGATCGTTTGTGCCCCATGTGATGGGGCTGCTAACGGTAGCTGTTGCGGAGTTTGAATGCGGCCTTTAGGGCCGCATTTTTCTTGAGCGCATTTATCCTGCTTCTCTTCAATTCTATTTGAGCTTTTGCTCACGCCTCGTGTGGATCGGCCTGACGTTTTCGTCAGATGCCTAAGCATTTTCTGCAGCATTTCTGCCCAGAATCTCTGTCATTCAACCTATCAATTCACCGTGTGGTTGAGGCTGTCTTGAATTTGCAGCGGGAGCAACGTAGAGGCGTCGCATTTTTACTGTCAATGTGCCTCAAACTTCCTGCCTCCATGAGATTAATTCGAACTAGATTTCCTGATTACTCTCGAGTTTCACGGGCCTGACGCAAAGAAACTGCCCATGAAATTTTAGAGAACTGTCACACTGTAAGAGGGAGGCTTAAAGTGTATCAGTCAGCATTTTCCAATGCTTGTGCGAAACACAGGCCTTGCCGACAATCGACGAACTCCTGGCTCGTCTGTGCTGAGCCAGCTTCAGTTCATTCCACCGGTTTTGATCATGTGTGGTTGAATTCAAGTCATGCCTCTTTGGTGTTCTTTGAATTCTCTTTAACAAACTACGCTAAGCCTCTTTACAAGCACGCTAATTCCAAATCTCTTCATACAGAAGTGATTGACGTTCTATCGACTTGTTCTTCACGATCAGGCCAGACACCTGATCATCTCAGCAACCTGCACCGGTCAACTTCCCAGGCATCATTTTAAGCCGAGGTATCTGAACATGAGCGTTCCGTCTTACATTCAAGATCTTATAGCTCACCGCGAAAAGGGCAAAAGCCTCAACGCCCCCTTCTATAGTGCTCCCGACATTCTTGATCTGGACATGGAGGTCTTCTTTCGCAAACACTGGATTTTCGTAGCTGTCGAACCTCAGCTTCCGGAACCGGGCGATTGCGTTACCGTTGAAATCGGCAAGACATCCGTCCTGCTCTTGCGCGGTGATGACATGTACATCCGCGGCTTTCACAACATCTGCCGGCATCGTGGTGCGAAGCTCATTGATGAGCCTGAGGCCACAATCGGCAATATTGTTTGCCGCTATCATGGGTGGACATATAACGAGGATGGCGAACTCATTCTGGCCGAGCATATGGGCAAGGACTTCGACAAGACCTGTCATGGCCTGAAGACCGTTCATGTGCGCTCAATTGCAGGTCTCATCTTCATTTGCCTTGCGGAGAACCCTCCGGAAGACATTGAAGAGATGGCGCAGATCATGGAGACCTATATTGCACCTCATGATATTACCAACTGTAAGGTGGCCTACACGGCTGATCTGATTGAAGAAGGCAACTGGAAGCTGACGCTTGAGAACAACCGCGAGTGTTATCACTGCGAAGGCACTCATCCGCAGCTCACCGTCCCACTCTCCGAGTTCGGTTTTGGCTTTTCGCCCGATGAAATGGATGAGCGGCGCACGGCTGACGTCAACAAGTATCTTTCTTTGCTTGAGAGCGAGCATAAGCGCTGGGAGGCCGCTGGCCTACCTTCTGCCGAGGTGGACAAGCTGGCCAACGCCACCAGCTTCCGTTGCATTCGCCTGCCTTTGATGGGCGAAGGCGAGTCCCATACTCTGGACACCAAGATCGCCAGCAAGAAGCTGCTTGGAAACTTCAAGGACGCCAAGCTTGGTGGCTTAAGCTTCTGGCATAATCCCAACTCCTGGCACCATTTCATGAGTGATCACATCGTGACCTTTGCTGCTTTCCCGTTGTCGCCGGACCGTACGCTGGTGCGGACCACGTGGCTGGTGCACAAGGATGCGATTGAGGGAGAAGATTACAACCTCGACAACCTGAAGCAGGTCTGGATGATGACCAACCAGCAGGATGCGGATTTGGTGCGGTTGGCACAGCTTGGTAGTGAGGACCCTGCTTATGAGCAAGGCCCATACTCGGAATACACAGAGCCTCATGTGGAAGCACTTTGTGATTGGTATATTGAACGCCACAAAGCGCACATGCCTGCCGGTGATGTTGAAATGGCGGACGCATGACTCAGAACGTAACTTTTGATGATCTGAAGACCGTCACGGACTACGATGAAGAACACTTCACCGAAGCGACCCGGATCCCCATGTGGGATCCGGAGGTGGATGATGTTCTGGTCTGCCGACAGGTGCGGCAGGAAACGCATGATGTGAAGACGTTCCTGTTTTCTGCGCGCGAGCCTCGGGTTTTCAGGTTCTATCCCGGCCAGCACATGACCTTCGAGCTTCCGGTCGAAGGCATGATCATGCGCAGTTATACAATTTCCGCTTCTGCTGCGCGGCCCTATCGTGTTGAGATCACGGTCAAACGGGTGCCGGGTGGTCCGGGCTCCAACTGGCTTTTGGACAACATGCTGCCGGGCAAGGAAGTGAATGTCTCTGGCCCTGCTGGTGAGTTCACCACGGATGCCACGCAGGAAGAGAAGCTGTTATTCATTTCAGCAGGCAGTGGCATCACACCCATGATGTCAATGACCCGCACGGCCTGCGATCTTGCAGAGCCGACAGATCTACATTTTATTCATGCTGCACGCACACCTGCGGATATCATCTTTAGACATGAACTGGAGTTGCTGGCTGCACAAAATCCCGCTTTCAAGCTTTCTTTTACGTGCAGCACCACATCTGGATATAACAGCTGGAGCGGGTTTGAAGGGCGTTTGAGCCTTCAGATGCTGTCTCTTATGTCGCCAGACTTTAAAGACAGGAAGATCCTATGTTGCGGCCCTGCCCGTTTCATGGAAGGCGTGCAAAACATGCTGCAGGAAGCAGGCTTTGACATGGCTAACTACCATGAAGAAAGCTTTGACTTTGGGGCTGAGACAGCTGGTACCTTTGAGGATCAGGTTTCTGCGCCGGAAATCAGTGACCAAACCTATCGGGTCACCTTCACCAAGACCGGACATGTTGTTGAGTGTGGGCCGGGCATGACAATCCTTTCTGCTGCGCGTGAAGCTGGCATTTTACCGATGGCATCCTGCCAACGCGGTATTTGTGGTACATGCAAATCTCAACTGGTTTCGGGTGAAACCGACATGCAACATGGCGGAGGCATTCGAAAACGAGAAATTGATCAGGGTAAAATCCTGATTTGCTGCACAACACCTTTGTCAGACATTGAAGTGGACCTTTAGTGTTTGGTACTCCCCCATCCATTGATAAGTGACAATAAAAAAGTGTATCTAAATCAATAAGAACGATAAGAAGGGTCCAGCCCAAGGATCTCTCCTGACCACAAGATAAACGGTCCAACACAGGAGAAGCTTCATGACTGATTTACGCAATTCCGACCGGCCTCCGGCGGATATTATGGATAGTCCATCGGACGACATGGCAGACTCGGATTACAGTCTTGGCCAAGATAACATAGAAGGAAAATTTGGACCCATTGGGTTTGACATTCACAATCCAGTATTCGCTATTTCAGCTTTAGCTGTTGTTGCATTTGTTGCCTACACTTTACTTTTGCCAGAGCAAGCAAACTCCGTTTTCAGCACGCTCTTTTCTACTGTCACGAAGAGCTTTGACTGGTTCTTTATTGGCGCTGCTGACATTTTTGTTATCCTCTGCCTTGTAATCGTGGTGAGCCCTTACGGCAAAGTGCGCCTTGGTGGCAAGGAAGCTACGCCGGACTTCAGCTATCTGAGCTGGTTCTCCATGCTGTTTGCAGCTGGTATGGGCATCGGATTGATGTTCTACGGTGTTTCTGAACCGATCAGCCACTTCGCCTCCTCACTGGGTGGCACAACTGTTGGTGCTGATGGCGTGCGAACCGATTGGGCGCCGCTTGGTGCAGCTGCCACACAGGAAGAAGCGATCCGTCTGGGCATGGCTGCCTCTATCTTCCACTGGGGTCTACACCCATGGGCGATTTATGCTGTTGTTGGATTGAGCCTTGCGTTCTTCAGCTACAACAGAGGCTTGCCGCTGACAATCCGCTCTGCTTTTTATCCGATTTTCGGCGAACGTGTTTGGGGCTGGCCAGGACATATCATCGATATTCTTGCCGTTTTCGCAACCCTGTTTGGTCTAGCAACCTCTCTTGGTCTTGGTGCTGTTCAGGCGAACTCCGGCCTCAACAAGCTGTTTGGCATGCCAATTGACAGTACATGGCAGGTCATACTGATTGCTGCAATCACTGCGATTGCGCTCGTCTCCGTTGTGCGCGGTCTTGAAGCGGGTGTGAAGCTGCTTTCCGAAATCAACATGGGACTGGCTGCTCTGCTGGTGCTCTTTGTTGTTATTGCGGGTCCGGGCCTGATCTTGCTGCCAGATGCTCTGAACTTCCTCGGCGCTTATTTGCAGTATCTTCCTGCACTTTCCAGCCCGGTTGGTCGTGAAGATGTCAACTTCATGCAGGGTTGGACGTCCTTCTACTGGGCTTGGTGGATTTCCTGGTCACCTTTCGTGGGCATGTTCATCGCCCGTGTCAGCCGTGGTCGTACTGTTCGTGAGTTCCTGATTAGCGTTCTGCTCATTCCGTCATTGGTATGCGTGCTTTGGATGTCCATCTTTGGTGGTGCTGCGATCAACCAGATCGTCAATGACGGCTACACTGCTGTTCAGCAAGCTGCGCTGCCAGTTCAGCTGTTCACAATGCTGGAAGCTATGCCATGGGCAACAATTACAAGCTTTGTCGGTATCGTGCTTGTGATCGTCTTCTTTGTCACCTCTTCCGATTCCGGTTCTTTGGTGATTGATACGATTGCTGCAGGCGGCAAAGTGGATGCACCGGTTCCTCAGCGTGTGTTCTGGTGTCTGTTTGAAGGCTTGATTGCGATTGTGCTGCTGCTTTCTGCAGGCGGACTGAAGTCTTTGCAGTCCATGGTGATCTCCACCGGACTGCCTTTCACAATCGTCTTGCTTATCATGTGTGTTGCAATTTGGAGAGGACTTGCAAGCGAGCCGCGCTAGGTTATCGCGATAACTTAGCCTCTTAACTTTCGATGCCGCCGCAACCTTTCAGGTTCGGCGGCATTTTTTTAGGCAACTTTCTCTTCTGACGCAGAGACGCGTCGTAAGACCTGCGGCGTACAGCCGTAACGGCGGCGGAACATGCGGCTGAGATGGGATGAATCGCAGAAGCCGCAATCAACCGCAATTTGTGCAACAGATTTCTGGCTTTTCTCGATCAGGTGACGCGCCAAATCCAGCCGAATATTGAGAAATGCGACCTGTGGCGATGTTTCCAAAGACAGGCGGAAGTAGCGTTCTATCTGGCGCTTGCTCTTGCCCATGCGCTGCGCAATTTCCTGAATGGAGATCGGCGTGTCGATGTTTTGCTGCATGATGTGCAGGGCGCGCTGTACAATGGGGTTTTGAGTTTTCAGATCAAGCGGGATGCCGGGTTGAGGCTTTTCGGCCTGATGGGCATCATCAATGATCATGATGTGCAGGCTTTTATTGGCATGTGCGCGGCCTACATGTTTGTCCACCAGATAGGCAGCAAGATGGGCGGAACTTACACCACCTGCGCAAGTGAGACGGTCACGATCAACGACGAAGATCTGGTCGGTGACCGGATCAAGGCCATCGAATTGCTCTTTGAAATCAGAGTGGCTAAACCAACTGACGCAGCTTTTGTAGCCGTCCAGCAGTCCTGATCGATGAAGCAAAAACGCACCGGTACACACGCCCACAAGGGGAACTCCGGCGGCGGCAGCTTCTTTCAGGAAGTTTTGATAGGCCGGGCTGAACTCCGTGCTCTCATCAATGAGACCGCCCACCACAACGATGTAGTTGAAGCGTCGCGGATCTCCTAGTCGCTCTTTGGGGTGAACGGAGACGGCGCTGCTGGATGGGATCGGGTCCATGGTATCTGACAGGACTGTCCAGTTGCACAGGATCGGGCGACTTCGGTCCCCCTCATCTGCCGCGAGGCGCAAGACATCGACGAAGTTGGCAAATGCGCAAAGGGTGAAGCGTTTGGCGAGAATGAACCCAACAGAAAGACGGGTCTTTTCCTGCTTGGAAACTGGTTTACGCAAAGCGTTGGTCGGATGCGATAGTGCCTGTGTCATACGAGATGCTTCTCTTTATATTCAGGCCGACAAACTGCAATGATTACATTGCCTGTCCGGCCTGAGCCCATCCAATCCAGGTCAGTTTTAGCGTGTCTTCAGCGGCGTATTTTTCCAGTTGGTCTGACCATGCTGGCCTGTGTCTTTCTCGAGTTTCGTCAGGGTGCCCAGTCTCCTAACCTGCGTCAGGAGGCCGGATTTATGGGCATTGGCGACCATGCGTAAGCCCATGCAGTATTTATACTTAATTTGAGTCAGCTTGGCTACGCATTCCATCTGCACTCGCATAAAAATTGATCAGATGTGATGTGTTGATGGATGCTCAATTAAATGTCGTAGGGGTAATCCCTATCTGACGCAAATCTCCTATTTCTGAGCGTAAAACCTCTCCAAATTGATAGTTTGAAGACGCAAAGAGTTCAGCGAAACGCTTTGTTTCATTTGGGATTTTGTTTGGGAGAGACCTGTTTCAGTGAGTGATACATCCTTCATCCTTCGCTTCACCTGTGTGGATCAACCGGGCATTGTCTCGACAGTGACGTCAGCTCTGGCTGCTCGCGGTGCAAATATTGTTGAGGCGAACCAGTTTTGTGATCGCAAGACAAACCAGTTCTTCCTGCGGGTTGCCGTGCGTGTGCCTGGGCACATCGACAAAGCGGCGCTTGAGCTGGCCCTGTCGCCTGCCGTTGACCGGTTCAAAATGCGGCTGAAAGTGGAAGATTTCTCACGTCGTCCCAAGGTCATCATCATGGTCTCCAGATTTGACCATGCGCTGCTGCATCTGCTTTACCAGATCAAAGTGGGCTGGCTTGATGCTGATGTTGTCGCCATTGTGTCCAACCACGCGGACAGCCAAGGCGTTGCGGACCATGAAGGTATCCCGTTTTATCACTGGCCTATCACCAAGGCGAACAAGCTTGAGCAGGAAGCCAAGCTGAGTGATCTTATTGAAAAAACGAATGCGGAACTGGTTATCCTTGCACGCTACATGCAGGTGCTGAGCGATGAGATGTCCAGCAAGTTCTTTGGCATGATCATCAACATCCACCATTCATTCCTGCCAAGCTTTAAAGGGGCAAAGCCCTATCATCAGGCTCATGATCGCGGAGTAAAGTTGATTGGAGCGACCGCTCATTATGTGACGCCGGATCTGGATGAAGGTCCGATCATCGAGCAGGAAACTGAACGGGTGACACATGGCATGACGGCAGAGGACTTTGTGGCCGCAGGCCGGGATATTGAATCCCGCGTTCTTGCACGAGCCGTCAAATTTCATCTGGAGGGCCGCGTCATGCTGAACAACAACAGCACAGTGGTCTTTACCTCCTAGCGACCACTTCCCCACACCCAACACTGCTCTGCCAACGCACCGAGAATTCATAGAAGTAAAGGATCGAAAACATGTCCGCATTTCCTAACAAAGCGAAAGTTGTGATTGTTGGCGCTGGCGGCATTGTTGGAGCTTCCGTCATCCATCATCTCATTGAAAATGGCTGGGACGATATTGTCGGCATCGACAAATCCGGCATTCCGACAGACATCGGATCGACAGCTCACGCCTCGGATTTCTGTTATGCCACCAGCCACGATCTTTTGACCTGCTGGACCACCATGTACTCCATGGATTTTTACGAGAAGATGGGCCATTACGCCCGTATCGGTGGGTTGGAAGTTGCTCGCGTGGATGATGATGAGCGCATGGGAGAGCTCAAGCGCCGGGTGGATTCAAGCAAAGCCTTTGGCACCAATGTGAGCATCATCAGTGCTGCTGAAGCCAAAAAGAAATTCCCGCTTTTGGAAGAAGATCAGATCCAGGGCGCCTTGTGGGATCCTGATGCCGGTCTTGTTGTTCCGCGCTCTCAAACTGTTGCTGGCAAGCTTATTGATCAGGGTGAAGCGACCGGGAAGCTCAAGATCTTTGCCAACACATCGGCGCTGGAGCTCATCACAGATAATGGCCGTATCACGGGGGTGAAGACAGAGCGTGGGACCATCCATGCTGACCATGTTGTGGTGTGTGCTGGCCTTTGGGGGCGCCTTATTGCGGAGATGGCTGGCGAGGATTTGCCTGTCATGCCAGTGGACCATCCCCTCACTTTCTTCGGTCCTTATAATGAGTTTGAAGGCACAGGTGCTGAGATCGGCATGCCTTTGCTGCGAGATCAGGGCAACTCTGCCTATATGCGTGATACGGGTGATCCGAAGAGTACTGAAGGCGGTCAGATTGAATGGGGCTACTATTACGAGGAAAATCCTCGCCTTGTGCATCCGCGTGACATTTTGGAAAAAGAGCAGGCTCGTCTGTCTCCCTCCCAGCGAGATCTGGTGCTTGAGGATGTGATTGAGCCGCTGGAAAAGGCGATGGAACTAACGCCGGTTCTAGCTGAGCTCGGATTCAATGAAAGCCATTCCTTCAACGGGCTTTTGCAAGCCTCAGTTGATGGTGGTCCCTCCATGGGAGAAAGCCGGAAGCTGCGCGGGCTTTGGTATGCTGTCGGCATCTGGATTAAAGACGGTCCTGGCATGGGCAAGTTGATTGCTGACTGGATGACCTATGGCAAAACCCATGTGGACCATAACTCAGTAGATTTTTCCCGCTTCAACGAGTTCCAGCTCAAAGAGCAGTACATCCATGACCGGTGCTGGGAGACCGCGAAGAAGATCTACAATCCGCCTGTTCATCCCCGCGAACCTTTCGCCAATGCTCGTGGCATCCGGCGCTCGCCGTTTTATGAGCGGGAAGTTGAGCTTGGGGGCTACTTCATGGAGCTTGGAGGTTGGGAACGTGCCCATGGCTATGCCGCCAATGAGCACTTGCTGAACAAGCATGGCAACCGTGTGCCTGAGCGTGAGAACGAATGGGACAAGCGCCATTTTTGGCGTGTTTCCAATGCTGAGCATCTGGAGATGAGCGAGGATTGCGGCATTATCAATCTCTCCCATTTTCACATGACTGACATTTCGGGTCCAGATCACGTTAACCTGATGGAATGGCTGTGCGCAGCCAAAATTGGCGGTGACAAGAATATTGGCAAAGGCATTTACACGCATATGCTGGATGATGATGGCCATGTGCGGGCCGACTTCACCGTGTTTCGTATGGAAGACCGTTGCCGACTTGTGAACGGCGCGGATGCAGGGCCACGAGATCTGGTCTACATGCAGCGTGTGGCCGATGATAATGGCTGGGACGTTTCCATCACAGATGTGAGTGAGGATTACACGACCATTGGTATCTGGGGGCCAAACGCTCGTGAAAACCTGCAGAAGGTCGTTGAGGACCCTGACGCACTTACACCAGAACACTTCCCGTTTGCAGCTATTCGCGAGATCACCATTGCTGGCAAAACCGTCTCTGCTTTCCGCATCTCTTATGTGGGTGAGCAAGGGTGGGAACTGCATATGCGCTATGAGGATGGTTTGGCTGTCTGGGATGCTTTGCGCGAGATTGGCGTGATTGCCGTGGGTGTCGAGACCTATGCAAACTCGCGGCGCCTGGAAAAGTCATTACGCCTGCAAAATGCAGACCTGCACACGCAGTACAACCTATTTGAGGCCGACCTATCCCGGCCTAAGGTGAAAGCGGCTGACTTTCGCGGTAAAGATAAGCACGCGGAGTATCGCGCTCGTGAGGCTCAGCCTGCCATGTTGTGTACACTGGTGATGACAGACAACACCGACAAAGACGGCGTCGCGCGCTACCCAGTTGGCAACCTGCCTGTGATGCATCCGGATACGGGTGAGACACTGGTGGATGATCTGGGACGGCGGTCTTATACAACATCCATTGCTTACGGCCCGAGTATCGGCAAAAACATCGCCCTTGCCTATCTGCCGCAGGAATACTGCGAGGAAGGGCGACAGCTGGAGGTGTCTTACTTCGATGAAATCTATCCGGTTGAAGTCGCCGGAGTGGGATATGCACCGCTCTACGACCCGGAAAACCTGAAGCCTCGAAGCTAGATTGTACGTTTTGCACGCAAAGATTTGAAGAAATGCAATGGCCCCGGATCTGTTTCAGATCCGGGGCCATTTTCTTTTCGTGCACAGTGTTAATTCGCGCCTCGGTGGGCGTCGTTTCTATCGGCTTTAAGCAGTTTCAGTTTCTGGTGCGCTTACTTCAGCTTTCTTGTTGTGAAAGATGAAGCCGATGAAGTTCAAAAGAAGCTGGGCTGCAAGAATTTGCGTGGACTCAGATGGGTCATAAGCAGGAGCTACTTCCACAAGGTCCATGCCAACCACATCACCACGTTTGCTGAGGCCCTGCAGAATTTCAAGCACATCGTAATACTGGAAACCGCCGTGACTTGGGGTGCCTGTGCCGGATGCGATGGACGGGCAGAAGGCGTCGATATCGACTGTCACGTAGTAGCGCGCGCCTGCCGGAATGCGTTCCAGTACAGCTTCTGCTCCCAGCTCCCGCACCTGACGGACCGATAGGATGTCTGAACCCCTTGCGCGGGCATCGTCATACCCTTCCTTAGCGGTGGAGGACACATTGCGAATGCCCAGCTGGGTCATTCCTGAGACATACTCTTTCTCAATCGCACGGC
>NZ_LCWX01000237.1:124722-126230 GCF_001431305.1 Pseudovibrio sp. POLY-S9
GCATAGGATTGCCGTGCCCTTCCGTCACGCCATGGCGCTCATCAACGAAATCAAGGTGTGCGTCGATCTGGATCACGTGGATCGGACCTTTTTCAGCACAGTCTTCCTCAAAGGCGCGGATGCATGGGATGTTGATGGAGTGATCGCCGCCAATCACCACAGGCAGTGCACCTGCATCGAGGATTTTCTTGACCCCAAACTCAATGTTCGCATGGCTCTCAATGGTCTTGGTGTGGATGATGTCCGCGTCTCCGATGTCAACGATGCGGACATCGCTGCTGAGATAGGTTGCATCATCTTCATGATCATACGCACCGGCATGGCCGAATGAAAACAGCGTGGACGCTTCACGCACGGAACGTGGTCCAAAACGTGCGCCTGAGCGCCATTGTGCGCCAAAGTCAAACGGTGCACCAAGAACCGCTACATCCGCATCAATTTGATCCCAATCCGACACATACTCTTTTTTTCCAAAAGTCGAGATTCCAACGAATGGTAGGTTGAGGCGCCCGGATTTATAGCCGTGATCAGACATATTTCTTCTCCGTTAGTTCATTATCTGTAGGCGAGTTCTGGCAAGAACAACGCAATTTGTGGGAATGCCATCACAAGCCCTGTTGTCAGCAGCAAGATCAGCAAGAATGGGGGAACTCCGCGGACAACATCCACAAATGGTCGGCGGAAAACAGCAATTGCCGTGAACAGATTGCATCCGAATGGCGGCGTGGCGGCTCCAATGGCAACCTGCAGGGTGATGAGTACTCCAACCAGCACCGGATCAAGACCCGTCGATTTGATCAGTGGGGCAAAGATTGGCACCAAAATCAAAATTACCACGATGGAGTCGACAAACATGCAGCCGATGAAGAACGCCAAAATGATCGCCGTCAGCGTCATTATCGGTCCAGCTTCATTCAGCCCGAGCGAACTGATGATTGTCTGAGGCACCTGTGCGAAGGATAGGGTCCAGGAGAAGGCCGCGCCCGCTGCGATCAGGATGAACACCACCGAGGTGATGGCCCCCGTTGACAGAGCAATATCTGGCAGATCACGCAGACGGATGGATCTGAAGATCAAGGCTTCCAGAACAACGGCGTACAGCACACAGATGGCCGCAGCTTCTGTTGGTGAAAAGACACCGCCATAAATTCCACCGACGATGATCAATGGGAAGCCCATGGGCCAGAGTGCGCGCCTTACCGCATCAAACCGCTCTCCCCAGTCAGACCTTTCCAGTACGGGGATGTCGTGTCTGTACGCATGCCACATGCAATAGGCAGAAAAGAACACCACGATGATGAGGCCCGGAACGATGCCAGCGATGAAAAGCTGCGAGATCGATGTGCCGGACACAACACCATAGATGATCATGCCGATAGATGGCGGAATGAGATAAGCCAGATCAGCCGCGTTGACGATCAACCCAATGGTGAAGCTATCTGAATAGCCTGACTTCAACATACGTGGCCGCATCGCACCGCCAACCGCAACAACGGTTGCTTGCGTAG
>NZ_LCWX01000237.1:126327-132383 GCF_001431305.1 Pseudovibrio sp. POLY-S9
AGCCACAAACCGCCCCGAACAGTGCGCAGGCACTGGTTACCGAGATGGCCAGCCCGCCCTTGATGTGCCCCATAAAGCGCATCACCACATCAATCAGACGATCAGCAGAGTGCCCGCGTGTGATGATATCAGCGGCAAGGATGAACATTGGGACTGCGACCAAGGCAGAGGGTTTGACCCCACCTATCATCTGCTGGACCAGTATCTGCGGACTAAAGTTTGGGAAGTAGATCAGGAACCCGATAAAGGCTGCCGAGATCAACGGCATTTTCATCGGGAAACCGAACAGCAGCAGAACGACCATGACCGTTAGCATGAGCTCTGTCATTTTGCGGTCTCCTCTTCCTTCTCAACGAAGCGCGTAACTGCGGCGGCCGTTTCCGGATCCTCATAACTGTCGACCTCCAGATAGGAGACGTAGATTTCCTCTTCCGACAGATCGAGGTTTCGCAAAGCTGTTAAGAGATATTGGAGGGTTGCTAAGCCCAACCCGATAACCACCCAGATGTAAGTTAGATAAAGCGGCACCTGCAGCGCAGGCGTAACCCGGCCCCGACTGGCAACTTTCGCCACATATTCAACGGCATACCAGGTCAGCGTCGCCATCATGGTTGCGGTTGTTATGGTGATCAAAATCATCAGGATCTTGCGAAGCTTCTGAGGCAGAGCATCATAGATGGCCGACATGCGGATATGGATGCCCTTTCGTGTGGCGTAACCCAGCCCCATGAAGGTGATGATAACGATCAGAAACTCATTGAGCTCTTCGGAGAAATAGATCGACTGGTGAAAGACATAGCGCCCGAACACATTTGCGATGGTGTTGACGGCCATGGCGATAACGCCCCAACTGAGGATGAAGACCTCAATCTTGCTAATCACACCGTCAACTTTCACGAGGAGCTTAAAGGGGACAGAACGGGGTTCCATCTTTACCCTCCTCCAGTGTACCCACACCCCACCTTCAGAGATGAGATGTGGGACTTCCTATTATTGATGAGTTGATGCAATCTCAGTTTTCAGGGCCTTCAACAGCTCTTCGCCGCGAGATCCGGCAGCGTCTACATAGGCACTGGCCGTTGCTTCACTGCGAGCGCGGAAGACGTTGCGTTCTTCTTCTGAGAGGACCACCAGATTGATTTCAGGCTTGTTCGTCTTAATGGTGTCGAGACGTTTCTGGTTGAAGTCAGAGACCACACCATCAATGAAACCTGACATTCCAGCCATTGTTTCTTTAACAAGCTTTTGACGGTCTGGAGAGAGTGTGTCGAACCAGTCAGTTCCGGCAACAACGGTGGTGACGAGTTCCTGCTCGCCAGCCCAGATCAGGTAATCCGTAACCTCATAGAACTTCATCTCTTCGATGGTTGGAACAGGGTTTACCTGACCGTCTACCGCACCAAGCTGCAGAGCGCCAAAAACCTCACCAAATGGCAGCGGTGTTGGGCTCGCACCCATGTTCTTGTAGGTCTCCAATAAAATCGGAGAGACCATAACGCGCATTTTGAAGTTAGAGAAGTCATCCGGATTGCGGATTTCTTTGTTGGTGGTCCAGACCTGAGGTCCTTCTGAATACATGGTCAGGACTTCCAGGCCACGCCTGCGGAAATCCTCATTCAGATCACCGTAAATGGTCTCAGAGTTGTTCAGAATGTTTGAGACTGCTTTGGCATCAGATGGAAAGAGATATGGCAGCAGAAAAATCTGACTTTCCGGGACGATGGTGCCCAGATTACCGATGGATACGTTGGTGAACTGGATGAGGCCATCCGTCGCCTGCTCTACCGTATCCGTTGGTGTGCCAAGCGTTCCCATCGGGTAGATCGTGATGGTCACGTCCCCATCGGTCTTGGTTTCAATACGCTTCTTAAACTCCTGTGCATAGGCATCCATGATGGAGCCTGGAATTTCCTCGATGGCGAATTTCCAGTCTTCTGCATAAGCGCTTAGCGGGACTGTGCCCAGAACCATTGCAGCTGTTAGTGTCTTTAGCGATTTAAGAATTGAGTTCATTTCATCCTCCCACAGAACTAGTTCCCAATCTTCCTCGCCGCTAGCACACTAGATGTTGAACCTAGAAAAAATATCAAATAAGTTATGTTTACATGAAATATATCAATGTAATTAAATTATCTGAGAACAGGAAGATCATTAGATGAAACTTCTCCGAAACAATCTGCTCGAAGCATTTTGTGCTGTCGTTGAATGTGGTGGTTTTTCTGAGGCGCAGTTCAGGCTGGGTATATCTCAATCGGCGATCAGCTGCCGCATCCGGGATCTGGAACTTGCGCTTGGATATCGCGTCTGTGAGCGCGGTCGCAGTGGCTTTCAACTCACCGAACGCGGTAAGATCGCCTATGAGAAAGCGTGCGAAATTATCCGCCTTGTTGAGGATTTCGACGCTGAACTGCTCGAGTTGCGCGGTACGATCACTGGACAGCTGCGCATAGGTATTGTCGACACAGTGATCAGCCTTCCGGGGTTTCCGCTTGTACCTGCGTTGCAGCGGTTCTTCTCAAAGGAGAACGACGTCAATCTGGAGCTGGTTGTAGCCTCGCCAAACGATCTGAAAGAAGGCTTGATCACGGGAAGTCTGCATATCGCAATCGCACCGTTTAAACGAAAGCGCGATGAGCTTGAGTACATCAAAGTCTGCAGCGAAAATCACTATATGTATTGCGGACAGGCACATGACTTGTTTGCATGTGAAACCGATGAAATCTCGCCGGACATCCTGAATAATCACGCTGTGTGCCAGCGCTCCTACGACATGATCGTCGCACGAGATGCCAAAGCCCCAGAGCCCAAGGCAATTGTCACGAACATGGAAGCAGCCGCGGCTCTCATTTTGAGTGGCAAATTCCTCGGTGTCCTCCCCGATCACTACGCCACCCAGTGGGTCAACACCGGCGAAATGCGCCTTCTGGAACATCCAGATCTGACCTGGACATCAGAGTTTTACATCGCTTCGCGCAAATCCCAAGCACACAGACAAGCGGTCGAGTGGTTCATCAAGGCATTGCTGCATGGATTGTAAAGATCATATCAAGAAACAAAGAAAGGAATAAACCGTTTCAATTGCTTAATTAGCAAAGTCATTATCTATTACAAATTCTAGTATTCTTTTTGGTGGCCATTCTTAAACTTGTGGCGCTTAGACATTGCATCCCAGTTTATTTGTGATGTAGGAATCTGGATGTTCGACTCTTATGATCAGGGGATGCACCTTGTCTGAACAAATCGAAAATGCAGCCAGAAAACTGGCTGATCTCTTTGACACTTCCACTCCTCTGTTTCCAACGGCCAGCGGGTCACCTAAAGCGTTTGCAAATGAGTTAGAGGATGCGCAAAAACGTATGGAAGAGCGTTTTACTGCGTTATGCGAACTGGCTGCATTGCTGGATCGCGAGACTGAAAAGAGTGAAGTGGCGCAGGGAGCCGCGATTGACCTGTTCCAGTGCTCCGGCTTTTTCTATCTGGCATTGATGCAATACTCTGAAAACCTGCCAAATTCGCTGCTGATGGCGGGCTATGACATTTCGGTTGGCCGCATGCCTCCGGTTGTCTCAAAGGCGCTCAAGCACGTTTCCTTCACGATGAAGAGTGCTATTGCAGAGGACATCACCTTCATGTGCCCTCACCTTTCTAACCTCACCGAGAAGGATGAGTTTGAAGGACGAGCACAAGTGATTTTAGATAAAGTACTGGCGCAAGCCATTGCCCGCACCGCTCATGCGGTCTCTTCACTGGAAGAAAACGAAAAACTCGACGGTTATGAGATCACTGAGGAAGACAATGCCCTGCGTGCGCGTTGTCAGACCTGTACCGAGTTGCTTGCTAAACTCGTCAAACATTCTGCTAACCCACGTGAGCATGCAGAACGCGTTAATGCGTTTCAGGTATTCCTTGGCAAGGCCTAAACAAGCCTGATTGATCAAGCCATGGGATCCTTCCGTATCCCGTGGCTCCTTGGCATCTCTACCAGGTTTTGCTTCTCAAATGACACCTGATGAGAACGTCATCTAGTTTTCGACAGTTAGAGTGGCATCGCATATGGCGTCCTCCACCGCCCAGAGGCGGTCCTGCCCCCATATACCGATGGTTCCAACTCGAAAGCTGGGCACGCCCCAAAGCCCGAGTTCTGTAAGTTCCTTGCGGTTTTGCTCTGTTCTTGCACGCCAATCTTCATTGTCGACGACCAGACGTGCCTGCTGCCAATCCAGACCGGCATCTGCGAGGATGCGTGACAAGCCTTTCTCTGTGCTTGCATCAACACCTTTCGCCCATACACCGGTCATAAAGGCACTGCAAAACTCTCTAAGCCTGCCATTCTTCTCAGCAAACTCGAGGAGTGAGTAGCCTCGCTCGATTGCTGTTCCCAGTGGGTCGCAAATCCGGCCAAATGGAATGGCATGCAAACGGGCTTCACGCGCGGCATCAGCTAAAATGTACTTCCGCTTCATAGGCGGTACTGGCAAGCCGCGCATGACCATGGGCAAGACGGGCCGAATGTTCAGCTTTACCCCCTGCCGATCAGCCAGAGTGCATGTGCGGTCAAACGCCAGGTACGAGTATGGACTCCGGAACGACAGGAAAAAGTCGACCTCCAGATGCGTTGGCGATGTATGAGCTGGTCGGCTTTGCCTTGCTGCTGGCGCCAACTTAGGAGCGGAAGGCCCACGTCCAAGTTCATGCAGGCGATCCTGGAGATAGTGTAGCCGGCCGATGCCCCAATACCATTCATCGCCATAATAAAAGGTCGCACCAAGATAGTGCCCGTACTTTGCCAGGAGCGCATCACCGCAGGTTTTGGCTTGGTCAGCCTTGTCACCCTTTGCTGAGGATTGAAGTTTTTCTCCAGACCACAATTTAGTGCTTATTTCCAGCAGCTTACTCACGCATGCATCGTTGGCGAGTTCCTCTGCCATTAGCGTTTCAGCTTGACTGATTTGAGCTTCATCTGGAGCTTCAAAAGGCCTGCCTGTCAGGCCGTAATGTTTGGCAAGGAAGGCCGCATCCACGGAAGCATATGCTTCCAACGCTGTCCTTTCAGGTACGGCCCAATCAGGCGGGCCGGAGATCAAATGGATCTTCAGGGCGACTGTATAGTGCCGCTGAAAGTCGCCAAGCATTTGAAGTGTTAGGTGCGCGTATGGATCCGCAGTATGATGAAAATAGTGTACTTCATGCGCCTCACCCCGCCGACTTCGTTGTTTTTCGTAGAAGGCACGTTTTCGCTGCACTCTGGTTTCACTCGTAATGTATTCTGCAATTCTCGACTTTATTGCTGAGTGAAACGACATAGAGACGGCTCCTCCATCCAAGAGTGAGGGGCAACGTTAACCTGCTATTTCTTTTGCTGCAACGAGGCGTTTGATTGATGCCTGCAAACCTAACGGACGTTCAATGACGCATAATCGTAATACGTAAGCTACAAAAAGACGCCTTATTCTGTCAAATTTCACGGGTTGTCGGATAAACTTTTCTCAGAATACGCTTCAAACGTCCATATTGTGAGAATCTCATGCAGGAACGTTTGATACAGCTGCTGGAATCTGTTGCTGGAGCCGCCAAGCCGGTCAGTGCGAACGATCTTGCGCAGATGACCAAGCTTCCCAGAGCAACCATCTATCGGAACCTGTCGTCTCTGCTTCGCTGCGGCTTTCTGGATGAGGTTGAGGACGGCAAACGGTATGTTCTGGGTATCCGGTTTATCAAAATTGCCCTCACAGGAAAATCAGAGTCACATGTGATCAAAGCTGTCTCTGCTATGATCCACCGGCTGGTGATTGAACTTGGTGAGACGGCTTTTTTGGCACGATATCGTGGTGGCCGTGTGGACCTTATCCATGTTGAGCCTCCCAATGATCCATCCATATCTTATATTTACCCCGGCCTCGGGACCCGGCCTGTTCATGCTTGCTCCTCCGCCAAAGCCATTGCTGCTTTCATATTGCCCGAACTGCGAGATGAACTGCTGCGAACCGAACGCGTGCAATTTACGCAAGCCACTCTCATTGACAGTTCTGATATCGCTGCTGAGCTGGAGAACGTGC
>NZ_LCWX01000237.1:132480-145710 GCF_001431305.1 Pseudovibrio sp. POLY-S9
GGCGCGATGGCTTTGCGCTTTGTGATGGCGAGATTGATGACTGTGTCACCAGCATTGCCGTGCCCATTATGGTTGACCGACTTGGAGCACTCTTCAGCATGGGTGTTGTTGGCCCCCAAAACCGCATAAAGCCGCGACTTCACACGCATATTTTACCCGTTCTCAAAGAAGCAAACATACGCGCTGCAGCTGCCATTCAGCACTGCTCAATTGTTGATGCCGAGAGAGCAAATTTGGAGGCTCTCTCCGGCGAGTTGGAGGCAACTCGAAATACTCATTAATTAATTTCTATGGGAGGATCTTATGAATAGAAGAGAATTTGGTGCACTGGTTGTTGCTGCTGCAGCGGCTGCCGGGCCGTTTAGAGCTTTTGCAGATGAAACCTGTCAGTCACCTTATATGCCCAAGATTACCGGGCAAGAAGAATTCGTTTATGTCTGGACACTTGGCGTTGAGGGAATGGGCGATGAGCAAGATAAGCTTGTTACCATTGATCTGCGGCCAGACTCGCCCATGCGCGGTCAGGTGATCAACAGTCTTTCTGTCGGTGGACGGAATGAAGCGCATCATGGTGGTTTTTCAGCAGATCGTCGCTATTTCTGGACTGGTGGTCTGGATACCAATCGCATCTTCATCTTCGACGTACACACCGATCCATCAAAACCATCCCTGCACAAAACCATCGAGACTTTTGTCAAGGATTCAGGGGGCGTTGTTGGGCCACATACATTCTTTGCCCTTCCCGGCAGCATGATGATCACCGGGCTTTCCAATGATGATGATCACGGTGGGCGTACGGCACTGGCTGAATACAACGATACCGGCGATTACGTGGCGACTTATTGGATGCCAACCACCAGCGACATGCAAGGTGCCGTTGCTGTGGGGGATGCTGTGGCGGACGGTTATGGCTATGACATTCGCGCACTCATTCGCAAGAATATCATGTTGACCTCCTCCTTTACTGGCTGGTCAAACTACATGATGGATTTTGGCCAGATGCTGCAAGATGCCGACGCGATGAAGCGGTTTGGCAATACGATCGTTCAATGGGATCTGCATACTCGTCAGCCGCGTAAGGTCTTCAACGTGCCGGGCGCTCCGCTGGAGATCCGCTTCCCATGGGGCCCAAATGCGAACTATGCATTCTCTACGACCGCTCTCACCTCCAAACTCTGGCTGATTTATGAGGACGACAGTGGGGAATGGCAGGCCAAAGATGTAGCGGATATTGGAAACCCTGCGGACATTCCGCTTCCCGTCGATATCTCCATAGCTGCTGATGATCAGACACTGTGGGTCAACAGCTTCATGGATGGCAAGACGCGGCTCTTTGATATTTCCGATCCGCATAACCCCTCTCAAATTTATGAGAAAACCATCGACCGTCAGGTCAACATGGTCAGCCAGAGTTGGGATGGGAAACGGGTCTACTTCAGCTCTTCCTTGCTGGCAAACTGGGACAAAAAGGGTGACGACGATGTGCAATATCTGCGTGCATACACCTGGGATGAGAAAGAGCTGATCGAGGACTTTGATATCGATTTTTACAAGCTCGGCCTTGGCCGTGCGCACATCATGCGTTTTGGCAGTTCTGAGCTGTACACCAGCTAGATCAAACTCGTTTTGGGGCAGCACGCGTGTTGCCCCATGCTTTTCCAACTCATTAGGTCTGATGCATGCGTGTATTGAAAAAGTTCCTGGTCTTCAGTGGTGTTGCAGCAACACTTCCAGCACTCTGGTATACCTTAATGGCCGGACAAGCTGCTCCCACTCGCCCATTTTCAGATGCCTTTACCCCTCATGAAGAGTTTCAGTTTGATCCTCCCAAGCCGGGTTCTTACACGCTGAACCGGTTTAGGACGGCGCCAGATGGACGGGTTCTGGATGTAAATGGACAGACACATTCATTTGCAGCACTGACCAAAGGCAAGATCAATCTGGTGAGCTTTGTCTATCTGATGTGCGGCGATGAGAATGGATGTCCAATCGCCATGTCGACGCTCTTTGAAATTCACGATGCCAGCGAGAAGCTGCCCGGACTACGAGAAGACGTTCAGCTGATCACGATCAGCTTTGACCCTGCCCGCGATACGGTCGAGGCCATCAACTCCTTTTCATACCCCCTTCAAATCGATGCGAATGCTGATCAGAAGCTGAAATGGCACGTGCTTACGAGTTCAGGCATGACAGATCTGCAGCCTATTCTGGATGGTTTTGGCCAAGTCATTGATCGGTCGAATGATCAGGAGGTCATCAATCATCTTTTACGGATGTATCTGATTGATCGCGAAGGCATTGTACGCAACGTCTATGGGCTTGGAACCATCGACCCGAGGCTCCTGATCACAGACGTGGAGACGCTTTTACTGGAAGAAAGCAGGTCATAATGCGCCAGTGGTTTCTTACATGTCTGATTGGCAGTCTCCTGTGTTGGGCAGATGGCGCACATGCACAATCACATTGCATAGCAGACTCAGGAAACTGGTCTGAAGTAGCTTTGATGCGGAGCCTTTCTACCCCGCTTGGACTTCCGCCCGTCCCCCATCCACATGACAACCCGCCGAGTGTCGCGAAGATTGAGTTGGGCCGGAAGTTGTTTTTCGATCGGCGCTTGTCGATCAATCGCACAATGTCTTGCGCCATGTGCCATGTTCCAGAGCAAGGGTTCACCAATTGGGAACTGAGCACAGCTATCGGTGTTGAAGGGCGCAGCCTTAAGCGAAACTCACCAAGCATTTTGAATGTTGGATACCTGGATGTTCTGTTTCATGATGGCCGGGATCATGCATTAGAGACACAGTTTATTGGTCCATTAACCGCGCGAAATGAAATGGCAAATCCGTCTGCGGGACGTGTTGTTGCTCTTTTGAAGGAGCTTGCGGACTATGCGCAGATGTTCGAGGATGCCTTCGAGGCTCAGGCGTCTCTCGACAGGATTGGGATGGCCCTTGGCGCATATCAAAGAACAATCCTTGCGGGGAACAGTCCCTTTGATCAATGGTACTTTGGTGGTGATGAAACTGCTGTTGGTGCCGATGTTAAGCGTGGTTTTCAGGTTTTTAACGGCAAAGCGGGCTGCAGTGCTTGCCATCTGATCGAAGATGATCACACTCTCTTTACGGATGAGCTTTTCCATGACACCGGATATGGTCAGATGCGTGAAGAGAAGCGCCAAAATCCCCCGGCAAGCATTCCTGTGCAAGTTGCCCCCGGAGTGGTGCATCAGATGGAATTTTCAAAAATCCAATCTGTTAGTGCTGAACGCGAAGCTGATCTTGGGCGCTATGAGGTAACAGAGGACCCAGTTGACAGATGGAGATTTCGCACGCCTTCACTGCGTAATCTCACAGTAACGCCACCTTATATGCACGACGGCCATCTCAGTACGATTTCGCAGGTTATTGAGTTCTACGACCAAGGCGGATCACAACTGAGTGGTCAAGACCCACGCATCCGCCCGCTTGGTCTCACAGGTGCAGAAAAACAAGACCTCGAAGCCTTTCTGCAAAGCCTGACCTCTCCTGATCTCGACTGCCTGATAAGCGAAGCAAGAGTATTGCCACCTGATAATCACTAAGGCAGTAACCTAGGTCGATCCCCTCAGACTTGCAGTGCGTGTTGTTATCCGGACTAGAATGCTCATCATCGCTCGCAAACACATTCTACTTCTTGCGCTTTAGCAGATTCTTCAGTTTTGCGCGTCTGCTGGTGTGGCTGTTCAGGATTTTTTCCAGGTTGCCGACTTTTTCGCGCAGGGTGCCCATTTCGTATTTGACTTTGCGGATGTTTTTGTCGTTGAGCAAGCGTGCAACCTGATAAACAGATGCGCTTGCTTCGTTGCGGACCTTATCAAACTCAGTCTGAGCCTTCGCTTCGCTAATCGTGTTGCGTTTCAGATTGAGCAGGATGAGTTTTTGGCCAATTTCATCGATCTCTTTTTCATAGCCTGGCGCAAGTTGCGAGGTTGCGAGACCTACGCGGTGCGCATCATGTAGAGTGTCCAAAGCAAACTTGAGGTACTCGATGCTTTCATCGCCGTCGTCTAATCTGGCATTCGCGAGGTGGTCTTTTGCGGCGGCGGCGTGCTCTTCGGCTTTCTGGAGGATCATCCCGTAATACTCTGCTTCTGATGCATCCAGCAGGTCTTTAACATTTGCCTTGGCTGTTTCCAGAAGCTGGTCAGTCGACGCGATTGCATCTTGAAGGTTGGCTTTTTGCTCTTCATCATCAGCTGGGCCGAAGCTGTCTTCACGTTCCAACTCCAGCTCTTCTGATGGCTTGAGTGTTTCTTCAGGTTGATCCTCTGATTTAGATTGCACCGAACCAGACCTGCGCTTAGGACCTTTTGTACCCTGTTTGTCGAGAAGTTCCTCCATTTTATCAAGGTAGTACTGGAGTGTATTTAACGCTGCCTGAGCACGTCTGATCTCACCTTTGAGGAGAAAGTCTTTTGCTTCAAAGGCCGTTCGGATACCGATGGAATGATACTTGCCGTAGTTTACTGCGTCATCGGCATTCTGGATCGTGTTGCTCAGTTTATTGAGATCAGCAAGGTCTGTTGTTACATCCTCAACTTCCTGTTCCAGCTCAGGAATTTTATCTGCTATGGCTACACCGGAATCGTGCCTTGATTGCAGAGCTTCATTAACAACGCGCAGAGCAAATAACTCAAACTCGGCCTTTTCGAAGTTTTCCTGATCCATCAGCTTTTGTGCTTCTGCTGCATGTTCAGCACCGCGCACCTGCATTGCTTCAAAGATTTCACGGTCCATGCCATCCTGAATGTCTTTCTTCAGAGCCTCGAACTCGGCAAGTTTTTGCTGGCTCTCTTTTATCGTGGCACCGAGCTTTTCTGGATTTTTTGCAAGTGGCACTGCCTCTTGGAGCAGTTCAAGCATGCGATCTTCCTGGCTGAGTATGTATTCACTTTCTTTGTCAGGGCCGAAGCGGTCTCCTTTCCTGATCAGCGCGATACTTCGATCAATAGCCTGAAGAGCTGAGCGTTCAGCATCATCGAAGGCAGCAGCGAGATGCTTGATCTTCTCAAGTTCGGGGCGACGCTTCACAAGCTCTGCGATCCTTTCGCGATAAACCCCAAAGCCTTCGATGAAGCTTGCCTTTGCTTTTACGAACAAGTCTGCGTAGCGTTGCTCTTCACCGTCAATCGCATCGACAGCTGCTTGCGCTTCATGGACGATGTCAACTCCATTGATGTAATCCTTCTTTTGAACCGCTCCTCTTAGTTTCTCAATCAAGTCTTTGGCTTCATTGTACTTTACGTCAAACTCGGAGAGGTCCAATTCCCAATCGACGTATTGGTTGAGCCCCTCACTAATTTTGTCTATCTTATTCTGAAAGTACTCAGCACGTTGGTTCATGTCCCGTAGTTTAAAGGTCGCGATGCTTTCACTTACATTGTGGATTCTATCCATAGCATTGTAGAAGGACTGTGCTTCTGCCAGCTCATATCTCATCTTAGCCATAATGCCGTTTACGTCACCATCTTCAGGTGGTTTGGACAGAGCTACTACTGTTTCAAGCTTTTGCTTTGCTGACTCGAAATAGTCGTTGAACTGGGCTTCACGATCCCCACGACAATAGTCAATCCAGTCACTGTAAGAGGCCTCAATGATATCAGAGAGTGTCTCGACTTCGGCAAGGATCTCCTCCTTTTGAATCCCGAAGACAGTGGTATCAGCATCGCGTGGCGCTTGCGCGTCAAGTTCCGCTCTTACAGCTGCAACACCTGCATCACCGAGAGCATCCACCATGATGTCCATAGCTTTTTCGACATCTGAAAACTGCAGGACTGCTGTCTTTCCCTCTCCAGAGTTTACCAGCTCCAGAGCTTTATCCAGACCAGCTTTCGCAGTGGCATCCGCATTTTCAAAAACTTTCAAAATCTCTGGGAACTTAGCAACGGTGTCTACAAGCTCCGACATTTTAATGTAGTCAATCAGCATATCCGTCAATGTCATGACGACTTTATGTTCTGCCTCAAGCGCAGCACTCTGTGCTGCCTCACTCGCCTGTCTCATGCTCTGCCGGTGTGTTTCAGCCAGATCCAAAGCATCTCGAGATGCTGCAACATCTTGTTTTTCTACGGATATTTTGAGTTCCGCAATGTTGTCCATTGCCGTCAGATAGGCATCATCTAATGCGGACAGATCAATCGCCCAGCCACCCAAGTTTTCACGCACTTTGTAAATATCTTCGAATGCAGCAAGGTAGTATTTGGCTCCTTCAGAGATGCCGTTGAGCTGCGACGTCACGATTTGCTTGCTGACATCAAATGCATTTTCCATGTCACGGTAGGCTTTTTTGGCCTCTGTGATTGGCTCTCGTATGCTCGTGATGAATAGGTCCTGATTGACTTTCATCCGTGGGCCAGGTGTCATCATTTGGTCAGCGCCTGTAAGCCAATCCATCGCTTCATCGATTGAGGCGTTTGCCAGTTGGAATGAGTTCTGGAACCGTTGGAGGTAGTCCCCTTCACAGAAACGTCCCCAAACTTTATTCCCCTCTTTGACAGCGTTTTTCAGCTGTTCGACCTCAACGCGAAGCTGCTTTAACTCCCTGACGAATAGTGCAATTTCTTCCTGCTCTTCTTTTTCCGCCAGTTGCTCTACAGTTAGAGTTTCCTCTTCCACTTCAGATGTTTCCGTACCTGCCTGATAGCTTTCCGGTTGCTTTGGTTTTGGCGGATTGGCGACAAAAGCGTCCAGATTGACCATAGCTTGCTTCAGGTCTGCCAGCGCGCCTCTGGCATCTGTGATGCGGCTTTGGCTGATGTAATCAAAGGCTTCTTTGGCGCAGCCTTGGGCGATCATCCTGAAACTGAGAAATTCCCCACGAAGTTCATCATTTACAATGCCATTCGCAACGTTTTCATAGGCTTGAATTCGTCCCCAGGCCTCTTGCACCTCAAGCTTCAGGCCTGCAACTTTGGCTGCTGTTTTTGCGCCGCGTTCCAAGGCGATTTCGAGGCCGCTGAGAGCAATCTGGGTGTTATCGATTGCATCGTCGGCGTCTTCGTATTTCTTACGTTTGAAGAGATTTTCCGCCTGATCAGAGTACTCGACAGCTCTATCGTATAGATTATCGAAAATTGCTTCTTCTTCTTTGTCTTTGAAGACATCGCTACGATCATTGAACTCGGCAATATTTTCTCGCAGTCTGTCCAATGTCTGCATGAAGAGCTCGGTATTTTCCTCCTGAGTAGCAGCTGTTCTGATCCCCTGGAAGTACTGCAACTTGTCGACATGGTTTTGCAGGTTTGTAATGGAGGTCTGAGCGTTGGCGGTGACCTGATTGGCCTCGCTCAGGTTTTCATTTTTCACCGCTGTTTCTGCTCGATTAAGGTTGAACTCAACTTCGCCCGCGATAGTATCGAACCTTTTGAGGTAAATGACTTTTCTCTCCTCTACCTCTGCAAATTTCACAAATTCAGAGCGACGGGAGAGCAAAATATCGGCTTGTTTTTGCAGTAAAGCGATCTGATCCTGTGCAATCTCAAGAGCCGATTGTGCCTCCACGGCAATCTCGTGCATCTCTGTGAGGTCAAGCTTGACCTTTTCAAGCTTATCTTCTGCGGACAGCACTTCACCTTTCAATAGGTCAGATTGCGCCTCTGCAATGGCGCTACGCGCAGACTTATCCGCCTTCCTGAAGACAGGCAGAAGTCCGTTGTACTCACTCACCAACCCTTCCTGAAAGACCAACTCATCCACCTTCTTTGTCAGCTCAATCGCATCACCAGCAAGCAGTTTCACTTCGTTCTCGTCATCATCGTCCTCTTCAGAGGTCCCTTCAGAAGACGCGATGCTTTGCAACATAACTTGCTGCATTTCGATGAAGCCGTTTTCAGCGCTCTCTGCCGCTTTTTCGGCCTCAATGCCGTTGCCTGCAGCGACCAGAGATGATGCTTGCTTGCAGTTAGTTACGACCGCCTCATGAAGCTTCTCAAATTCTACCAAGTCTTTGGAATTATGCTCTATTTCGGATTTACGTGTACTCAGATCAGCAGCTGCTGTTTCGGTTGATTGAACTCGGTACTCGATATCTTTTTTCGCGTTTGCAGCGTGTTTTTGCGTTTTCTTCAGCAGGTCTTTCAACACCGCAAGATTGATAGATGCGGCTTGTAGACTTTGCTTGGCAACAGAGATGCTGTTGCTGTTCAATGCCGTGTTCAGATCCCTAATGTTTTCAGCAGCCTGCTCGTAAGCCCCGTCAAAGCGAGACAGATCAATGTTCCAGGTTTCAATACTGGCGCGTTGCTTATGGACATCATCCAGTTTCTTCTTGGCTTCAGCTGCTATCCCCCTCATGCTATCGAGAGTAATGTCCTGGCCTTCCTTGAAGTTGGACTGCATCACGCGGAGATATTCTTCTCCACGGTCCATGAAGGCCTGCAGTTTACCAAGGTCAACAAAGCCTTTTTTATCTGGCTTGTTCATGATGTCATTGGCTTGCTTCACATTGGCTTCTGCCAGCTGCTTGGCATCTTCAAACACCCTTTGAGTGACGTCTTCAATAAAGACATCAGTTCGTTTACCAGCTATATGTACTGCTTTAGCAAGAGACCTTAAGTTCCTGCTTACTTTAGATAATTCCTTTTGATGAATACGCTTGCGTTCTGCCAGATCCAGAACAGCCTGCTGTTCTTCGGCTTTGTCTTGCGGGGGTTGTTCTGCCTGAGAAACAGAGACTGTTTCGCCACCTTGCCCATTTTCGCTGTTCGGCACCTGATCATCATCAGGTAGCTCAAACCTGACCTTCATCGTCTTTAAGACTGCATGCGCCCAGTTTTCGTGCTCTGGAGGGAGGTTATTCTCAGGCATTTGGAAACTCCGAAGTTCTGGAAACTGCTGTTTCACACTTTAATCGCGCTGCGCATAATTATGCGTTGTCGCTCTTCGGATATGGGAAAAATCAAGTCTTTCGCTGAAAATTGCGTTGCCGATACTTGGTTAAGTTAAGGTAAGTTTAGATCCAGTCTGGATTTGTATTTGAGGCAAGATTTAAATACACAAAATGCGATGGTTATTACGCAATGCACACAACGGAAATTGGCCTTGCGTTGGTTTGCGTTTGCTTGCGTTGAAATGTGAGCGTAACGGCTAGAGAGCCCACAGGCATTCTTAAGAAAGAGATTCAGAAATGCCTGTTAATGTACTGATTTAAATAGTATAATCTTCATTTTACATCTGTAAACTTTGCTCCAACATCGGCAAACAAGGTTAAGTCGTTTGCTGCGTCGGTTAGCGTTGTTTCGTAAAACTCTCCATCCACTATAGCTTTATAGAAGGCGTCCAACTCAATCCGGAACGGGTCTTCATAGGACGGACCAATCACCTCTTTGGTGGTCTGTTCATCGGTTGAACGAGTGATACTAAGTTGTGTCGGTAGATTACGAATGTACGGCGTATCATAGGTCACATGGTACCGCTCCGTCTGGGTCAAAACTTCGATGCCTGCATCGAATTCAGCAATGTCAGAGATGACAGCTTCGTACAGCGCGGTGAAGTGACCATAATCAAACAGGACCATCACCGTTTCCCCACCATGCTGTTTGGCGTAGCTCACTGCCTTTGGCATGCCGAGCAGATCACGCATGGCGGAGAAGCTGTGTGAGGACAGCCCGGTCAGGACCTGATAGGCGCGCAACTGATCTTCGCTGGCGTTCTCCCCCATGATCTCACGGAGCATGGCTGTGGTGCGCTGTTGGCCTTCGCGGATGATCTCCTGCGGGACATCGCTACCGCGGACAACGGGGCGCGTCTGGCGGGTGAAGTATGGCGCTTCGCGGATGATATCGCGGATGCGGACATGGCGGATGTTTGCCAGATCCGGCATGCGGTCCTTCAAAGCGAGGAAGCTGCGGGAATATCTGCGCATGTAGCCAACGAATACCACGCTGTCGCTGTTCTTTTGCGCTTCCAACAACGGTGGGATCTGGTGTTTGTTGAGGCAAACCGGCTTATCGATGAAGACATGCTTGCCGGCTTTCATTGCCTCTGACAGAAGGTCCGCGTGTAAGTGATCCGGTGTCAGAATGAAGATTGCATCCAGCGAGCGGTCTGCAATCAGGTCTGAGGCTGCAGCATACCGCTTTGCAACACCGTAGCGGTCGCTGATGTACTCCATAAGCTCGTTTGAGACATCGCTGATGGCCGAGATGGTAAAGCGGGCATCATCTGCAAGAAGTGGCAGGTGCATCAACTGAGCGACTTCGCCCAAGCCAATAATTCCGACGGACAGTGACATTGTTCTTCCTCAGACTTAAGCGAGTTTTGCAATAAAGGAGAAGTTGCGGCGGGCGAGTTCCAGCGATGTTTCACTTGCGTTTTCAGCAATATCCTGCTCAACAACAACCGGTCCCCGGAAGTCCCTTGCCCGCAGGACGTCCATAACCGCCGCAATATCAACGGCTCCATCTGCAAGTGGGCACATGACCCCTGCAGCCAGAGACGCAGGAACGCTGAGTTCGCCAGACAGAACGCGCGTGCGTACAGCTGGATCAACGTTTTTCAGATGCATGTAATCAATGCGGTCCCATTTGCGCTGCATATACGCCAGTGGGTCCTGATCCCAGAACGCATGGTGGCCTGTATCAAGACACAGGTTGAGCGGTGTGTTTTGCAGCAGGTCATCAATCTGAGTTTCCAGCTCAACACATGTGCCGATGTGGGGGTGGAAGCTCAGTGCAACACTGTGGGTCTCAGCAAGCATTGCATGGGCCTTTGTAAGGTCCTCATACATTTGTTCTCGTGCGGCCAGTGTCATCACACCGAGCTGTTCTGGCGGATAGACGTTGCTTTCATCCATCACCACCAGATGCTTAGCGCCAAGGGATGACAGGAGTTGACCTTGTGCCTGCATGTCTTCATGGAACCGGGCGCTTGTTTCCAGTTGGGAGAACGTGTGCACGTGGGTTGCGCCGATCAAGGTGAGATCATGCCTCGTCAGCATGGCTTTGAGCGCCTCTGTGTCCCTTGGCAGGTACCCGAGCGGGCCAAGCTCAGTCCCCTTGTAGCCTGCGCTTGCGACCTCTGCCAGATACTCCTCTGGCGCGTATGCGTTGCCTGTTGGATAACAGACGCCCCATGAACACGGTGCATTCCCGATCAACATGCCGTGCTGTCCTATTCCGTTACTATGTATATTGGATTGGAAAGAGCCCGGATAATGGGCTGTTCCAGTATGTCTGCTTCAGTGAGCCCCAAAGGAAGCTTTTTGCCTTTGAACGCCCCTAAAAATTCTCCAAGCAGCTCGGTGTGGTTTTCACGCGCAACGATCTCAGTTCGCAGGAATCCTGTAGCTGGCTGGTTGAAGGAGATCTGCTGTTCATCATTGATGAGAACATCTTCTTTCCGCAAGCCGGATGCATCCACCCAGCGCAACACATCCCCTTTGGCGCCTTTGACGTGCACGGAGAAACTTGTGGTACCTGTTGGCACTTTATCCCCCATGCGCACCAAACCGGAGGTGAGCGACAGGTGCGGGCCGTCTGGCCCTTCGGTCACATACCCGAGCCCTGCTTTCATGGCGTTCAGAACAGCTTTCTCGCTGAGTTCATCCAGCCAGAGCACTGTCGTCGGGCGAGCCAGCACAAGCGGCCCTTCCGGTAACAGTTGGTCGGGTTGATGGTAGTCGCTGCCACCGATCAGGGAAATCTGATGCCCCTCACTGAGGCGCTTTTGATAGCGTGCCAGTGATACCCAGTTGTACATGAGCCATGCAGATTGCCAGACCTCCATGCAGTCGATCTCTGGCAGCTCGTAGGTCCAGTCAATCGGCGGTTTGTCGTGATTGATGGAGAACAGACCGCCGCGGTCATGAGCCGCTTTGGCGACGATGTGGGCGTGATCTGGCCTGGTCATGCGGAAGTCGAGCCAGTCATCAATGCCGAAGACATTGGCGTGGCCGACTGCGGTTGTGACTTCCATGCCCCTTACGAAGACCAGATCCTGTGAGGAATGCCGGTGGAAATATCTGCGCTGGGTGGTGGTGTTGTGGTCCGCGATTGCCAGAAAATCCAGCCCTGCCTGTTTTGCAGCGGCGTGGAGCAGCTCAGGCGCGCCGCGTGCATCGGAATGAAAGGTGTGGCAGTGCAGATCCCCCTTGTACCACCCTGCCCCTTGGCGCACCGGATTGGGTGTGACGGGCTGTGGCGCAAGCTTTCTGGATGTCTGATCAAAGGAAATGGAGAGCTCTATGTCAGCGCCGTTTTCCGGCACTTTGTAGAGCCCCAGGATAATCTGCCATGTGCCCGGCTGGATCTGGCCATGCACATAACCCGGTGTTGCATCATCCAGCGCGATGAAGAAGCTGTCGCGGGCGCCCCCGCTCCAGCCACGAAACCCCGAGATTGCCGGAAACGGCGTGATCTCGGGATCAAGGCATCCAAGATCGATGATACAATCCCTGGCCTTGGGGTAGTTCAGCAACACGTCAAAGCGTGTCGTTCCTTCCGGCACCTCAAATTCCAGATAGAAGTACGGATCTTTGAGCTGATCCGCCTTCGTGATGTGGTGCTGTAATTTGAGGTGATCCAGAGTGTCACTCATTGTCCAATGCCAATCTGTTTCCGTCTGCATCAAACAAAGAGACATGCTGGCTGGAGAAGCCGAGTGCTACATCTTCTGACAGGATGATGTCATCATCCGTGAAGATGCGGGCGGTGAAACGGGCAGCATCTGGACGCTCGATGGTGACGAGCTTTTCCGCGCCCATGTTTTCATTGGCAAACAGTTTGCCGCGCACCACGTTTTCTTCTTCAGCTGTTGCCCGCAGATGTTCCGGGCGGACCCCCAGCGTGATGTTGGGGTTGATGGCAACGGCTTCTGCAAAGGACTTTTGCATCGGCAAGGCTACAACTTCCAGACCATCAGCTTTCACCTTCAGGCTGTTGTCTTCCACCATCGCTTCCACTGGCAGCAGGTTCATGGGCGGGTTGCCGACGAAGTTTGCTACGAAGGTGGTGGCTGGTTTGCGGTAGATTTCCATTGGGGTTGCGAACTGAACAATCCGGCCCTGATCCATGACCGCAACACGGGTGGCAAGCGCCATGGCTTCGGCCTGATCGTGCGTGACGTAAACCGAGGTCATGCCCATGCTGTGCTGCAAATGGTGCAAGAAGCCGCGTGCTTCCAAACGCAGCTTGGCATCCAGATTGGAGAGCGGCTCGTCAAACAGGTAGACCTGACTTGGGTTTACCAGCGCACG
>NZ_LCWX01000237.1:145804-163301 GCF_001431305.1 Pseudovibrio sp. POLY-S9
GGCAAGTGACGTGCGCTGTTGCTGACCGCCTGAGATTTGCGCGGGCAAACGGTCCAGCAAATGGCCGATCTTCAGAACATCCGCCACTTCCTGCGCCCGCTCGCCGCGGGTGGCTTCATTCTCACCGCGTACTTTTAACGGATAAGAGATGTTCTGGCTGATGTTCATGTGCGGATAAAGCGCATAATCCTGAAACACCATGGAGATTTTGCGGTCTCGCGGATGCAGACCGGTTACATCTTTATCACCGATATAGATGCGCCCACTGGTTGGTGTTTCCAGCCCTGCAATCATGCGCAAGCTGGTGGTTTTTCCGCAGCCGGACGGGCCCAACAGGCAGATGAACTCGCCGTCATTGATCTCAAAGCTGGCATTGGAGACTGCATTAAAATCGCCGAAAGACTTGGTGACGTTTTGAAAGGAGATAGAAGCCATTTTTGTTCTTCCGATTATGCTTTAATGCCGCCGAAGAACCGGAAACCAAACTTCCAGTTTACGAACAGATAGAGAGAGATGACAGGGAACGAGTAGATCAGCGCATAGGCTGCAAGCAGCGTGACGATTGGCGTTCCAGCTTCCGAATAGAAGGAGTAGATGGCCACAGAAGCAGGCATCAGCTCGTCAGAGCGCAGCAGAATGAACGGGATCAGGAAGCTGCCCCAGATGTTGACGAAGGCCCAGACCACCACAACCACAATGCCCGGACGGATGACTGGCAGTGCCACATCACGGAAGGCCTGCATAGAGGACGCCCCGGCGACCATCGCGCTTTCCTCGTAGGACTTGGGGATGCCATCAATAAAGTCGCGCAGGATGAACATCGCTGTTGGCAGCAGACCGCCAGCGAAGACGAGGATTACAGCGACATGGGTGTCGATGAGGCCGAGTTTGGAGACGATCAGGAAGATTGGAACCATCGCCGCACTGCCGGACACCACGGAGGAGAAAAGCAGCAACAAGTATGTGATGCTTTTTTTGCCGGGAATGTCAGAGCGTGACAGAGCATAGGCTGCCAAAGTCGCTGCGAAACCGACAAGAACCACGCCGCCAATGCTTTGGTTGAACGAGTTCAGCAATCCGCGCATTGCGAAGGTGTTTTCAAAGACGGTGAAGAAGTTCTTCAGCGTAAACGGGCTTGGAATTTCCAGTCCGAGTTCTGCACGCGCGTTGAAGGGAGCGAACAGGAACCAGATCAAAGGCAAGGCAAAGCAGATACCGATCAGGGCTGCAAGAACAGAGAAGCTGATACGAGACAGAATTTGCTGGAATGAGAGGGTCATTATTCCGCTCCCTTATGTTTCTGTTTTGCGATGCGCAGATAGAACAGAGCAAAGGCAAGGTTGATCAACATGATAACCACGCCAACGGCGGCCCCTTTGCCAAACTCAAAGTCTTTAAAGGCGACGCGATACGTGTAGATGGACAGCAGCTCGGTGCGGTACGACGGGCCGCCTTGCGTCAGCAGGAACGGGGTAAACACGTTGAACGTCCACATGGTGATAAGGATCAGATCTGTCACCACATGCCCTTTGATGAGCGGCAAAGCGATGTCTTTGAATTTTTGGAAAGACGTCGCGCCAGCAACATCAGCGGCCTGAAAATAGCTTGGCGGAAGAGAGGCAAACGCGGAGTTGAACAGCATCATGGAGAACGCTGCACCGCGCCAGGTGTTGAAGAACACGATCACCCAGAACGGATTGTCCAGCAACCAGTCCCCCGGCTCCAGCCCGAGTGCTGTCGTCAGCATGTTCAAGGTGCCGTTGTCGTAATCAAGGAAGGCGAACCAGGCGAAACCGATCACGACTTCTGGCAGAATCCAAGCCACGATGACGGCAGATTCAGAGAAGACCTTCACGTATTTGGGAGTTGATTGCAGCAACCAAGCGAGGATCATGCCCAGCAGTGCCTGCCCGATAAGAGCGGAGAGCAGCACAAACTGAATTGTAAGAATGAGCGAGAACCCAAACTGGCCTCGTGTGAAGAACGTTTCCATGTTGAACAAGGCGACGTAATTATCAAACCCGACAAACTCGGGGTTGAGAGCTGTTTTACCAAGCAGAGTTCTGTTGGTGAAGGAGACAAAGATCACCCAGAAGAAGGGGACGATCACAAATGCGCCGACAAGAGCCGCAGCGGGCGAGAAAAACAGCGTTCCCGCGCGCACAGACAACAAAGAGAAGTTCTTCAAAATACACCTTCCCAAGAAGGGAGATTACTGGATCGAAAGATCAGGGAGAGGATAAGGGCGCGCAACAGGAGCGCGCCCTGCCCCGGAGTTGGGGTAAGCCTTATTTGCTTACGGTGTTTTCTTCACCAACAATGGCGGTAACGTCAGACTTGTACTGCGCCATGGCCTGCTCTGGTGTCTGTTCGCCGGAGACAACTGCTTCTGTCATACGCTGAACTGCAACAGACACTTTGTTGTAGTAGGCGTTGTTTGGGCGGGCTGTGGTCAGTGGCAGAAGTGTCTGAGAGGTCTCTGTCAGGAAGTCAGAGTTTGGAATCCAGACATCATCACGAATACGAACGCGCGGGTTGATCGCCTGGAATGCATCCAGCTGCTCTTTGGAGTTCATGTAGGACAACAGCGCCCATGACTCTTTTGGAGCTTTGGAGTTTGGATTGATCACAAAACCCGTACCACCGGACATGGTCACGAAGTCCTGACCGCGGAAGCCTTTGCCCGGCTCTTGAGCAGGCATCTTCTTCCAGGTCATGTTGACGTCACGGTCTTTGACTTCAAATTCAGCGCCCGGCTTGGTGACTGAGCGGTAGAACCAGTCGCCTTCAACCAGCATTGCTGTTTTGCCATCGCGGAAGTTTGCGAATGTGCGGTTGCGGCCATCACCCAGCAGCTGAGCGCGCTTGTCGCCAAGCTTTTCATCAACGTAGATGGTCTTATAAAGGTTCAGCGTATCGAGAATGCCTTGAGAGGAAACGATCCACTTGCCGTTCTCGTCCAGCATGCCTTCACCGGTGCCGAGAATAGCCATCCAGTAACCCTGCATGGTGGTTGCTTCACCCATGGAAACGCCCGCATTCAACTGAAGCGGAGCGGATTTAGGCATTGCCTTTTTGATGGTGCGCGCTGCATCCAGAACGTCTTTCCAGGATGTTGGCTGCCATGTGTCAGCGTCAATTCCTGCCTGTGCGAAGATGTCTTTGCGCACAAAGATCATGCGGCTGTCAGTGCCAAGCGCGATACCGTAGGCCTTGCCGCCGTAGGACATCAGCTCTTTGGAGCCATCAGAAATGTGAGACCAGCCTTCCCACTGGTTCACCTCTGCGCCAGCAACCTCTTCCAATGGCTTCAGCAGACCGGCGTCTACGAAGTTTGGAATAAGGAAGCCGTCGAACGATGATACGTCCGCGCCTGCGCCGGTTGAAAAGTCCAGAGCAAGCTGCTGTGTCAGCTGCTCGTCTTTTCCGGCAAACTCTTTAAAAATCACTTTTACGTCTTTGCCTGTGGCTTTCATCATGGTTTCAAAACCAGGAATGACGCTTGTTTTCAGCCAGACAGCAGCTGCACTGTTCACGCCGCCTTCCACACAACGGCAAGTGATGGTGACGTCCGTTGCCATTGCTGGCCCGGCCAATGCTGTGGCAGCTGCAAGACCCAATGCATAACTACGCAATTTACTCATCTAAATTATCCCCCCAGGGCATCCTGTGTTGGTGTGCCTTGTCACTAATCTTGAGAAATCGATCAGTGAATTTAAAATGAACACGTTTTCATTATTCGTCAACACTCAAGAGAAAATCAAGAGGATTCTAAAATATTACGCCAGCAAATATTTTACATAAACGGCACAAATCTGTCATATTTTCGTCGTGCATAAAGAATGTTTGATTGACATCCTAGGGTTAGATACGGCATTAATAGTGAACACGTTTTCACAAATTGAGTGGTTTTGAGTGTCAGAGCATCCAAACATCCAAGAGGCGAAACGCCCCGAACGCGCGACGGCAGATACAGTTGCCAAACTTGCAGGCGTATCGCGAGTCGCTGTTTCACGCGCTTTCAATCCACATGCCTCTTTGAAGAAGGAAAAGCGTGATCTGATTCTCAAGATCGCGAAGGAGCTGGGTTACACGCCAGACATGGCGGGCCGTGCGCTGGTGACACGCCGATCCCATCTGGTGGGGGTGATCGTACCGGATGTGTGCAGCCCATGGGAATCGCAGGAGATCGACGCACTGACCACTGCCCTGCAAGGGGAAGGCTTTGCCACGCTGCTCTTCAAGACCCGCACTGACCAGAGCATGGATGAGCGGTTGCTGACCTATATGAAGGGCTTCAACCTAGACAGCATCATCGCTTTTGCCGAAAACGTTTCACCTGACACACTGACCCATTCGCTGGGCCGGGCCGTGCCGATTTACGTGAGTTATTCGGAGGATGGCAGTTTGCCAAACCAGCCGGGCTCCACTTCTGTCTTCGACCGCTTGATTGTGGACCAGAAGACCGGCATCGATCAGGCCGTTGCTTTGATGCAGGCTTATGGCTGCAAGAACTTTGCCTATCTTGGCGGAACGACCACATCCCTTGCAAATACAGAGCGTGAGCGCGCATTTAAATGCATCATGAAAGAGCGTGGTTTGCCAGAGCCGCTGGTGTTGCAGGGCGACTATACCTATGAGACCGCCCTCGCCTCCACGCTGGATCTGTTCAAGGTTGGCGAAGGCGTTGATGGCATTTTCTCTGCAAATGATGTCGGTGCATTTGGCGTGATTGATGCGCTGCGCTTTCAGCTGGGCCTGCGGGTTCCTGAGGATGTGAAAGTGGTTGGCTTTGATGACATCGCTCAGTCCGGATGGCTGAGCTACAACCTCACCACTGTGAAAATCGATCTGGAAGATCGTGTCCGGGCTCTCGTACGGCTTATCTTGCGGCGCCTTAAAGACCCCAATGCCCCAGCCATGACCGAGACACTGCAGACCCGCCTGATTGTGCGCGGTACTGTTGGCTCATAAGAAGCAAAGAAATATGTCCCCAAATACTATTCACCTGATTTTCAAAACCCATCTGGATATCGGTTTCACTGATCATGCGGAGAAGGTCCGGCAGCGTTATCACTCCTATTTTTTACCGCAAGCGCTTGATACGGCGGAGCATTTCTATTTCGAAAACCCGCAGGACCCGAAATTTCGCTGGACCACGGGCGCATGGCTGATCTGGGACTATCTGAACGAGGCGTCAGCTACTGAAGCAAAGCGACTGGAAGCTGCGATTGAGAAGGGTTTGATCCGCTGGCACGGATTGCCGTTCACGACACATTCTGAGCTGATGTCACCGGCCCTGTTTGAGGCTGGTCTTTCCTACTCCAAAGAGCTGGATGAGCGGTTTGGGGTGAAGACTATTGCCGCAAAGATGACAGATGTTCCCGGACATACGCTTGGTATTGTGCCGCTGATGGCGAAAGCTGGCATCAAGTTTTTGCATCTGGGGGTCAACACCGCTTCTCCGACACCAAAACTGCCGGACGTGTTCCGCTGGCAGGCCCCTTCCGGTGAAGAGGTTCTGGTGCTCTACCAGAACTCCTATGGCGCAACCCAGTTTATTCCGGGTGTTTCTGATGGCCTGAGTTTTGCACATACGGAAGACAATATCGGGCCACAGAACATCGGACAGACGGTGAATGTGTTCCGTGCGATGGAGCGGCAGTATCCGGATTATCAGATCAAGGCAGCGACGCTGGATGAGTTTGCCGAGGTGCTGTGGCCACACCGGGAAAGCTTCCCCGTTGTAACGCAGGAAATCGGCGACAGCTGGATCCATGGCAGCGCGACTGATCCTGTAAAGTCAGCACAGTACCGGGCATTGCAGCGGGTTTATGATCGTTTCGCTGACGACAAAATTACGCCGGAGCGGCTATCCTTTGGCCGCAAGCTTTCCATGGTGGCTGAGCATACGTGCGGCGTAGATATCAAAACCTATCTACGCGATGAACAGGCGTGGGATCGTGGGGATTTTGACGTTGCACGCCAAAACGATCCGCGCTTTCAGTATGCTGAAGCGTCCTGGGCTGAACAGCGGGCTTATTGTAAGGATGCCGTTGCTGCGCTTGATAAGGGTGATCAGAAGGTTGCCAGGGCAGCGCTTAAAGAGCTGTGCTGCCCTCTTCCGCATGCTGGTCCGTTTGAGATTATCAATGAGGCCGAGTTTGGTGGTTGGTCCATGGAGATTGATAGTGACACCGGTGCTATCAAGCGGCTTACAACACCAGATGGGAAAGACCTGTTTGGGCTGGATGACAATCTGCTTTCGTTTGCCCATGAAACCTATGATGCCAGCGATGTCAAAGCGCATATGGATGCCTATCTGACCCACGAAGAAGAATGGGCCATTTTAGATCACATCAAGCCGGGATTGGATAAGGCAGGGACTGCGACGTCCAAAACCCATTGCCCGAAGTTTGAAGGGCTTGCGGTTGCCGACGATCACGTCGTTCTTTCCTATGTGATGGCCTCGGATATTCCCGGCGCGACCTCCAACATTCAGCTGGCACTGAATGGGTCAAACGACAAGCTGGAGATAACGCTGCGGCTTTACGGTAAGATTGCCAATCGTATGCCTGAGGCTGGGTTCCTGCGGTTTGCGCCAGATGGTGCGGCACGCTGGCAGTTCGATAAGACCGGATATTGGGTGAATGCGCATGATCTGCCGGATATGAGCGGAGGTCAGTTGCAGGCGATCTTTGGGGCGAGAGCACAAGCAGATCAGGAGATCCGCATTGTGCCGCTGGATACTCCGCTTGTGGCCCCTGCTGATTTGCCGTTTATGCCGTTCCAGCACAGGGCACCTGCTTATGATCAGGGGCTTCGGTTCAACATCTACAACAACAAGTGGGGCACCAACTTCCCGATGTGGTGGGAAGGTGACTTTAGCGCCCGGTTTGTGTTGGAGATTGGCGCTTAATTCGCCAGAGCCACAATAAAAAAGCCAACTCACGGCATTGGACGTGAGCTGGCCTCTCGGGAGCGTAGGAATTTCAGTTTATTCAGCTGCAACAGACTCACTGTCGGAGCCGCGGGCATCCCACAAGCCCTGATAGATTTCCATCATCTCAGCAATGGTTGGCGTGACCGGGTTGTTGCCCGGAGAACCTGAGGCGAGCGCCTGCTCTGCCATGGTTTCGCAGCGGTCCATAAACTCCTGACGATCAATGCCAAACTCTTCCGGTGTTGGTACGGAGAGCTCATCATTCAAGGCACGCAGCTCAATCAGGAGCTTACGGTTTGCCATAGCATCATCATCCTGCTGGGATGCAAAACCCAATGCACGTGCAGCCTGAGCGTAACGCTCTGGAGCAGCTGGAATTGAGAAGGCTGTCACATCTGGCAGAAGCATCGCGTTGGAAAGTCCGTGCGGCACGTGGAAGAACGCGCCAATCGGGCGGCTCATACCGTGCACCAGAGCCACGGATGCGCTTGAGAACGCAACGCCTGCAAGGGTTGAGCCGAGCATCATCTCTTCACGTGCTTTTTCGTTGTTGCCTGTGTGGTAGACTTCACGCAGGTTCGGGCCGATCAGCTTCAGGGCAGCCAGTGCCTGACTGTCGCTGTACGGATTTGCCTTTTTGCTGACATAGGCTTCGAGCGCATGGGTCATGGCATCAATACCGGTGTCCGCGGTGATGCGTGCTGGCAGGCTCATGGTGAGTTTGTAGTCCACCAGTGCGGCAACAGGCATGAAGCCGATGCCGACACACAGCATCTTTTCGCCGCGCTCTTCATCTGTGATGATGGTGAAACGGGTTACTTCCGTGCCAGTGCCAGCAGTTGTTGGAACCGCAATAACTGGCAGGCCCTGCTCCGTGACGTCTCGTGGGAAGCGGTAGTCGCGCATTTCCCCGCCAAACTTTGCCAGAATCGCAATGGCTTTTGCGCTGTCGATCGGGCTGCCGCCGCCAAGCGCTACGATGCAGTCATAGCTGTCTTCCCGCGCCTTTTCCACACCCGGAAGGATGGAGGCGACGGTTGGCTCAGGCAAAGTGTCTGCAAAAACTTCGCTTTCAATGCCCTCAGCCTTCAGGCTTTCCTGCATAGATTCGGAATATCCCAGCTGAACCATCATGGGATCTGTGACGATGAGAGGCTTTTTGCAGCCGATTTTTGCCAGAACTGCAGGCAATTGAAGGGCGGCTCCCGCACCAACTTGCATGATGCGCGGCAGAATGATCTGAGATGTCATGAGAATGAACCTTTGGTTATTGTCACCATCTGGGATGCCGGGAACATCCCAGATGGTTCGGGGTGAGAGCGCCTTACTCGGCCGGGGCTGCAGCAGGGGCTGCATTGCCAGCTGAATAAGGATGCTCTTCGTCATCTATGGTGGAGATGATTTCTGAGACCTCGAGGTGGAGTGATTTAAGCAATCCCCACGTGGTCAGGATCAGCACGAAGGAATACGGCAGAGCCGCCACGATCGAGGCTGTTTGCAAGGCTCGCAAGCCACCGGCGAACAACAGCACCGCAGACACGGCGCCAATGGAAAGGCCCCAGAAGATGCGGTAGCGGTTGGCCGGGTTCTCGTCGCCCATGGACAAGATGGTGCAGATAACGAGCGTCGCGGAATCCGCAGAGGTTACAAAGTACGTCACCAGCAAAACTGTACACATCGCCGCGCCGAGGATGGTGAGCGTGGAGCCCAGATCCATCAGTTCGATGGTTGTGTAAAGAGCCGAGGTGATGTCCGCATTCACCGCTTCTGTCACGCCGCCAGCGCCGAATAGTTCAAGGAACATTGCGGTGTTGCCGAAGGTGGTGATCCAGAATGTGGAGAGCAGTGTTGGAGCCAGCAATACGCCGAGCAGGAATTCTTTAACCGTACGGCCTCTGGAGATGCGCGCGATGAAGATGCCAACAAATGGCGCCCACGCAATCCACCAACCCCAGTAGAAGATGGTCCAGCCACCCTGCCAGCTGTTGCTCGGATCAGTTTCGACCCAGAAGCCAAGCGGAATTGCGTTGGTCAGGTAGTCGCCCAGATTGGTTGCGAAAGACCCGAGAATGTAAACGGTCGGGCCAAAAATGAGGAAGAACACAAGCATCACCATGGTGAGGTGCATGTTGAATTCACTCAGGATTTTGATGCCCTTGTTCACGCCACTCAGGACGGACATGGTTGCCAGTACGGAGATAACCGCGATGATGATGATCTTGTTGGTGATGCTGACTTCAAAGCCGAACAGGTAGTTCAGGCCGGTATTCATCTGCTGGGCTCCCAACCCAAGAGATGTCGCAATACCGAAGACTGTACCGAAAACTGCAAGCAGATCGGCAGCGTGACCGATTGGACCGTAAATCTTATCACCAAAAATCGGATAGAGCCCTGAACGAACGGACAGCGGCAGGCCCTTGCGATAGTGGAAATAAGCTAGTCCCAGACCGGAGAGTGCAAACAGTGCCCAACCATGCAAACCCCAATGGAAAATACTGATCCGCATTGCAATTTGGGCGGCTTCTACGGAGCTTTCCTGCCCTTCTGCGATAAACGGATTACTCTGGAAGTGGTAGATCGGCTCTGCGATACTCCAGAACAGAATCCCGATGCCGATGCCGGCCCCAAAGAGCATCGAGAACCAGGAAAAGAAGCTGTATTCCGGCTTTTCGTCATCTTTGCCCAGGCGAATATTGCCGTAACGGCTCATGGTCATCGCGAAAGCCAGAAACAGGAAAAAACTGACCAGACCAATATAGTACCAAGATAGATTATTTGCGATGAAACCTTTGGCTGAATTGTAAAGTGAGCCAGCAGTTTCAGGAACCATTACAGTAAATAAAACAAACGCAATGACGAGTACTGTAGACCCGACAGCCATAACAGGATTTACACCTGTAAACAGGCCCTCCCCCGTCCTTCTTTCAGTATTGCTGTTATTATACATTTGTCCCCCTCAAGCTTTATTTTTGCTGTCCTGATTGAAGGTTGAATTTTTGCCGGAGGGTTAAATTGTTATCAATCAACAAAAAAAGACCCAATGGTATAAAAATATTTATGAATAGTTTTACGTAGAGTATGAAATTCTACCCATACGAATGGGAGAAGTTAATGAAGAAGAATTTACCCCCGCTCAATTGGCTCAGGGCATTTGAAGCGTCGGCGCGTCATCTCAGCTTTACGCATGCATCAACAGAGCTCAACCTTACGCAGGCAGCGATCAGTCACCAGATCAAGGGCCTGGAGTGTCAGTTGGGATCTGTGCTGTTTAAACGATTGCCGCGTGGACTGGAACTGACAGATGCGGGGGCGGCGTATTTGCCGGCAGTCCACGAATCCGTGGAGCGCCTGAAGGCGGCAACGGAGGAAATCTTCGGTCAGGGGCAGAACAATCTGCTGACTGTGAAGATCAACATGGTGTTCTTCATGCGCTGGCTTGCCCCGCGTATGAAAGAGTTTCGCAAGCTGCATCCAAAGATCAACCTGCGTGTCACCTCCAACATCTGGTTGGACAACAAAGAAACCTCCGGTGACTGCGATCTGGAAGTGCGCTACGGGCGGGGAAAATGGCCGTCAGTTCAATGTGACCGACTGACACGAGACGAGCTTTTTCCGGTTTGCAGCCCTTGTTATCTGGAAGAAAACGGGCCGTTGGAGTCGCCAAAAGACCTTGCAAATCATAGTGTTTTGCATGTGATTGGCTATCAGGAAGGCTGGGGATACTGGCTGAAGCAGACCAAGCACAGTGATGTGGAACTGAGGCAGAGTTATCAGTTTGATACGCTTGTCACGGCTCTGGAAATGGCAGCTTTAGGAGAAGGCGTTGCTTTGGGCAGAACAAGTCTTGTGGAAAATGCACTGAAGTCCGGCCTGCTGGTTGCTCCACTGGAAAATCGCGTTCCGACGGAAGAAGCGTTTTATCTGGTTTACTCCAACACAAGCCTTGAGCACCCGCATGCTGTCACCTTCAGAAACTGGCTGTTGAACGTAATACATGAGGGGTAATCTCCCTTTTGGGCAGGACACTGCCCCCGCTGCACAGGCGGCATAAAACAGGTTTGGTGGAAGAAATTTCAGCTTCCACCAGTCCGGCAAAGGCAAAATCAAACAGTTCAGAATTAGACGAGCTACAAAAATTTTTATGCCTGCACCGAAATTTAAATTGCTGGTTTCTACGTAGGTGCCTGCCTATTGTTTTTCCAATGAAGTGAACCGTTGCTGCGAAGCATTTCACCCATAACAACCTGAAATCAAAGACATACTTATGTCTGGAATAAACTAAGAACTGCCGATGGGCGGTTTCTGAGGATGATGTTGCATGGAAAAAAGACTTCCCCTTGAAGGTGTCAGAGTTGTTGACTTCGGTCAGCAGATTGCAGGTCCAGCTGTTGCTATGATCCTTGCGGATATGGGCGCAACTGTTATTCACGTCGATCCGCCTCAAGGGCCTCAGTGGGATCACCCGGCAAATGCGATTTTAAATCGTAACAAGAAATGCATCCGGCTTGATCTGAAGTCAGAAGCTGGCTTGCAAAAGGCGTTTGACCTGATTGCAGCAGCCGACGTGGTGCTTGAAAGCTTCCGCCCTGGCAAGATGAAAGACCTTGGGGTCGATTTTGCTGCGCTGCGTGCTGAACGCCCTGAGCTGGTTACACTTTCAGTCCCGGGATTTGCCAGCAATGATGAGCTGCGCCGTGAATGGAAAGCAACGGAAGCTATCGTGGCCGCCACATCAGGCGCGTTCACCGACATGGGCTTCAACCGTGTTCTTATGGGTCTGAACCCAAGCTTCTCACCGCTTCCACTGGGCTCTTCTTATGCCACAACAATGGCGGCCAGCTCTGTTGTGATGGCTCTGCTTGCCCGTGAGAAGACAGGCCGTGGCGATACGATTGAAGTGCCGATTGCAGCTGCTCTTATGGAAGGCCTCTCCTACAATTCTGTTGTGATTGAAGGCATGCCAGAGCGCTACATGACCATGCGCGAGCACGAACTTACCCATCGCCGTGAAAATGATATCGAGATGGATCTTTCCTATGAGGATCTACAGGAATACCTCGATCCGTTCTACCGGACCTATGAGTGTGCAGATGGCCGTTATTTCTATGCGGTCTGCCCGTCTCACCGCAACCACGCCCGCCGCTGCCTGCAGGCTCTCGGTATTTACGAGGAGCTGCTTGCTGAAGGCCTGCCTGAGGTAAACAACCTGCACCTGCCTATTGCTGAGTGGGACGGGGAAACGTCCATTGGTGTTTATCCGCTTCCGAAAAAGTGGGCTGATATCATTTCCGTGAAAATGAAGAAGGTGTTCCTCACTAAAACCTCTGATGAATGGGGCGTTATCTTTGGTGAAGGCCAGATTCCAGGCGCACCACATCGCACCACGCAGGAATGGGTGAACAGCGAGCACTGCAACACGTCCGGTCTGATTGTCGAAGTGAACGACCCTGAATACGGCCTGATGAAACAGCCCGGTCCTGTTGTGTGGTTTGAGGAGATTGTAGACTACCTGCTCACTCCAAAACCACGCGAGAACGTAACCTTTGAAGAGGCTCTGGCAACCCTGAAAGCCGTTGGCGACACGGGCTCTTTGCCTGCCCCAACAGCTCCAGCAGCAGACAAAGACGGCTGGCTCAATGATCTACGTATTCTGGATCTGACTAACGTGATTGCGGGTCCGCATTCCACAGCGTTCCTCGGGCGGTTTGGTGCTGAGGTGATCAAGCTGGATCCGGTGAAGCCGCTTTACGATCCGCTAATTGGTACGCTGTTTACGTTCCAAACCAACATTGGCAAAAAGAGTGCGCTGGTGGACATTACTACGGGCGAAGGCCGTGAGGCTTTTGAGCGTCTGGTGAAGTCCGTTGATCTTGTGGTGATCAATGCCCCTGACCGTCAGATGAAGCCGCTTGGCCTTGACCATGACAGTTTGCAGGCGATCAATCCGGGTGTTCTGTTCTGCCGTCTGGACTGTCTTGGTGGACCAAAGCCGGGACCGAAGACCAACTACATTGGTTATGATGACATCATTCAGGCCAACAGCGGCATCATGAGCCGGTTTGGCGGCGTTGATACACCGGAAGAGCATGCGCACCTTGGTACGCTTGACGTAAACTGTGGCTTTGCTGCTGGCCTTGGTATGGCGTTGTCGCTTTATCACAAGCACAAAACCGGAGAGACCTCCCGTGCGCGGACCTCTCTGTCAGCGGTAACCAATCTGGCGCAGATCAAGTTTGCGTTTGATTATGAAGGCCGTGCCTCGTTTGATGAAGCATCCGGACGTGATGCCCTTGGCAACCACGCGCTCTCACACTTCTATAAAGCCTCTGATGGTTGGATCTTTATGGATGCAGAGGACCACGAGCTTATTGACCTTGCACAGGTTGAAGGTTTGAGCGGTGTGGAAGAAGCCAATGACACCGCTGAGTTCCTGCGTGTTGCCTTTGAACAGGACACTGCAGAAAGCTGGTGTGAGAAGTTGAGAGCAGCGGATATTGCAGCGGCTCAGCCTCTGGGCATCGAACATCTGCGCGACACGTACACCCGTACGGCTGATGGTGCGGTTGGCATTGATCGTGGCAGCTACGCGTTTTCCACTTATGAGGATCATCCAAGTGGGCACCGCGTAACACTGATCGACCACTATTCCATCCGTCCAGAGGAAGCCGCTATCCGCGCCTTGCCTAGCACTGAGGCTTACGGCAATTCCACACGCGAAGTGCTTGCCGGTGTTGGATACAGCGATGAGCAGGTGGATGACATGATTGAACGGCGGATTGCTGGTACCGGTTGGGGCCGGGAGTTCCTGCCGAGCTGATCCCTCAAAAAACGTATATCCCTTTCCCATAGTAGGGGCCCACACATCAGGGATATGCTTTAATGGACCCCCCTCACAGCGCTTCAGGCCTTGTGAGGGGGTTCTGCTTTTGGGGGGCTTGTTCAGGTCTTTATTGCGTAAACGCTGCTGAGCCGTAGGTGAGCAGGGCTGCACAAACCATTGTTAAAGTGAAAATCATTGAGGTGAGCATGGAGAGCCATGCAGGGCATCTGGTCAGGCCAAGGTATCGGGTCAGGATGATCCGCGCCTTAAACAGGATCAGCACAGCGATGATCAGTGGGCCGACATAGACAAGCAATTCGCTGCTGAACAGGCTGAGGCCGTAGCCGAGCAGAGTGAGTGCAACCAGAACCACCCAGGCTTTGAGCAGATCGTTCATCTGGATGCTTTTAGAGGGTGTTTTGTTGGTGTCCATGATTACAGCCCCTGCCCCATGAGATAGAAAATGGGGAAAATGATCACCCAGATCAGATCAACCATATGCCAGAAGGCTGTGCCCGATTCCATATTATCCTCGGTGGGCCACAGGGCGATTATGCTGAGTATGATCAGGCCAAAGATCACGTGGGCCAAATGGAACCCGGTGACCAGATAGTAAAGCGTATAGAATGTGTTGGTTTCAACATTGAGGCCAAGGGCAAGCTTTTCCTTGTACTCGAAAATCTTGAACGCGATGAACACGACGCCAAGACTTCCTGCCCCCAGCAATACCAATCTTGTCTTCACAATCTCTTTGATTTTAGCAAAGCGTACCGCGATGGCGGCGAACAAGCCTGAGGTGAGCAGGATGATTGTGTTCAAGGTAGCAAGAGGCACGTTCAGGTGCGTGCGTGCCTCGCGGTAAATCTCAGGATTGAGCAGCTCATTGCCGGCGAAGACCCACAGCGCTCCGCCAAACACGAGGATTTCGCTGACGATCAGGATCCACATCATGGGATCGCCGGGCAGATTTTCCAATGCCCAGGGAGAGACAGGCTGCTGATAGAGCCGTTCTGCAGTCTCGTTTTCTTTCTGGCAAGCCTCGTCCATTACGCCCTTCCAGCCGATATGAGTGTTTGAGGCAAAAGTAGATCGGTTTGCCTGCGTGGTCCTTGTTGGAGCGCTAACTGTAGCTGCTCTTTGCTATCTGATTGGCTGATTGATGGTTTGTTCCACCCAGTTTTGCCAGGAGGAGACGAAAGAGCTTGCCAATCGGGACAGTGGACGCTGGTGCGGCACGAGGATGGAGTAGCCAAAAGGCACTGTTGGCTCGAAGGGCAAAAACACGATTTTGGAGGCATCCCCGCGGCTGCGCTGATAGCTGACCGCGCTCAAAGCATCGACAACTGCGCAGATCTGCCCGGCTTCGACAAAATGGAACAGCGGCAGGAAGTATTGAGTATCAATGCGGATATCAAAATGCGCATCACTGGATTGGAACGCGGCTTTGGTAGCCTCAAAGGTGGAGTGACTGGGCTGGAGCACGCCCATGGGCACACCATCCAGATCCTTCGCGTGGATCACCTTCTTGTTTGCCAGTGCTGATGTTTTCGGGACAGCGCACAGGCAGGTGCATGGGATTGTGGTGTTGTGAGACAGGACATCCTGCTCCGTGCCTACAGCTGCATCACAAAAGCCGATGTCAAAGCTTTGTGCGGCGATCAAGTTGAGGATTTGCGGTGAGCTGCGGGTTGCCAGAGTGACCTTCACCTGCGGTTTGTCCTCGATGAAGTTGCTGATGAACTCGGGCAGCAGATAGGAGGATGGACCGGGCATGGCAACAATACTCAACGAGCCTTGCACCTGATCGCGCATGTTGCTGAGGTTTTGCTCAACCGTCTTCAAACGATCTAGAATGCCTGAGGCCTCCGAGAGCAAATAATGGGATTCTGGGACAGGAATCAGTCGGCGGCCTTCACGCAGAAAGAGCGGCATTCCCAAATCATCTTCCAGTGCTTTGAGCGATGCGCTGACGGCGGGCTGGGTGCGATGCAGGTTTCGTGCAGCGTGGCTGACGGATCCGGTTTTCATAATTTCGCGGAAAACCGCCAGTTGCTGCAAGTTCATGGGCACCTCAATATATAAACAAAATCTATCATAACCATAATATTTCGAATTTGCTTTTATGAATAAGGCTAACCACCATGAGGCCAATAATTATAAATACCTATCACCTTGAATTGGGCTTATCTGAATTTATTAGAGGGGGGATACTCATGGGATTATTCAGTAAATGCGCCGGGATTGCGCTTGCTTGCACGATGATCAGTGGTGCAGCGGTTGCGCAGGACATCAAGTTTTTCCGCATTGGTACAGGTGGTGCTGGCGGAACCTACTTCCCGATTGGCGGGATCATTGCCAACGCAATTTCCAACCCTCCGGGCTCTCGTCCGTGTGATCAGGGCGGCAACTGTGGTGTTCCAAATCTGGTGGCGATCGCGCAGTCAACCAACGCGTCAGCGCATAATGTGAACGCCATTCAGGCGGGCCAGATGGAAGCGGGCCTGACCGGTGCTGCGACACTTCATTTCGCCTATCACGGCTCTGGCAAGTATGAGGGCAACGCCAAACCAGACCTTCGTGTGATTGCAAACCTTTACCCTGAGGACTTGCATCTTGTACTGCCAAAGGGTGGTGAGCTGGACAGCCTTGCGGACCTGAAAGGCAAACGGGTTGGAATTGCGCAGGCAGGTTCTGGAACGCAGATTGCTGTTGAGCTCATTCTCGGTGATCACGGCGTCAATCGGAACAATATTGATGAGGCAGAGCTCAACAACTCTCAAAGCGCGGAGCGGACAGCTGATGGTCAGCTGGATGCCTACTTCTATGCTGCGGGAACCCCGGTTGCTGCCATGATCCAGCTGGATAACACCAAGGGCATGGATCTCTATTCCTTCACTGAGGCTGAAGTTGCTCAGGCGAACAAGACTGTTCCCTACTACATTCCTTCCACCATCCCTGCTGGCACTTATCCGGGCGTGACGCATGACACCAACACGGTGGCAGTGAGCGGCATGTTTGTGACCAATGCTAATATTGATGAGGAACTGGTCTACGAGATCACTAAGGCGCTTTGGTCCAAGACCGCCCGTAAACTGCTGGATAATGGACATCCGAAGGGCAAGGTCATCACCATGAAGAGCGCGCTTGATGGCATTGATGGTATTGGCGTGCCGCTGCACCCGGGTGCTGAGCGTTACTACAAAGAAGTTGGCCTGCTCGATTAATCACAGTCTGACTTAAAACGGCAGCGGGAGTGTTCTTCCGCTGCCTTCTGTCGCCACCGGTGGTTCAGCCTTGCCGCATGCTTTTGTTTGCGCAGCTGTTGGTATTGGGAAGAGATAGCCCAACACGCTCCTACCACCGCATGACGCACCCCAGACCCGGGAGGGTTCCATGCCCCTACAATCGCACCTTGATAACAAGGCTCTGGAAGAGCTGGAGAAAAAGTATGACTCCGCTCTCCATACCCGTGACAACGGGCCAATCCTGACAAAAGTGGTTTATTGGGCGACCATTGCCTATGCGCTCTATCACTTCTGGACCGCCGGATTTGGCACGCCGGTTGATTATGTTCACATGGGCATCCATCTGGCCGGGTTGTATTTCTTCATTTTTCTGGCGTTCCCCTTCCTCAAATCTGATCGTGCCTTGGCCAATACGCCCGGTAAGTTCCTGAGCTTTGGTAATGTGCCGCTGCTTGACTGGGTGATCATGATACTGGCGATGATGGGATC
>NZ_LCWX01000237.1:163403-163980 GCF_001431305.1 Pseudovibrio sp. POLY-S9
GCTGTATCTGTGGTTCAGCTGGCGTGGATTTGACCTTTTTGGCATTCAGGTTTCTGAGCAGGCTTTGCGACAAGGCAACCCAGCCGGACCGGATATCTTCTTCGGCACTATCATCATTTTAACAGTGCTGGAGATCGCGCGCCGGACCATTGGTATCGTGCTGCCGCTGATCATTCTGGTCTTCATCGGCTATGCGCTTTTGGGGCCATATATTCCGATCCAAATCCTGAAGCATCCGGGCGTGGACTGGCGGCAGTTCGTCAACAACATGTACTTCCCGTTTGAAGGCATTTTTGGCGTTACGCTCTGGGTCGTTTCAACTGTTGTGTTTCACTTCGTGCTGTTTGGTGTTGTGGCGCAGCGCATGGGACTTGGGCAGTTCTTCGTTGATAATGCGATGATCCTAGCCGGACGCTATACAGGCGGACCTGCGAAGGTTTCCGTTGTCTCCTCCGCTTTCTTCGGCACTATCTCCGGCTCTTCCATCGCCAACACGGTTTCCACCGGTTCGCTGACCATTCCCAATATGAAGAAGCTTGGATATCCAGGTCACTTTGCGGGCGGTGTTGAAGCTGCG
>NZ_LCWX01000237.1:164081-165706 GCF_001431305.1 Pseudovibrio sp. POLY-S9
GCCAGTGCGGGCGGTCAGATAACACCGCCAATCATGGGGGCTGCGAGCTTCCTGATGGCTGAATATCTGGAAGTGCCTTACACCACCATCGTGATTGCAGCGATTGTGCCTGCTCTGATGCACTATATCGGCGTCATGTCCATCGTGCATTTCACCGCAAAACGCCTTGGGCTGGAAGCCTACCCTAAGGACCAGATCCCGCAGTTTGTGCAGGTTTGGCGTGAGGGCTGGTTTACCGTGCTGCCACTCATCGGACTGCTCGTAGTGCTGTTTTCTGGCTACTCGCCTAACATGGCTGCGTTTATTGGCATTTCGCTTTGTGTTGTTGTTGGCTTTTGTGCCATCGATAAGCCGCTGTCTCTGGCTGTGCCTCTTGCTTTGCTGGGTTTCATTTTCTGGAAGGCCTCGCCATATTCCGGTGAAGGTTTCTCGCCAACGATGGCCGGGGTGCTTGGCGCGCTGACCTTGCTGGGCTGTTTGCACCGCAATGAACGGCAGAGCTTTAAAGACCTGTTCGACAGCTGCCATGTGGGCGTGCAGTACGCACTGGCCGTGGGCGCAGCCTCTGCTGCTGTTGGCATCGTGGTGGGTGTGATCAACACGACCGGTGTTGGCTTCCGTCTTGGCTTTATGGTCACCAATGGCGCTGCGGATATGGCGGCCTCACTAGCACCACTGCTTGACTGGACCTCTCTGGAAGTGTTCGGGCAAGCCTCCATTCAGCAGTTCCTGTCTCTGGTTCTGATCGCTATTGCCTGTATTTTGATGGGTGCTGGTCTGCCAACAACAGCGCTTTACATCATGCTTGTCGCGGTGGCTCAACCGGCTCTGGCACAACTGGGTGTGCCCGCTTTGGCAACGCATATGTTCGTGCTTTATTATGGCGTCATCTCAGAGATCACTCCGCCGGTTTGCGCCTCAGCGTATGCTGCGGCTGGCATTGCAGGAGCGAACCCGTTCAGGACTGGTGTGAGTGCCTTTACCTTGGGGCTTGGCAAACTCATGGTGCCGATGGTGTTCGTCTATGCACCAACCATGCTGATTGTTTTGCCGGAGTACTTCACCCTCGTCTCGTTCTTGCAGGTCACGCTGACCTGTGCGCTGGGTGTGTTTGCTATTGCAACAGCCGTTTCCGGTTACTTCATGGCTCCGCTCAACGGCCTGTGGCGTGTGCTGATGTCTATTGGGGGATTGATGCTGGTTGCTCCAAGTCTGGGGTCTGATCTGGCCTCAATTCTCATCATCGCGCCTGTCTTGTTCCAGCAGGTTTCCAGCCAACGCAACTTGCAGGCGGCCACACAATGACAGAAGCTGTAGTACCTGATGTCACTGTGCTTGGTGCGGGGTTGGTTGGCATTTGCTGTGCTCTGTCTCTAGCCGAGAAAGGCTTGCGCGTGCACATGGTTGACCGGGATGCTCCCGGCCAGGCCACATCTGCCGGCAATGCAGGGATTATCTCGCCGTGGTCTGTGGTGCCGCAATCCATGCCGGGTCTTTGGAAGAAGGTGCCCGGCTGGTTGATGGATCCGCAAGGTCCGGTGACGATCAAGCCCAGTTACCTGCCTCGCGTGGCCACATGGGGCCTGCGTTTTCTCTATGAGGGACGACAGGAGCGCATTCAGCCG
>NZ_LCWX01000237.1:165805-166056 GCF_001431305.1 Pseudovibrio sp. POLY-S9
ATTGGCGATGCCATGCATGCCCTCAATCATGACTGCATAGAGCTTTACCACCATCACCTTTCAGGCACAGGGCACGAAGGACTGCTGCAAGACAGCTGGTATGTGCATGCATTTCGGGATGCCTCCCAGATTGATCTGGATGGACCGGATTATGCCATGCGCCGCGCTGTGGGGGCTGAGATTGAGGAGATTGGCGCTGCGGCCTTACGAGATCTGGAACCTGCTTTAACCCATGAGTTTGAGGCCGCCGT
>NZ_LCWX01000237.1:166152-168656 GCF_001431305.1 Pseudovibrio sp. POLY-S9
TCTCATCAAGGGACAGGCACGAGCTGTCTCGCCCGGTAAGATCGGCGAAGTGCTGGCTGACAAACTACGCCAGATGGGCGGCACCATTGAGCAAGCCGAAGTTCACTCCATCACGCCAAACGACGGCGGCGGCTGGAGATATGTGACGGAGACAGGCGCGCATTTTGCACCGAAACTGGTGCTTTCCATGGGCGTCTGGTCTGCCAAGCTACTGAAACCACTTGGGGTCAAGGTGCCGATGGAGGCTGAGCGTGGCTACCACGTGTCCTTCAGCAATCCCGGTGTTGCCCTCACGCATTCCATCATGGATATGGACATGAAGTTTGTCGCCTCCACCATGGAGAGCGCCATTCGGGTTGCCGGAACGGCTGAGTTTGCCGGGCTTGATGCGCCAATCAACCAGAAACGGCTGGATGGTTTGGTGGAGCTTGCCAGCAAGCTGCTGCCAGACTTGCGGATGGGTGACATCAGCACATGGTCCGGACAACGCCCCAGCTTGCCCGACAGTTTGCCTTGCATTGGCGAAGTTGACGGGTTTCCGGATTTGATTGGCGCGTTTGGACACAGTCATTACGGCCTGATGATGGCCCCCAAAACCGGCAGGTTGGTTGCTGATCTGGTGACCGGCACCACCCCCAACATCAATATGACCCCCTATCACGTGACACGGTACTAAAGGATTTCGCATGACCATTCATCCTGGTGGCCAGAACATTTGCGGCGTTTCAATCGGCGTTCTTTCGCTGGAAAGCTATTTCCCCAAACCTCCCGGCCACATCAAGAACCCGTCGAGCCTGCCGTTTACAACGACCTACGAGATCCTGCATGGATTGACAGTTCAAAAACTGCTGGCTGATCCCTCGCCTGAATTGCTGGAGCCGATCCTCAGCGCCGCCAAGCGTCTTGAAGATCAGGGCGTACACGCAATCACCGGGTCCTGCGGTTTTCTGGCGATCTTTCAAAAGGAGATCGCAGCGGCGGTTTCTGTTCCGGTTTTCGTGTCTTCGCTCATACAGGTTCCCCTTGCCTACCACATGACCAATGCACCTGTCGGGGTCGTCACAGCGTCCGCAGCCTCTTTGACGGACAAGCATCTGGAAGGTGTGGGTGCGGCCCATGTGCCGATTGTGGTTCAGGGGCTGGATGAGGCCCCTGAGTTCTCTGCTGTGATCTTACGCGGTGAACGTACGCAGATGGACCTTGGCAAGGTGACAGAAGAGCTGTTTGCTGCGGCAGATGACATGATTGAGCGATCACCGGATATCGGTGCCGTGGTTTTGGAATGCACTGATCTGCCGCCATATGCGCATCAGTTGCAAGCGCGTATCAAACGGCCAGTGTTTGATATCATCACTCTTGCCAGCATGGCTCATTCGGTGGCGCATCGGCACGCCTTTCCCGGATTTATCTGAGTGTCTCACACCCCTTCTGTTTCGCTTTCATAAGATGGCAGAGGTGGAATGATGTCATCGGTGCACAGGTAGAGGTTTTGCAGGTTGAGCAAGGGCATGGGGTTTTCCGTCAGATTGGACATGATGTTCATGGCAATATTCAGCTGAGCTGCGTTGCAGGATGGTTTATGCGCCTGTGCCCACGCCGTGATTGAGTTGGCAAGGTTTTCAAGGATATCGCCCTCAGGTTCGCCGTTGTTCTGGATGGTGACGGGGGTTGGCGGCAGAAGAGCGATTGGCAGATCGATTGGCTCTTCTGTGAGGCCTTGGGCAAGATGATAGCTGTATCCGATATTAAGCTGCAGCGTAATGTCGCCAGCATACTCACCATGAAACAGCATGTAGAAGAGATGTTCCAGATGCTCCTTCAGGCTCCGCTGATAAGGCTCATTTGTGGGGTTGCCGAGGTATGCGATGTTGAGTGGCTGAAAGCTGGACAATGTGGGGTGGAACGGATTTTTAAAGGTTGCCGTCGGCGTTCTGAATACAAAGCCATCTGTGATTTTGCCGTGGATGTAGCTGTTGCGGATCATGTACATGGAAGCCAACGCATCTTGCCGCGCGAGCACCTGCATGCCCGGCATGACCACCTGACGATCACTCAAGGGCTGCGCAATATCCTGTGTCAGATAGGTTTGCTTGCTCTTCGTTTTCTGGGTGTAATAGTAGGTGTAGGTCTGCTTACCCTCAACACACGCACTGCTGTCCAGATGGCTTGTCCAATCCGGAATTTCGACCACAGGGTCTCCGGTTAGTCCTGCGGGAGGGTTGCAATCTTCCAGTATCAGTTTGACAACCCAGCGCTGTGATGTTTGCTCCGTTGGAGTGCTATAGTCCTGATTTTCCTCCTGAATGCTAAAACTGATTGTTTCGCTGCCCTCTTTTTGTGAGGTCGCCGCAAGCATCGCAAGGCTGCTGCTGGCGTTCGCTTTGCAGATTATATCTTCGTTGACCTTGATGATCACAGCCAGAGCCTGTGCCGCCTTTTCGATAGCATCGGCTGACTGATTACCAGCGTTTATGATTGGAACATACTGGTCCAGCGTCGTGGCG
>NZ_LCWX01000237.1:168751-182563 GCF_001431305.1 Pseudovibrio sp. POLY-S9
AGGTTGTTCTGGATGGTGACGAACTGCGCGAGTTCGGCAAAGGCATCCATGAAACCGGTGAGTTCACCTTGCGGTTTGTCTTTGAGGTTGAACTGGATTTGCCCATGAGCTTTGTCCTGAAGGTAATGGAAGTTCAGGCCATAAGTGTATTCGTAGTTCCATTTGGTGATCTGGGAGAGTTTCTTAGCCTTCTTGTCATAGGCAGAGCCAGCCTGGGAGACCATGCGTGGTGTTTCCGGGAAACTGCGCAGCAGGATGGGCACTTTGAAAGACCCAAGCGGCTTTTCAAGAACCGGAGTGCCTTCCGCCTGGATCGGAGAGAGCCAGCTTGAGGCTTTGTAGTCGGTTATTCCCTGAACCGGGCTGATCTGATGTTCGAGAGACGTGACTTTGTAGCTCAGGTCCAGAGCGAGGCATTCCGTTGTCTCTCCTAGTTTTTCAGAGGCCTGAAGCAGGAAGGTGATCGGTTGCTCTGCGCCATCTTGCAATTTCAGTTTGGCGGAGGTGAGCGAGAAAAGGCTTGAAAGAGATTTAACGGGTGTTGGCTCCTGCGCATCTTCCTGTGCATCCGGTGGGCAGTCTGCCACGCTGTTCAGGTTGATGTTGCCGTAAAGCTGCGGCGTTTCTTCATCGCCTGTCAGCGGAATGTTGGCGGTAATGTCCGCCCCGAACGAGAGGACAGCCTGTGTTGTGTAGAGATTGGAGAGCTCCTCCAGCAGCGTTTGTTTGAAGGTCTCTTGTGCGGAGGTTAGCCGCGTACTTGTGCCATCCTGATAGATGGGTGCCAGCATGCGTGCCGTGATCTGCGCAAGGCTCTTCTTTTGCTCCGTCAATGCCTCCATAAAGCCGCTGACGACTGTAGGGCTCTCACCAGCGCAGGAGATGCTTTCCGGTTTATTGGCTGCGAGTTTGTCGATGAACAGGATTGAGGAGAAGTATTTTGGAGACAGCAGCGCGTCAAAAAACTCAAAGTACTGTTTCAGCCAAACGTCCATCTCTACATTCGAGAAGGTGCTTTGAACCGGACTGCCTGTGAACTTTCCTGTGCTTGCGTCAAAGTCATCCAGTCCGGCATAGGGATAAACCGAGGCACTGCGGGAGATCAGCGTGTTACTGACCGGAAGCGGTGCGTATATTTCTGGCTGGCTTTCATCTGTGATGTGGAAGGAGATTGGATCTCCCTGCTTTGTGCCGACACGAACGCCCCAGGTTGCATTGGAGGATACGCCAGCGGATGGCGCATATCGGTTGATGCCAGAAGCAACCATCATCGTGAAATCCGGACCATGGATAGTCTGCGCTACACATTGTGCAAACTCTGCCAGAATGTCTGGCTTTGGCTTCGTCGGTTTTTCGGAGTCTGCGTCACCTTTTTTAGGTTTCGGGGCACTGACAGATGTTCTGATTGCTATGGTGTTGGCAACAGATCGTGTCAATGGATCGGCTGCATAATCACCGACCGCTATACCGTGGGTTCGTTTGAAGACAAGCTGTGTTGTGAGCTCAATGATTGGTTCCTGATTGAGGCTGCTCATTGGCACTGTTACAGGCAATGAGAGCGGCGGAATTGTTTCAGAAGTTTCAGATTCTTCCGGGGTGCTTTGCCTGATCAGGAATTGCCCGATGTCTTGCCACCAGCCGACCAGCTGTTCAAGTTCGTGTACTGAGAGTTGATAGGTGTTGAGCGAGAGTGTCGAGTTGGCCTCTATTGCAAAACCGTTGGGGTCATTAAACTGGGCCAGCATATCTTCAACGATAACCAGTGCTGAGTGCGCTCTTTGCTGTGCGATCTCCGGATTTTGGCCTTTTTGCGGGAAGAAGGGTCCACTATCAAAGCTGAAGGTGATGAGGATCGTGAAGTTTTCCGGGGTCGTTTCAGCGCTACCCTCAGGCTGCACTGTCCAGTTTGCAGAGGTCGAGGGCCATTGCGAGAGCGGGATAATCTGATCTGTGTAGCCCTGAAGCACCGGTTTGCTGTTCAACTTTCCTGCGGGCTTTGTGGGCTCGTCCAGTGTTGATAGGATCGTATTGCCGTAATAGTCGTTCCATCCGAGTTGAGTTTGCAGGAGTAATCCGTTGGCACTGTACGGGTTCAGTGTCGTGGCTTCTGAGGCGTTTTCGGTTTTTACAAGGCTGAGATACGATATTACGCCGTGATACATTTCCGCATCGCCAGCAGATGCTTCCAGAACATATCGGATCTTTCCCTCATTGGGCGAGGTGGACTTGCCTGAGGCACCAATGGGCAGGCCCATGTTGCTTGGTCTGAAGTCCTGATTTCCCAGAATCTTATAGGCCAGCAGGCTGTAATTATTGAGGAGCAAGGCCGTCGCGTAGTCATCTCCTGTTCCACCCTTGGGTATCTCCGGCGCCTGCTCACGTTGTGCATTTAGCGCCTGAACGCCGGGATGTTCACCGGGTTGAACAGTTAGCGGGCCCGTGCGCAGAGTGAGTGTTTGACCGATGACGAGCAGTTGCTCCATCTCTGCGTTCGCACTGGCGACAACGATGGGCTCTGTGCCGAAGTAATCCGCAATATCTGACAGGCATGTGCAGCTCGACAAGTCGTTGCTCAAAGTCTTGGAGCCAATTGTCAGTTCAATCACAGGCAACCGTATTGGTGCGCCTGCTGGAACTGTTTCGCCAGTCAGACGCGGGTTTACCTGCTTTAGCTCTTCAACGCTTGTCCCAAAGCGCAAGGCGATACTTGCGAAGGATACATCACCGCTTTGTGGAACCCGATAGGTACCCTGCTCGATGCTGATGGTTTTGCCCGGTATCAGCTGGATTTTGCCGCTCGCTGATGTTTCCTGATCAGAAGTCAGAGTATTGGCGATGAGTGAGTTGAGGTTGGAGTGATAGCGCAGTGCAATGCTTGCCAGCGTATCATCATCAGTGGTCGTGTGCTCCACCAACTCGCCTTTGGCAGCTGCGGTCAATGATGTACCTGAGCCGGCGATTGCCTGTGCAGTTGCGAGCCCGTTGACGTAGGCATGCATGTACTCCTGATCTTCATGGATGATGACCAGAGACAGCGTCGCCTCTCCTTTTTCGTTAAAGATATCCGGCGGCAATCCTGTCTGCCCGTCATCTGCTGTGTAATAGAGATAGAAGCCGCCCGAGTTGGTGATGCCAGCTTCCCAAAGCAGTTTGACCAGTGACATGGGCGTGTTGAGAAGCGTCGGGCTCTGGCTTTCCCTTACCGCCTCAGACAACAGCTCTCCGCTTGGATTGGTCACTGTGGAGAGGTTGGTTTGCGACAGACCGAAGGTGACATTGCTGCCGCCCTCACCCACAAAATGTGTACCGTTGCTTTGTGAGCCCTTGCTGTAACCGAGCGTGAGAGATGCAAAGCTATGATCCTCAGGCAGGCTTTGCAGCAATCGCTCCAGAATTACGACGCCAGCTGAACTCACCCCATTCAGCTCATAGGTTGTTTTCAAGGCCGCATCCGGCGTCGCTTTGACTTCCGCCGCTGGAGCGCTCGATGTTTGAGCTGGCAGTTTCTTGATGGAGAACTCAATTGTTGATGCCCAGCCATAGTTCGTCAGCGGGGTTTTGATGGCCTTTCCAGTTGCAGCATCCATCGACACCTGCTCAACAAGGAGCTGAGGAGGCACAACTGCGTTGTTTTGTGCGCTGTTGGCACCAAGTGTCGTTAGTGCTGCAGAAAGCGTCCACAAACGCAGATATTGGGTGTTGGATGGCTTTTGAGGGTCGTTTGTGGGAACGTTGATTGGCTCTGCACTTTGCCAATTGATGAAGTGCGGGATTGGGAAGGCGCTTGGTTGCTGCTCAACCTTTGCAAGGAGTGAAAGTTCCTCTGGTCCGGCAGACAGGTACTCTGTCTTCCCGTAAGCATTGACGGCTTCAATGCGTTGATAGTCCTTGCTTGCAGTCGCCTCATTGTCTGACGGTACATCCACCTCGTATTTCAGGGCGGTTTGGTCATTTCCAAGTGTGATCCAATCTGCATCCTTTGGCTTGCTCAGCAGCAAGGAGAGACTGCTTGTCAGCGGCGTTGGGATTGCGATCTGCTGACCGGACAGAGCGAACAGTCCAGCCTCATTCGGCAGGTTGAGCTTTCCAGCCTCATCCTTTTCAACCCAGATGCCCTCTACAAGTGGTGTGATGCCATCCGTTGGCAGACGCATACCATGGAAGTAATAGCGTGAGGCCATGCCTGACAAGTGGGTGATACCACCGGTGCGTTGCACTTCCTTGATGAGCTCTCCAACGGGGAACTGAGGCAGATGCACGATGCTCAAACTGCCAGCATCCGATCCCGCATTGGAGCTTGTGTCGCCCACAAACAGATCAGTGAGCTCTCCGTTTGCGGTGATTGCTAGCGCTTCAACATCAGTGTCAAACTTTTGCGCGATGGATGAGAGGGTATCTGTGTCCGTTGTCTTTTGCGTGAACGCTGGCATCTGCAACGTAGAGCCGACAACCAGAAGGTCCTGCTGGGCTTGCACAGCACTGCTGTTGGTCAACTCGTCGATTGTAATCCCAAGAGCTGATGCGACTGCATTTAATGTTTGCCCACCAGAGACTGTGTGCTTCTTCTGAGTTCCATCTGATGCGGTGTAATCAATCTGAGCACCACTGCGCAAAAGGCCTGCGACTGCCTTGTTTTTACTCATGAGGTCAGAGGCTTCGACAGTCGCATTATAGGGGTTGTTGCTGGCTAATTTTTGGAAGGAGCTGCTTGCAGGGATCACAAGCGGTGCAGTCGGAATTGTGACGTTGAGGCCTGCTGTCAAAGGGTGGCTGTTGTTGGCTTTGAAGAGGTCTGTGAGGGTAAAATCTGCTCCGGAAAAGGCACCTTGGCTGTTGACCCAACTCACAATGCAACTGGATGTTTTTCCAGCTGGGAGCGGATAATTGAAGTCGCGTAGACCGCTCAGGAGGTTTTGCATCATCTGCTTCATAATCAGCATGAAATAGTTTTCATATATATATGATACTATTGATGTTTTACCGACACCTTCATCAATCTCATAGGGGGATTTCCCACTCTCTTTTTCCACCTGAACACTGAGCTGGTTAAAGTAAACTGTTAAGTCTTCCAGGTACTCGGTGGTTATGGAATTGTAGTCTGCAAAAGTATAGGAGAGCGATGTTTTGCTGTCTTGTTCCAGCGCGATGCTGAGTGATGGCAACATGGGGAAATAGGTTGCTTGCGCCTCTCCTGAACGAGACGGCAAAGCAATATCGAGCATGAACTGTTGCTGCAGGAACGTGGTGATGTCCTGCTGGGTCAATGCGTCTGACGAGCCTTCCAACTCACCCAGCCTGTTCAGTATGGCGTTGATCTCAATCGCGCTGATTACGTGGTTATCGACCTGGTCTGCACTGGGGGTTTCATCACCCATGGTCGCGGCTACAAGCCAGCGGGTTACCATCTTGGCCAGAGCCTCGAATGCAGTGTCTGTTTGCTGCCCTGCGGCCTTCTCATAAAGCTCCGCATCTTCCGGAGTTGCTGGTGCGGGTGCTGAAATGAACAGGTTGGCGACGTAACACGGCAACTGTGGCGCTCGGGCCTCTTCAGAAGACGACCAGTTCTCATCCTTTGCCAGGGTCAAGCCGTAGCCCAGATGGATCTCCAGCGGGTTTTGAGAGGGATCAGCAGCAGGTTGCAGGTTTGCCCAGTTGAACTCTACTGGAGCTGCCTCATAGGCTCCCGTCAGCATTGGCAAGCGGCTGTAGAGCGCGAGGCGGTCCGCTAATGGTGCAGCAAGCAAGCCTTCGTAGGCTTCCGAACTATCAAGCCAGGGAGCTTTACTCGGATCCTGGAGAGCTCCTAGTTTGAAGGTGGTATGAACGTGTGCAGAGAAGCTGAAGCTCACTTTGATGGTGAACAGGCCAAGATCAATCTTCGCAGAGGCGCGGACATCCACCTTAGCTGAAATTGTGAGGAGGATCGGCTCGTATGAGGCAAGCTTGATCTGTGCGCTTACCTCGATCCTGATATTGACCGAAGCCTTGATAATGGCAAAATCTATGGTGCCATACAGCTTACCGATGATGCCAAAGGTGCCTGTGAGGGAGAAGAAATATTCGCCCTGCAGTGACAGAGCATCGCTGCTGCCTGAGTGCTGACCTTCATAGGCATTCCACTTTGCTAAAATGCCTTGCAAAATCCCGAAGGCGGTGAGGCTGAAGCCCGCTTTGAGAATGCCCATATCAACAGACTTTCCAAGCCCCAGCTGTGCGCCGAAGCCGAAGACCAGATTGGGGTTGAAGAAGCCTTTTGTAGAGACTGGCAGCCCTTTGACAGAAGCGGCAGGCAACTTGCCAAAGTAGAACCCTCCTCCGCCTTTTACCGGAATACCCGGCGGTACGATGGCCTCAACTGAGAAGGAATGCGAGAAATTGTTGTTCCAGGGGAAGCCGACATCGATCTGGAAGTCACCGTTGGTGTAGACCTCGATGCCGAATGTGGGCAGTGTGATTGTCACGGCCCCAACATCAATGCGGCGCATGATTTCTGGCAGTTCGATGGAGGCTGAAAACTTACCAAGGCCCGGTGAGACCTTTTTATAGATGACCTGAAAATCCAGACCGGAGAAGACCTTAGCCGCTTTTCCATTACAGGCAATGCGCAGTGCGTAAAGACTTGGGTCCGTCAGAACCACTTGCAAGGTGAATGTGTACTTGGCACCGGTGCTTTCAAGATCGCCTTGATGCTCCTGCCCTAGTTCTTTGCTGGAATCGATCCTCAGAACACCGAAGTCCGTTGCAAACAGCCAGTTGATGTCACCAGCAAAGCCGATGTCGGGCACCTTCTTCACTGAGGGTTTGTGAAGGTCTCCCAGAATATCGACAGCTTGCTGCACGGTGGTGACGTCTTGCAGGCCTTTGACGTCCACATGCTGCCCGCCGGCGAGTAAACGCAGGTCAAGATACTTGTTGCCAGAACCGCCGGGGCTAGGTGTTGTGGAGGGTTGATCAGCTCGCCATGACGGCTGTTTTTTTGCTTCCAGCCCGTTATGAGACAGCCAGGGAAAATCACCTTTCAGCTGCACGAAAACGCCTGATTTCTTTTTATAGGTGAGCGAAATGCCGGTCACTGAGGCGATTAAAAGGTCGATAGGACCAATTTTCACATCAAATTCAACGCTTCCGGTGTTAAAGTCCCATTTGAGTTCAAAATCAGAAAGTTTGACGTCATTTAACAGGTCAAATGGCGCGGCGAGCCCAAACTTTGTTCCGGTCATCCATTCCACAAAGGTTTCGACCATGGCACCAAGTGTGGTGGTATCTGTAAACCTGATCGTTGCACATTGATCAGCCAATACCTCAGCCGAAAACAGACCCCATGTGATCCCGAAATGAGATGCAGGTTTTTCGTACTGATAAAATACGGTGAGCTCGATGTTCTCCCAAAGCACATCAGCTGTCAGCAATGCGTATTTGCCGTTTGCTTTTGCGGTTTCATAACGGGTCAATGATTTGGCTGGTTCAATGAAGGCAATCTCTTCGCGGTCATCAAGCACCGGAATGCGCACTTGGCTGCCAGGTAACAGAAGCTCACTTCCGCCCGTATCTCCGATTTTTGCCGTGAAGGTCACATCCGGGAGCCATTTTGGCCTCACGTCTTTGTTGAGGCTCACTGTTCCCCCAAACTCATAACTGGCCGCGGATGTTCCAGTGCCCGTTGAGAAGGTTACATTCAGATCTGAGAGGTCTACATCGATAGCATCCGGTGCCCAGTTACTGCCGAAATAGGCATCAATGATCTGGTTGATCTTGATGGGTGTATCGTCCTGTTCCCCGCGGAATGTCCAGAGATGGTTTTGCGTGTCGAATGTGGCTGTCACATTAACCAGGACGGGCTTAACATTTGGCAGACCATCAAACAGCGTTGTTGAGGCTTTGATGGAGCCTACCGAGTTGGTTCCAACGCCTTTGACTTGGATGTAGATGTCGTTGAGCTCGAACTTTGCAGGTGGCAAGGTGATTTGCCAGCCTTTCAAATTTACGCCAGCCTCAACGGAATAGGTGCTGCTGTTTTTTTTCTGTCCTGGAGAATACTCCAGTGACAGGTTTGCAATATCTGCATCAACGTCAAGATGATAGCCGCTTGGCAGCAGTGCATTCACGAAGTCCGAGACAGGCAGGTTTGCCCCATCCGGGCTGAGTGTTGCGGTTACTGTGGTTTGCGGATAGGTGGCAGAAAGGTCGAGAATTGCTGGTTTACTGCTTGAACCGATCATAGCATCTGTGGAGGCCACCCAGCTTATCTGACGTTTGCCGGTTGGCTGGGAAGCGGTGATCTCAAAACTCAGGTTCTTCAGGTTCAATCCACCAAACAGATCCCATTCCTTGCTGTCTTTCAGGGAAACCTGAAAACTTTCTATCCTCTTGTTTTTTTGGTCATAGTTGAAGCGCAGGCCATCCACATTCAGCTCATTCAGGTCGGCGAACTCAGAAGGTATTGAGTTTGCAAAATTCATCCCGCCTATGAGCGTGAATATGGAGTTCAGTGAAGGAGCTGCCTCCTCTGCAAATGTGCCCTGCACCACCATCTTGTTTTTGGCAGAGCTTGGGAAATCCATGTGGAATGGTATGAGCGTATCGCCGACCTCAATGGAGGTTTGCACACCGCCTGTGAGCCGTGCACCATTGCTGGAGAACTCGACGGACAGACCTGTGTCTTCCAGCGCGAACCATTCGACACCTGGTAGTTCAAGCTTTTCCAGCGAGATTTGGAGTTGGACTTTGTAATTGCTTTGGTTTTTACTCGCTCGCCCTGTGCTGGAGACGGTAAGTGTGACTTCCAGTTCTGTGCCGAGAAAATCCGAGGTCTTTCCCTGCACGATGATCTTGCTGAGCCTACTTGAGGTGTAGACGGGTTTGATCGTCACGGGGCTTTTTGCGGAGCCAATTGTCAGTCCGCCTGAGCCCAGTACTGTTTGCAGGAAGGTGTGGAACGGTCCCTCTTTCAGCACATTGGGGATCAGAGCGAGCATCCCATTTTTTGTATTGTCCGTCAGCGAGGTTTGCAGTGTTTGCAGATCAGAGAAAATGCTGTCGGAGACGCCGCTTGCGACCGAAACAAGAGCAAATCTGGCAGCTAAAAACCCGAGCGCTTGTATGAGCTTATCGTTTTGTGGGGCGGCGTAATACTGTTTGAGGCCATCAAAGTAATCAAAGTACTTGCCCTTTTCTGAGCGAAACTGGGTCACCATATCCGATATGGTTTGCGCCAGTTCATTGGGCGGCATGGTTGCTTTGTAGCCCTCCTGAAACGCGGATGTTCCGAGAGCAATCTGGTTTTTGGAGGTATCTAAAAGCGTTGCGGTGGTTGGTGTTATGCTGCTGGCGGCTTTGCCCTTGCCGTTTCCAAATGTGCTTGGATAAGGGTTGGACGTGAAATTGCCGAGTTTGAAGAACGGCTTACCCAGGTTTACAGCCAGATTGGCGCTTTGAGTGCCTTCCAGAACGCTTGGCAAAGTGGCTGAACCATACAGATAATCGACCACATCTGGCGGCAGATCAGACAAGGTGGTGACAACCGTTGCACCTGGTTTCAGTTTGCTGAGGAAAGCAGCCCCAGCAGAGCCTGACAGGTCCTTATTCAGGTAAATACCGGCACCTGAGCCAGAGGTATTTCGGAACACTTGCTGGTTCTTGCAGTAAGCGTTGATGTTCTTTGTCAGCTCATCACGAGACGTGCTTGTGCCCTGCTTCGCCGCGTTCTTTTGGGGAAAATATCGCGCAAGTGTTTGCCATGTGGAATTGCTCAGGTCATCCAGAATAGCGATGACAACCGGCTTTTTAGTAAAGCCCTTTTGCTTTTGCAGGAGCGCGGCTGCGGCGATGAGCTCGAAGGCAATCCCTTCTGCATTGCCGACAAGCGATGTTTTGTCTGTCGATGAGCCTGGCAGGCTCGCAACCGGAAAGAACTCGATGCCGGATTGGCCTGATTTTCCAAGGGCATTGCTAATGTTCTGTGCTGCGCTCAATGCCTTGGTGTTGACCTCCGGGATTTTCCTCAGGTCCGCCCAGTTGAGCTTTGTGGTCAGGTCCTGTTTGAAACTGCGATAAGCAAACTGTGAGCCTTGCAAAACGAGTTGATCATCGAGGTTTATGGTCTGTTTGAGGCCCGGCAGCACCACCAAGGAGTTGGCGGAACAGAACTTTCCAGCCTGCGTACAGGTTTCGGCTGTCCAGAGATAGGGTTGTAGCAGGACAAAGTAGCTGCATTTCACTGCAGTCGCGATGCTTGTATTGTCGATGTTGGGAATGTTACCGCCACCACATAGGCATAGCGGCATCGTGCCAGACAGACCTGGTACGGAACGATGGGTTATCTCGCCAACGGTGGTTTCCTGATAGGCGTGAAAGGTGATTGTAACGCCGTCCAGCGTCATTGATGCGCGGGTGGTGGGGTCAAAGCCGGGTAACAGCTGCGCCAGTTCCTGCAGGAGCGTTTTTTGGCCACTGTCGTAAATCAGGTCCACATCTACCTGAAACCCAAGGGAAATCATTCGCTTTAGGAGGTTGATGGTATTGGCGGCGCTGCCTGACCTATGGTCTTGAGAGAGGAAGTAGCGCAGCTTTTTACCGCGCAGGAAATCCGTGAGCCGTCCAAGAATGTGACTGGAGAGCGTCGCATTCAAATCCTGTGCAGCAGAGGCAAACATTTGCACCAGATTGGCAAGCTCTGAGGACAGGCTCTCTTCGTCTGGCGTAGCTACGCGCTCGAGTGGTTCGATTGGACTGTGCTCGTTCATCTTGCTGCACCAGTGCTGATTGAAGGAGTGATTTATTTGCTGTTAGCGGGCTCGTTGTTGTAGACCGCGTACCAGGCCAGACCTGTGGTTTTGGCCGAGCTCTGGCTGCTCTCATCTGGCTCGGAGAACAGATAGAACGATGTGGCACCGCTTGGCGGAATCTTGGCCAGCCCCAGAAACTTGATAGCGATCTCATTGAGAACAAACATGTATTGCTTGCTGGCATCAGGCTCTTTGCTATTTGGGTTTTCCGTGTAGAGCAGCTGGATCGGGCCGTAGGACATGGAAAGCACGTTCTGTAGGCTGATGAGCGAGGCACCGTTGGAGGAGCCCGGCATATGGATGGCAGTCTTGGATTTGTAGGTTTCGCCCGTGGAGTCTGGTGACCATGCCAGCAGCAAATCAGCGGTGAGGCCCAGTTTGCCTGCGAGGTCTCCGGCGGTGCCGAGGCTGACTTCGAACTTGAGGCCGTTCCATGTGTCTGCCAGGCCTTGCTGGCGGACATTGGTTACAACATCCAAATATCCCATGGAGGCTGGCGTCTTGTTTGCGCTGTCGGAGCTGACAAACCCTTTCAATTGCAATGGCATAGTGGCAACAAGGCTACCGCTACGAGGCGTGCTGTTTTTGCTGTCGAATGTCAGCTGAACGCTGTCCCAAGTGATCTTCTGGCTTTCGTAGGCATTCGTTTGTGTGAAGCTCATTTGCAGGCCGAGCTCGTTAAAGGCCAGTCCATTCTGGCTGGTTTGCCGGTCTGGCTCATTGCCAAAGGAGAACAAGTCAACCGGCTCGTTTTTGCCTGCGCTGAGGATCGCGAAATCGAGGAAGCCGGTGAAGGCGAAGCGGATGAGTGGTTCTGTTTGATTTTCCTGCGTTTTTTCGTGTTTGGAGATGGTGTTCATTCGCGCGGATGTGAACTCTGTTTGCTCCAGGATGTTGTTGTCGACCGTGAACAGATAGGGATGGGTTGCGGCCATGGTGTAGGACGGGTGGTTGTTGTTGTCCTGATAGCTCGCTTTCATAATCAGCGACTTGTACTGGCTGCCTTTGGGCTGTGGTTGGCCTGCCGGTAAAACGGGCTTTGAACTGACCGTATCGCTGCCAAAAATCCTGGTCATGGAGAGCTGCGCGAAGGAGGAGAACTTCTTTATCGCCGAGTTTTCAAAGAGCACTTTGAGCGAGAGCAGGATGAAGTCATATGTGCGCGTTGCAGAGGGCACAACTGGCTCCGGGCTTGTCGCGCCCATTGGCACAATGAGATCACTGTCTTCGTAGTAAATCAGGCCATAGACCGAGCTTTGCTTCTTTATTGCAATTTTCTCACCACTTGCCCCTGCTTTAATCTGGTTGATGCGGATAGCGAGATGGTGGGCATAAAACTTTGCTGGATCGCGCACACCGGCCACAATCCCAGCCAATTGCTCGGGCGGTGATTTGATACGCGCGCGTAGCATAAGTACGCCGGTCCAGTTGGGATCAGCGGCAGTCTGGTTGAAGCTTTCGAAGTACTCGGTTGCCGGGTTCTCATAGGCGGCTTTGAAGTAATCCTGAAGCCATGAGGAAACGTTGACCAGCTGGGCTTTGTCTGGTGTGTTTTGGCGTTCGGTTGTTGGAGCGGCGAAGGTTTCTTTTTGGGTCCATTTTTGCGGATTGGAGATGAGGTTGTCTTTTTCACTGCCCTTCGGGTCGTAGAGTGGGCCGCGTATTCCTTTAATAATCAATATGTTGGCGTAGTCGCCGAAATCTGGTGAATTGCCGACGTCGGCTTCGATTTGCCAGTCTTCGATATTCAGCGTGTTGAGGAAGGTTGAGCCTGCTTCACCTAATTCTGATGGGTTTGCGGCGACCAGAAACAGCTGATTGGTTTGGAAGGCTTCAATGAGCTTGGGGGATAAGTCTTTGAAGGCAAAATCGGAAGGTGTTGGTACTTTGATTTGAGCGAGCTTGACTTCCTTCCAGCGACTGGCGTCTGTGGGTGATTGCAGCGTGGCGATGACGCCCAGTGGGGTGGTCAGGGTTGCATCCCCCTCTCCTGTTTGCGCCTTAGCCTCTCTGGCGTTGGATTGAGCATTGGTCAGAGACGCAATCACCTTGCGGCGGGTTGGAGCAATGATGCTTTTTTCAAACAGGGCGACATCACACTGAGAATAACTCGGGTCGCCCTCATCCGTACCGGCGTAGGGGAACATGGGGAAGGCCTGATCTTCCATTGGCGGCAGTGTGTAGGCAGGACTGACCGTGCCCAGCAACTCCTTGTTTTCCTGCCAGATTTCATCATCATAGCCGTGCAGTGCGCTGCCGTGGGGCTGCGCTACATAGGTGATGGATGCCTCACTCTTTTCCGCGGCATTATCTGGCGGGAACACCTGTACATACGACGTTTTGTAGTTGCCTTTGAGCGGTGCTCCTTTGGGTGCAGGGCGCCCAACGGGAGACGACAAAGGCAACGGGAAAACCGGTGCGTAGGCAGGCTGATCGGGTACAAACCGCAGCCCTGCTCCCTCAGAGAGCGCGTGTTTTGCAACGCCTGGTACTTCCAGAAACTCTGTGCCGCCCAGTCCGCACATGAAGCGGGCTTTTGTATCGTCTTGCACGAGCGGTGCGCAGACGAGGAAATCACCAACAGGACTGGCGATAAAGCTATGAAGTGATGAGGCATTCTCGTAGCTCGGGGTGAGGATAATGCCTGCGGGTTGTGTATCACTCACATGGCTGTCAGCGGTGATACTCTGTAAAACAACGGGAGCGCCGTAGGTGGTCCGGTAGAAGCTGTTCAGGGTTGGTCCCTGCCCGCTTTCCTCTTCGGCGCGAAAATAGAAGGCGCAGCGGTTGGGATCTGTTCGATTGTGCGTCGGATAGATGTTCAGCGCGTCGGTGACGTCCACAATGAGCGTCATAGGCAGAGGATTACGGCTGCCATTGTCGCCTGTGCCTAAGGCGAAGCGTTGGCCATTGACGCCGGTTTTGGTCTCCGCATCTTTCGTAACCCATTGAAAACCCAGATTCCATTGATCATGAAGGGCGCCACGCTCGAACTCGGCATCAAACACAATGGCACCGCGATCCGGTC
>NZ_LCWX01000237.1:182663-184251 GCF_001431305.1 Pseudovibrio sp. POLY-S9
GCCGGAGCAGCGGATGTCTGCCTTGCTCACCGAGCCCGTATCCGGACTGAGATATCCTCCCAACTGGATGGCAGATTCTGAGAGTTGGAGGTTCTCTTCATCTTCAGAAACACCAACGTAAGCGCTTGAATAGAACTCGATGGTGAGCTCGGGCGCCAGAAGGTAGGACAGACTGCTGGTTGTCACTGTTCCCGCTGCATTGATGGAGAAGAAGGCCGGGCGTTGGCCGGTATAGTCATGAGGGACTGGAAGCGGCGTTAAGTCTCTGGGAAGCCACATGAAACCGCGCAGTACATTCATGCTTTGCAAGTAGGCATGCAGGCCAGATACCAGGTCCTGCTGACTGCTCTCTTTGCCTCCACATTCAAGTGGATCTGGGCAGTAGATGAAGGAGCCTGAATAGGTTTTGCTGGTGAGCGCATCTTTGAGCGAAATGCGCTTGGGGAGTTTGGCTTTTCTGGTGGCTACCTTGCTGACAACAAACGCAAAACCACCAGCGTTGTCGCCAGAGTTTGGAGCCAGGTAAAGGCTTTTGCAGGTTTGTTGCAGGAAATCCATTGCTCAGCTCCCAAAGCCCATTCCATCAACGGGGATAAAGACAGAATTCGGGAGCACTGCTCCGCGCTTTTAAGGGAAACATAGGGTGCAGGCAGGCTTCAATTTGCGACAATTGAAGGTTCACAAAGTGAGCTGAAAAGGTTTCATCCGTCAGAAGCTGTTTTCGCTTCACAAATCAGAAGAGATTTGATTTTACTCATAAAAAACAGAGCGTTAGTGCGCCTTACACACCAAATAAGTTGTGAGCTGAAAAATGATCGTGTTTTTGTGCGTTGGTTTGCGTTTTTTACGTGTGAGCTGCGTTTTTTTGTAAAACACACAAACGGCAGGCTGATGGATATTCAGCCTGCCGTTTGCTCTGCCAAATCAGTTTAGGCGAAGGTGACGCCTGCCTTGGTCATTGGGAGTTCGGTCACACGTGGTCCTTTCGCTGCAATGGCATTTGCCAGTGCTGGAGCGGATGGTGGTGTGCCCGGTTCGCCGACGCCTGTTGGGGCTTGTGTGGAGAGGACAATGTGCGTTTCAATCTCGCCGATATCCCCGATGCGGAGAGGTTCGTAGTCCGGGAAGTTTTGTTGGATAACTTCACCGTTCTCCAGAGTGATCTCATCGCGCATGGCGTGGCCAAGGCCGTAGCCGATGCCGCCTTCCATCTGTGCCTTGATCACATCTGGATTGACCGGGATGCCGCAATCAACTGCGCAGGTGACTTTTTCGATCTTCACGCCATTTTCTGCATCACCTGAAATCTCGACAACTTCGGCAACATAGCTGCCAAAGGATTTGTGGACCGCAACACCTTGAGAGCGCCCCTCAGCGCCTTTGCCCCAGTTGCTTTTTTCAGCAGCCAGTTTGAGAACACCCGTCAGTCGTTTTTGATCTGGCGTATCGCCTGCCAGATGGGCCAGACGGAATTCAACCGGATCACGACCCGCTGCTGTTGCAACGGCATCCATCATGGCTTCCATGACGTAGGCGGTGTGGGTGTGACCAACAGAACGCCACCACAAAACGGTTGTGGCTGGGTTGA
>NZ_LCWX01000237.1:184386-185530 GCF_001431305.1 Pseudovibrio sp. POLY-S9
GGGGTGACGCCTTCTACGGAGAGATGATCGACCCCGTCATGAACCGAGAACGCCTCAAACGGAGTGCCCTTGGAGATGGACTGGCCCGCAACGCGGTGATCCCAACCAGCGATGTTGCCATCTGCATCAAGACCAACACGAACTTTGTGCGCAAATGCCGGGCGGTAGTAGCCACCGGTGATGTCATCCTCACGGGACCACACCAGTTTGACCGGGCGGCGGCGATCCGTCATCACAAAGGAAAGCGCTGCTTCCACCTGATAATCGACCGTTGGTGTTGCACGGCGACCGAACGAGCCACCAGCGAACATGGTGTTGACCTGCACCTTGTCCATTGGCACCTGAAGGATTTGCGCAATCGCTGCATGTGGTGAGGTTGGCATCTGACAGCCGTCATGCAGGATCACGCCGCCATCTTCTGTCGCCTCAATGGTGCAGGTAAGCGGTTCCATTGGAGCATGTGCGAGCAATGGGAAGTAGAAGGTCTCTTCGACCACCTTGTCTGCGTTTTTAATCGCACCTGCAATCTCGGCCTGATCGTTTTTGGTCAGGTTGTATTCCGGCGCTATGTTTAGCGCAGCCATCAGCTCTTTGTAGACGTCTTCAGAACTGCGGCTTTCAGCTGCTGAGTTGTCCCAGGTGACTTCCAGAGCTTCACGGGCTTGAAGAGAGGCCCATGTGTTTTCTGCGTAAACCGCAACGCCAGCTTTGTTGGGCAGTGTGGCTGCACGGATGAAGCCTTTGACATCCTTTGCGGCGCTGTCGTCAAAGGACGTGACAGTTGCACCTTTGCGGGTGGCCCGCTTGATGGTGACGACCATCTGATTATCAAGCTGGATGTCCATCGCGTATTTGGCAGTGCCGTTGATCTTCGGCGGTGTGTCCTTGCGGCGCACACTGGCGTTGCCGATCAACTTGAACTCGGATGGATCTTTCAGGCGCGGGTTTTCAGGTACTGTCAGCTTGCTCGCGGCAGCTACAAACTCGCCGATTGGCGCTTTGTTGCCACCACCTGAGATCACACCATCTTCCAGCTTGAGCTGGGCGGCGGGTACATCCCAAGCCAGTGATGCGGCTTGCAACAGCACTTCACGGGCGGCAGCGCCTGCCTGACGATACTGCTTAAAGCTGTTGAACATGGCGG
>NZ_LCWX01000237.1:185627-189139 GCF_001431305.1 Pseudovibrio sp. POLY-S9
TGGAGCCGCCGGTACCCTGGATAGGTCCGAAAGCCGTGTTGTTGTAAAGCTTCGGGTTGGATGGGGCGAACTCATACTCTATCGCATCCATGCTGACGCCCAGCTCTTCTGCAATGAGTGTGGTGAGGCCGGTTGCCGGACCCTGCCCTTTTTCAAAATGTTTGACGATCGCAGTCACGGTGCCATCTGCTGCAATCTTTACAAACGGATTGAGCATGGTGGTGTCTGCAGCATTTGCAGCGGCCATAGAGCCGGATGGGGCCACACCAATAACAAGAACGGCGGCAGCAGAGGCTGCTGCCCCTTTGAGGAAGCCACGACGAGAGGACAACACGCTCATATCAAGCCTCCATAATTTCTGATGCACGTACGATTGCGGAACGAATGCGCTGGTAAGTGGCGCATCGGCAGGCGTTGCCGTCCATGTAATCGTCAATTTCTTCCAGTGTCGGCTTTGCGTTTTCAGAGAGCAGGCCAACGGCAGACATGATCTGGCCGGACTGACAGTAACCACACTGGACCACGTCCAGCTCTGTCCATGCCTGTTGCACGGCTTGTGCTGGCGTGGACTTCAGGCCTTCAATTGTGGTGATCTCAGAATCTTCCACATCTTCAATAAACGTTTGACAGGAGCGGACCGGTTCGCCATCCAGATGAACGGTGCACGCACCGCATGAGGCGACACCACACCCAAATTTTGTTCCGGTGAGCTTGAGTTCATCGCGGATCACCCAAAGAAGCGGGGTTCCTGGTTCGGCGTCGACCTTATGCGTCTGGCCGTTCAGCTTTAAAGAAATTGCCATCAAAAAAAATCCCTTTTTTGATCCGTAGCGGTTGGCTGGGTCAGCAATAATCTCAGGCACTGTTTGAATGGGGCAGTGTTGTATGCGGAATGCGCTATTCTGCTTTTTGAGCCTGAAACAAATGATCTGTAGTTATCCCTAGCACTCGCCTCTCTCGCTTTCAGTGGCAAATCGCGCCAAAGTACTGCCATATCGCGCCACTATGTAAATTGGCACTGGCACACCTAGCAAAAATTCGAGATGAAAGAGTGGCAAGACCAATGAGACCGAGCCGAGCATGACGAAACACGCACATCTTTACCCAGGCGCTGCCATGATGGCGCAAATCATTCAGTACCTTGACCTGTCTGTTGACCGGGTGATGCGCCGTGCCGGAGTTTCCATTGAACAGCTGGGTCCGGCAGCCAAGGGCATCACGCAGGCGCAATATTTCGCCATCTGGCATGCGCTGCATCAGGAATATGGCGGCAACGACCTGGCAATCAAACTTGGGCACACCATCAAACAAGGCAGTTTTGTTCCACACGCCTTTGCGTTTTCCTGCAGTCCAAACATTGAAGAAGGCGTGAAGCGTCTTGCGCTGTTCAAACCTCTGATTGCGCCGATCCGGCTGGAAGTTGAGCGTACGGACAGCACAGTCTCCATCTTGTTTACTTCCAGCGATCCGACGGAACCGTTTCCTGAAATTCTGGCCCAGTTCGAGATTGTCTACTTCACCAATTGCAGCCGCACCTTTACCGGAGAGCAGATTGTGCCGCTCAGTGTGGGAGGCCCTGTTGGGGATCTGGACTGGTCTGCTGTTGAAGCGGAATGCGGGGTGAAGGCAACCCCTGCTCCGGTGGCGCACATCACCCTTTCCCTGCAGGATGCCACTCGTCCGCTGATCACACAGATGGAAGGCATGTGGGACACGTTTGAAGATGGGCTGCGCCAGAAATTACAGAGCACGGGCAGTTCTGATGAAATGTCCCGCCGCGTGAAGAATGCGTTACTGGAAAGCCTGCCAGCGGGCCAGAACACCATTGACGTCATCAGCCAGAACCTGAATGCCAGCAAGCGGACCTTGCAGCGCAAATTGAAGGAAGAAGGCAAAAGTTTTCAGGACATTTTGAGCGAGACCCGCGCCGAACTCTCCCAGCACTATCTGGTGCGCAGTGATCTGAGCATTCCGGAAATCTCCTATCTGCTTGGGTACAAGGATACCGGCTCGTTCTTTCGCGCGTTTCACAGCTGGACGGGCAAGACGCCGATGGAAGTGCGTGGGATTGCTTAAGGGTGCCCTAATTTAGCCTCTCATGAAGAAAGCTTCATGAAACCTTGGGCTGGTAAGAGCCCGGCATGGCTATTCTATTTGTTCTTTCGGGATTGCCTGGTGTTGGTAAAACGACCTTGGCAAAGGCCCTTTCTCCGCGCCTGCAAGCCGTTCATTTACGTATTGATTCACTTGAGGCTGCCCTCAAGACCTCCGTTCTTGCGATCTCACCAGCAGAAGATGCCGGTTATGTTGCAGCAGCAGCCGTTGCCAAAGACAACTTGCTGCTGGGCAACAATGTGATTGCGGATGCGGTGAATCCAATTGAGATTACCCGCAACATCTGGCTGGAAGCAGCGCTTGGCGCTAAGGTGAAAGCACTCAACATTGAAGTGATCTGCTCTGATGAGGCTGAACACAAGACGCGTGTTGAGACCAGACACAACGATATTTCCGCGATGTCTCTGCCCAGTTGGGAGGATGTACAGCGGCGACGCTATGAACCGTGGAAGAAGCACCGCCTTGTGGTCGACACCTTTGAAAAACCTGTCGAGGAAAGTGTCGAAGAGATCGTTGAGGCCTTCAGCCAGCTGGTGCGTTACGGGTCTTATTGAGGCTCTCACGCAAACTGGCGGAGTTTCGGGCGGATCATGCTCACGCAAGTTTCCAGAAACAGGCGGGTAAGCCGGGACTGATTTTGCTTGCCAGTGTGCATGGCGTGCAGGTCTATTTCAGGGAACCTCCACTCCGGCAGCACCTCCACCAGACTGCGCCTTTTCAACGCGTCCTGACAGAGAATGGATGGCAGCTCCCCTATTCCCAATCCGGACTTAATCGCAGATTGAAGCGCTGAATAGTCGTTGATGGCGATGTCTGGTGCAAAACGAATGGTCCGCTCTTCGCTTTTCCTGCTCAGTTGCCAGCTGATTTCCGGCTTTTGCCAGAACCCGAAGCCGATCAGGGCGTGTTGTATCAGGTCTTCAGGGCGCTGCGGAGTTCCCTGCTCTGCGATGTAAGAAGGCGAAGCAACCAGAACGTGGCGGTAGGCGGCGAGCTTTGTGAGTGTCAGTCCGGAATCTGGTTTTGGACCAACGCGGAAAGACAGATCAACATTATCCTCGATAAAGTCCAGATTGCGCTCTGATACGATCATGTGGATGCGTACCTGCGGGTATTGCAGGCGAAACTGCCCGATGACCGGAATGAAGAGAGCTTCGGCCAGATTGGGTGGCACGGTGACTTTCAAATCTCCTGACACGGCTGACTGGCTCTGTTCCACCACGCGATCTGCTGCTCTGAACGCTTCCAGTCCCGGTAGACAGGCTTGATAGAACTGGTCGCCGATTTCCGTCAGACGCATGCGCCGCGTCGTGCGTTCCAGCAGTTTTGCTCCCATCTGCGCTTCCAGATCCGCCACCTTTCGGCTGACGGTTGAGAGCGGCAGGGGCAACACCTTG
>NZ_LCWX01000237.1:189270-191307 GCF_001431305.1 Pseudovibrio sp. POLY-S9
AAATATCGCGATTGCATTCAGGTCCTGCATCATATTCCCATATTTGGAATTATCATTCCCATTTCAAGCAATATTACCACACTAAGAAGAATAGTAGAATGCGTTCCAATCAAAACATGAAAGGAACGCGGGATGGGAAACCAGGATAAATCCATCAACTACATCGAATTTCCTCTGCTGAAAAATGAAGAGACCAAGAGCTTCTACACCTCTGTGTTTGGCTGGGTCTTTGAAGACTGGGGGCCAAGCTACATCAGCTTTTCCGGTGCTGGTGTGGAGGGCGGTTTTAATGGAGAAAGCGGGTTTCCGGTTCAGGCTCCCGGTGTGCTGGTGGTGCTTTATGCGGCGGATCTTGAGGGCACGCTAAAGGCCGTCCGTACAGCTGGCGCGGCGATCTTGCAGGACATCTATTCTTTCCCTGGCGGGCAGCGGTTTCATTTTGCAGATCCCAACGGGAACGAACTTGCAGTGTGGACGGAGGCTTCGTCATGAACAAGCGTATTTTGGTCACCGGAGCCAACGGGACAATCGGCCTGCATCTCCTCAGAGAGTTAAAGCAAACACCGTGGCATGTGCGTGCTTTGGTGCGCAGTACGGAAAATTCACGGCTGGTTTCATCCATGGGCGCTGAGGCGGTTCGGGGAGATTTTTCTGATCTGCCTTCTCTCTTTGAGGCGATGGCGGGCATTGACACACTGGTACTGATCACTTCGGCCACCCCACAGGCAGCACAACAGGCAGCACAACAGGCTTCTGCTGTGCTTCATGCGGCATTGGAGAGCGGTGTGCGCAAAGTGGTTCGCATTTCGGCCATCAAGGCAGATGCTACCGGGCCAACGGCGAACACTGTGTTGCATGCAGCAACCGAGGATGAGCTTGTTCGCTCCGGGATGGAGTATGTAATCCTGAGACCTAATCTTTTTATGCAAAACATGTTTCTGGCAACGCAAACCATAGCAGAACATAGCAGCTTCTTCTTTGGCATGGGTGATGCCCGGATGGGGATGGTAGACACACGCGATGTGGCTGAGTGCGCCGTAGAATGCGTGCTGAGTGATCATTTCAACGGCGACATCTTTGAGGTAACGGGAGCAAAGAGCCTTTCTTATTTTGATGTTGCGTCGGCACTCAGCGAAGAACTCAAGCGCACCATCACCTATGTGCCTGTCATGCCGCAGGATGTGTATGATGGTATTGTTGGTGCGGGTTGGGATGAGTGGATTGTAGGCATCTCTCGCGATTATGCGCAGGCCTATCGCAGTGGTTGGGGGGACTTCACAACGGATGCCGTTTCTACAATCTGCGGGCGCCCACCGCGCAGCATCAAAACTTTCATCCGTCAGGTGTTTTGCGCCAAGGCCGCTTTGAGCGTGTCGATTGGGCCGCCTTGACCAACCATATGTCGTGCTACCAATTATCCGTCAATTGTAACCGCTTATGCGATTTCTTCAGGCACAATTCAGTTTCATGTTCTTTGTAGATGTGAAAGAGTTGAGGCAAATATTGGGTGCACTTCGCCCTAGTGGAAGGAACACATGCGCGTATTGTTGGTTGAGGACGAGCGGCTGATTGCGGATGCAATCAAAGCTTTTCTGGAGCGGCATGAATTTATCGTGGACTGGGTCGATGACGGTCTTTTGGCAGAAGACGCTCTGAGAACCGGAGAATTTGACCTGGTTATTCTGGATCTGGGGTTGCCGGGTCAGGATGGTCTGGAGTTTTTGCGGGCCGTTCGCGACGACAAAGCGGATGTGCCGATCCTGATCCTGTCTGCGCGGGAAACCACCAAGAACCGGATTGACGGGCTTAATCTGGGTGCAGATGATTATCTGACCAAACCTTTTGACATGGAAGAACTTCTGGCCCGCTGCCGCGCACTGGTGCGGCGCTCTGTAGGGCGTACGCGCATGTTGTTGCAGCATGGGGTGTTGACGCTGGATCTGGACCAGAAAAAAGCCTGCTATAACGGGGCAGAGGTGGTGCTGCAGCCCCTCGCCTTCCGCCTGTTGACCATTTTGTTGGAGCGGCGGGGCCGTG
>NZ_LCWX01000237.1:191409-193936 GCF_001431305.1 Pseudovibrio sp. POLY-S9
TGGTTTCCAAGTCTGATCTTATGGAAAAGCTTTATGGCTGGGAAGAGAATGCGGAGAGCAATGTGCTTGAGGTTTATGTCTCGCAGATCCGCAGGAAAACCACGTCTAAGCTGATCCGGACCATCCGCGGCGTAGGCTATATTGTTGATGAGGACGTACCGGCATGAAACTTTCCTCCATCCGCAGCCGCATCCTCATCTTTCTGATCCCGCTGCTGTTTGTGGTCTGGGGCGTCTTTTCCGCCATTGTCTACAATATGACAGAGGAAGAGCTTTACGAGACCCATGATGCGCAGGCCTTTCAGCTTGTCAGCGCGATTGCACAGCTGGAGGGGGACACCATTTCTCCCAAGCATCTGGATGATCATCATGAACTTAATGATTACTTCGTGGTCATCCGCGATGGAGACGGCAACGATTTATATAAGTCATCCGACCAAGTACAGCTACCCCAGTATCTAAGGCCGGGTGCTCAGGAAATTGAGCATGAGGGCGACAGCTGGGTGATCTGGAATTTTCCGGGCGAAAAGACTGACAGGCAATACATCATCGGTATCGTGTTTGATGAAGCCATTGAGCTGGCCGACCAGACTGTTGCCACGGTTTCCATCCCTTTGGGGCTGGTGCTGGTGTTTTCCATCATCGCAACGGTTTTCATCGTCAAACGCGGGTTACGTCCGCTCACCACTCTTTCTGAGACACTGCAAACTCGGGAGCCTGAGAGTCTTGGTAAGCTGACAACGGAGAAGCAGGCAGATGAGCTTGTGCCGATTGTGAACTCCCTGAACATGCTGTTTGACAAGATTGAAGACTACCTTGCCCGCGAGCAGCGGTTTATTGATGATGCGGCGCATGAGATCAGAACACCGCTGACCGTGGTGAAAGCCCAGTGTCAGGTGATTGAGCGGGACGCGCTAGATGATGCGACACGGCTGCGGTTTGACAACATCATTGAAGGTGTTGACCGGGCCACGCATCTTGCCGCCAAGCTTTTGGAACATGCCCGTGCAGGTCAGGATGCCCACAAAGAGATAACAGAGCACGACTTACTGCCTGTTCTTCAGGAAAGCCTTGCACAACAGGCCCATGCGGCACTTGATAAAAATGTGGAGCTGCAACTGCTTCAATCAGAACATGTGGCAGCTGTTGTTGATCCGGAAGATCTGGGCGCTGTGCTTGGTAATCTGATTGGCAATGCAATCCGGCATACACCATCTGATGGTGAGGTTATCGTGGTTCTTGAGCGCGGTGATGATCATATTCAACTGAGTGTTGAAGACAGCGGACCGGGTGTGCCTGAGAAATACCGTGAGAAGGTGTTTGAGCGGTTCTTCCGCATGCCGGGGCAATCAAGTTCAGGTGCAGGCCTTGGTCTGTCTATTACGCAAACTCTGTGTCGTCGCAATGGGATCGAGATATCCCTTGGCAAGAGTGAGCGACTGGGCGGAGCCTGTTTTATGCTCAAACTGAAAAAGTAGTGTCGTAAACTTCAGGTAGGTTTCAGCTTCCAAGTGAATTTAGGGGAAGCACTCAGATTGAAACCTACTCCGAGGCTGCATCTGTAGCTTCTTATGGGGTGATCTGATTATGAATGGTGTGCGATGCCCCCAACGGTGTCACTCACCTTTCATAGCCAGAGTTTCATCTGAGTGCGCATCGTTAACTCAGATGAGCGTACCGGAATGAAACCGATTGGCCTGACCTTCATTATCGCCAGCATCCTAGTCCCCCTTTTGATTTTCTCCCAGTTTGGTAGCCAAGCAGACTCAGGTGCTTTGCTGAGCCAGTATTTTGGCATGGTCTCACTGATCTTCATGGGTCTGGTTCAGGTGATGGCCACACGGATGAAAGGCGTTGAGGCTCTGTTTGGCCCGCTGGATCGCGTGTATGTCTTGCATAAATGGCTGGCTATTTTCGCAATTGCTGCTGCTTTCCTGCATGAAAGCATTGATGCGGATGTGCTTTCAAGCGGCGATACGGATGGACTGGCGAAAGAGCTGGGTGAGATCGGGTATAATGGTATTTTAATCCTCGGCCTCGGTTCTCTGGCGACCTTCATCCCCTATAATATCTGGCGCTGGACCCACCGTTTGATCGGTATTTTCTTCGCTCTTGCTGCTGCGCATTTCCTGATGATCCCCAACGTGTTCTCTTGGAGTGATCCGCTTGGTCTTTACGTCGCCTTCTTCTGTTTTGCCGGTGTCGCGTCCTTCTTGTACCTGACTTACAAAGGCATGGCCGGGCGCACAAAGACCTATGAGGTAGAAGATGTTCAGATTTACGGGCGCATCACCAGTGTGACACTGAAACCTGAAGGCAAGCCTATTTCTCATGATGCCGGTCAGTTTGCTTACCTTTCCTTTGATCAGGAGGGCATGAGCGAAGTGCATCCTTACACGATTGCATCTGCGCCGCGCGAAGACGGAAGACTGCAGTTCTGCATTTCTGCGCTGGGTGATTACACATCTCGTGTGCACGAGCTCCAGGTCGGCACAAAAGCTCAAATCAGTAAGGGATATGGCGGGGGT
>NZ_LCWX01000237.1:194075-207679 GCF_001431305.1 Pseudovibrio sp. POLY-S9
GGTGTCGGGATCACACCTTTCCTGTCATGGGCGCAGACTTTGAGGGGTGATGAGACCGGACAGATCTATCTTTACTATGGTGTCCGCAACCGGTTGGAGAACCCGTTTGAGGAGGAGCTGGACGCACTGCAAAGCCGTCTGCCGAACCTTCATGTGCAGTACTTTGAGTCTGACATGGGCGAGTACATCGACGCGCGGTTGCTGAAAATCCTACAGGGAAAATTCTTTGATGTGATGCCAATTGCGTTTTGTGGTCCGGAAGTTATGCGCAAAGCGTTGATACGGGATCTGAAAGCCCTGAAGTACCCGATGCGCTTATTTCATTATGAAGAATTCCAGATGCGCTCCGGCCTTGGTTTCCGAAAGCTGTTTAAGTTTCTGCTTCAGCAAGTTAACCGGCATTCCGGCAAGTTCGCCCCGGCCAAGTAGAGCTTGGCCAACATGAGGATCGCTGCATTGCCCGTCAGTGCAGCGATCAACTCTTTCAAGCCAGATACAAGGTTTAACTGTCTGGCTTCATGGTCCCTTCGAAAGGTGCCGGGACTGAAGGGATCAGTGAAATTAAATCAATATATTAATTGAGATTTGGAGGGTTCAATCAGAACCAATAATTCTGCTCTTTTTAGGATCATTGGCTCATGACAAAAATCGCCTCCCGCTCGATTACGACCGACATTCCTGCTCCTTCCGAAGATCGTCGCTCCAAGTCTCCTATTGTTTGTTACGAAGTAGATCATTTGCCTGCCTATAACGCTGAGCTTTATCAGCAGGCCAAAGAGAGCCTGGAGAAGACCGACGAAGTTGTCGTGCCACCGCGTGATGGCGGTCATTTCAAGGTGCCTGCTGGCCACTTCTTCCGGATTGTGAGCGTTGAAGGCCCGCAGGTTGGCGATCTCAACTTGTGGAATGCCAATGACATTAATGAGCGGTTTTTCAGCGGCAAGACCCGTCAGCTGCACGCCTCGCACCTTTCAACCGGAGACCGGCTCTGGAGCACCATGCCGTATCTGCGTCCGATGGCGACGATTACACAGGATACGCTGGACTGGTACGGCTGGGATGAGGATGGTGCGGGCGTCCATGATGTGATTGGAACGCGCTGCGACCCTTACACCAACCACATGCTCAAGAATGTGGACTACAACCATTGTTGCCACTCCAACCTGACCCGTGCACTGGCAGATGCAAAAGGTCTTTCGTTAGATGGCGCTGAGCCGCATGTGCATGATGTGATGAACGTCTTCATGTGCACGGGCTTTACCCGCGACACCCACCAATACTTCATGAAAGCCAGCCCTGTTCGTCCGGGTGATTTTATTGAGTTCTTTGCAGAGATCGATCTTCTGGGCGCGCTTTCTACCTGTCCGGGTGGTGATTGCGGCAGCAGTCACTCTGATGACGATACGCCGTGCTATCCGCTTCTTGTCGAGATCTTCAAACCGGCAGAGGGTAGTTTGAAAGGCTGGTCTGCCGCAAAACGCAGTGGTTATGCAGGTGGGCACCAGGCCTGATCCTTTTTGATTTGGCCAGACGCAGTTGTTTGTCGTGTTACGGCACGAGGACAGCTGCGCCGGATAACCGTCCCCCTCGCAAATCTTCCAGTGCCTGATTGGCCTGTTCCAGTTTGTAGGGAATGCAGTGAGTTTGTACGCCTGCTTTTTTGGCGAGGGGAAAGAACTCCAGCCCGTCTTCGCGGGTCAGGTTGGCAACGGAAACAACCTCCCGCTCCTCCCACAACAATGCATAGGGCATTTGCGGGATGTCGCTCATATGAATGCCGCCGCACACCACGCGCCCACCTTTGCGCAGAGCGCACAGCGCTGTTGGAACAAGTGGCCCCACGGGGGCGAAAATGATCGCCGCATCGAGTTTTTCGGGCGGCTGGTCTTCAGAGCTGCCTGCCCAAGTGGCTCCAAGCTCTCGTGCGAAGTTCTGCGCCTGCGTGTCGCCTGATCTGGTGAAGGCATAGACATCGCGGCCTTGCCAAATGCAGACTTGCGCGATGATGTGAGCAGCGGCGCCAAAGCCGTAGATGCCTATCTTTTTGCCTTTGCCAGCCTTCTTTAAAGAGCGCCAGCCAATCAATCCGGCACACAGGAGTGGTGCAAGGGATACGGGATCGGCTTTGTCGTCCAACTCAAACGCAAAGTGACGACCTGCGATGGTGTGCGTCGCAAAGCCGCCATCGCGTGTATAGCCCGTGAATATGGGATGATCGCAGAGATTTTCCTGATGGCTTTGACAAAATGAACAACAGCCGCATGTATGCCCAAGCCAGGGAATGCCTACTCTTGTGCCGATTGTGAGATCATCAACACCTGCCCCACATGCCCGCACCCTGCCGACAATTTCATGACCGGGAATGAGCGGGAGCTTTGGTTTCGTCAGGTCGCCATCCACGACGTGAAGGTCTATCCGGCAAACTGCGCAGGCTTCAACCTCAATCAGGATTTCGCCGGAGCGCGGTGTTGGTGGCGCAGCACGTTCCTGCAAGACAAGTGGCTTTCCAATTTCGGTCAGAACCATTGCTTTCATGAGGGCATTCCTTCTCACGCAGGCTTGGATTGTGCTCAGATTATACGCTGTTGTCCTAAGAAAGTCTGGCGTGGTGTTTGCGGTTCCCCGTTGTTGCTGTGCGCTGCAGAATTAGATCAAGAATAAGAGAAAACCGAACCATTTATCACAACGCATATTTCATCTGGGTCCGTCATAACAATCTGGTGCGCGTGTGCGCGACGACTTGTTGGAGTGGAGCCTTGCGGAGATGCCATGTGCGTCTGCCCGCTGGTTTTCCTGTTTGAGTACCTCTCATAATTAAGGTGAGTGAACCTCCGATGCCCGGAAATCAAAATACCGATACTGGCACTGACACCAGTCCTATTCCTGCAGAAGACCAAATGAACCAGAGCGAGGAAACCTGGGCTCAGCAAATCTATAAGCTATGGGGCGAAATGCTTCCAACCTGGGCAGATGCATTTGGCGAAGTTTATGAAGCAGAACGGGAACGGGAACGGGAAGAGCTTGCACAGGCAACAGCCCGAATGGATGAAGATGACCGTCGTCAGGCTGAGCAGGAGTTACGACACGATGCTGCTTCTACATTGGCATTTGAGGATAGTGAACGTTTCTTCGAACTTAAAAATGAGATGACCTTACTCGAATCCAATCCCATGGAAGCGATCGACATGCCAGATTCACCTGACATGTCGCTGAGTAAGGTGATCATCGATCAGATCGCAGCTTTCAATTTGCAGAAGGAAGAACTTTTTCTGGAAGTTCAGGTCTTTAAGGGTCTGGAAGCTGAGAAGCTGGCTTTCACAACCGCTAATGAGCTGGTTGGGATGCTTATAGACAAAGCCTATATTCAAAGCGGCGTTTACAACTTTGCCGCTTGCGAAGTGACTCTGTCCGAGATGGAACGCAAGCTCAAAGACATGAAAAACCTTCTTCGAGATGCCCAAGTGCATCCAGCAACCTATGTCAGTAACGAAGACCAGGTTCTGATTGGTCAGGATGTTAAGAAGGTGAAGGAGATCATCTTTAATTTGCAGGACGCTGGTTATACTGGATTGGGAACAAGCCTGCTCATTGAAATGAACCAGTATCAGGATGCGGTGTCACGGCCATCCGATGCGCGCTGGACAGAGCTTATGTCTGATGCGGAGGCCTGTAATAAAGCTCTGCCGGAACTGCGCAGCTCGGCCAAATATATTGAGACCCTGTGCGAAAGCATGACCATGGCGCAGCCAACAACTGCTGCTGCAGATACGCTTGAAGAACTCCGTGACTATCAAAGTGAAAGTTCCCGCGACCTTTCATCAACCCTGCGCGTTATCGCGAGTCTCAAGGCTAAGGCTGAACGCCGTGAAAGGTGGATCAAACAAGAGGAATGGGCCGAGAAAAATCTGGATGTACGCACCCAGGCCTATCGAAAACAACTTGAGAAGTTTGTCGTGTTTGATGCAGACCATCAGGTGGTTACCAAAGAAAGCAAGACTGAAGCCCGTGCTCGCGCAGTTGATACGGAAGGGCTGGATAAAGATGTCATGGCAACAATGCCGAAGCGACCCAGCGGCAAGGATGTTAAGGCTGTTCCCCGTGCGACGATCAGCAAGCTTTTGGAATCTTTTGAGTTTTTGGATGAAATGCGGTTATCGGGTGTGACAGGTATGGAAGCCATTGCACTTGAAGAATTCATCAAGACAGAAGACATTCTGGAAGGCATCAACTCCAATCCGACCGGATATGATGACCTTCAAACACGCACGCAGAAGATGCTTGATAAAGTTGCAACCACCAAATCCGGCAAGAAAGCGATTTATTACGTTGAAGCTAAGATGAACCTTGAAGAGGATATCCGTCTCTTACGCGAACAAGCGCCGGATATGAACATCAACAAGGCGCTCGGTCGGTGCAACAAGCTGGAAGGAACACGATTTCATCCACTCCTGAGACAGCTCGAGGAATCCCTCGCCTTCAGACAGGTCTTTGAGATGAAGCTGGAACCGATTGAGAAGATATTCAAGGAAATCCCAGGTTTGCTTGCCAGGCTGGGTAAAGCCCGCCCTGAACTCGCCATGAGATTCAAGAAGATCTGGCAGCCCAAGCAGGAGAAAGTCTATCACGGTGAGCTGGAGCTGGAACTGAAACAGGCGAAAGTCACCGCTCATAACGCTGCCACTGTTGATGATGTGAAAGAAGCCATCTCACAGGTGAATACCGTCAAGATTAAAGCGGACAAGTATGTTGAAGAGTTGAGAGCTCGTGTAGCGCTGCTTGGCGAGGATGTGGATGGACCTGTCACCACCCCTGAGCGGGATGAGTTCTTTGAGAAAATCGAAGAAGACTACAAAAATGGTGTTCAGCTTGAGATTGACCGCAAGGTTGCCAAAGGCAAATTCAATGAAACCTCCGGCCCTATGAAGGATGAGCTGGAAATGCTCACCGCGAAGTCCAAGAGCTGGAAAGGTGCAAAGGCACTTTTGAAGGGCTTCCCCCGTATTGACGAGGCCACTTTCGATCCAACCCGTTTCAAAGATCTACTGACAGAGGTAAAGCTGCTTGAACAGGAATGCGCAGTAAACTCCTCTTATGATGAAAACATGGACCGGCTGAAAGAGCTAAAGGGCATGTATGATGCCATGCGCGGCGAGCTGACAGGCTTTAGAGAAGACATCGCCAAGGATGTCGTTAAAGCCGCAGAGAAAGCTATCACGCGTATGGAATCTGCAAAGGCGTTTGCTGAAGGCGACTTCATCACTGGTGTTGCCAGCCAGCAAGAAGCTGGCGAAGATTATGTCAATGCGGGCAGTTTAAAGCGGTTCACCACCTGCGTATCAAAGCCAATTATACCAGGTGAGCTGCGATCGTATGCGCAGGTCATCGGTGACAGCAAGAAATCACTGACAGAGCGCAAGAAGGCCCGCGAAGAGGCGTTACGCCTTGTGCGGCCCTTGCTGGCACGGCTCGACAGCGACAAGGCGATCAAGCTTTACAGGCGGCATCCCTTCAGCGAACTGGACAATGACATCAATGTCCTGAGGCCCGTTCTGGTGCAGCTTGAAGTTAAACTGTTGACCCTCGCGTCCTGATGCATACGAACCCTGCGGCACCGCATGTGGTCGCAGGGCACATTACACGCAACTATAAAGTGTGATTTGCATTTACACTCAGCAGGTTATCCATGAGATGTATACAGAGGGTGAATTAGTCCTTTTCCTTGAGGTTTTAGTCTGGTAGTTACCGATTTGCTCAGCAATGAGTGCCGGTCGCAGCCTACCCGGCAACAGCGAAAACAAGGACTAAACCTTATGAAGACTATCGTAATCTGCTCAGGCGGATTGGATTCGGTCACGCTTGCCTACAAGGTTGCGCGTGAAAACGAATTGCTCGGCCTCGTCTCTTTTGACTATGGCCAACGGCACAAAAAAGAGCTGGACTATGCAGCGCATGCTGCAAAGCAGCTTGGTGTGCCGCATCATATTCTGGACATGAGCCAGATAGGAGCGCATTTAAGCGGCTCCGCTCTAACCGATGATGTTGATGTTCCCGACGGCCATTATGCCGAAGAGAACATGAAGGTCACTGTGGTTCCCAACCGAAACGCAATCATGCTGTCTATCGGCTTTGGCATTGCGGCTGCTCAGCAGGCCGATGCTGTGGCTGCGGCGGTTCATGGGGGTGATCATTTCATCTACCCGGACTGTCGCCCTGGCTTTATCAAAAACTTTGAAGCCATGCAGAAGCTGGCTCTGGACGGCTATGCCAATGTGAGCCTTTACACGCCATTTGTAGAAATCTCCAAAGGTGCCATCGTTGAAGAAGGTGCCCGGATCAACGTGCCGTTTGAGGACACGTGGTCCTGCTACAAAGGCGGAGAGAAACATTGCGGGCGGTGCGGCACCTGTGTCGAACGGCGAGAAGCCTTTGATCTGGCAGGTGTTGAGGACCCAACAGAATACGCGGATCCCGACTACTGGAAATCCGTGGTGGAACGAGCGGAACCATAATGTACAAAATCACAAAGGAATTTCACTTCTCGGCGTCGCATCAACTCTGCGAAATGCCGGAGGGACATCCCTGTGCGCGCCTGCATGGCCACAACTACATTGTGGTGATTGAACTTGCCAGCAAGGATCTGGATGAACATGGCTTTGTGGTGGACTTCACTGAGTTGAAGCCGCTCAAGCGTTTCATTGATGATGAGCTGGATCACCGTCACCTCAATGAGGTGTTCGGACACGATCAGGTTACCTCTGAGTTTCTCGCCAAGACCATCTATGAGTTCTGCAAAGGGCACTGGGTGGAGACCTGCGCTGTGCGTGTGAGTGAAACGCCGAAAACATGGGCGGAATACCGACCATGAGTAAACTCAGTATCAGTGAGATCTTCGGGCCAACCATACAAGGCGAAGGTGCTTTGATTGGTGAGCCAACCGTGTTTGTGCGCGCTGGCGGCTGTGATTATCGTTGCAGCTGGTGTGATACATTGCATGCGGTGGACAGCGCCTATCGTCATACCTGGGACCAGATGGACAGTGCGGACGTCTGGCACAAGATTGAGGAACTGTCCGGTCATCAACCGATCACAGTTTCCCTTTCTGGCGGCAACCCTGCTATTCAGGATTTTTCGCAAGTAATCTCACTCGGTAAAGCGAAGGGTTACAAATTCGCAATCGAGACGCAGGGATCAGTTGCACGGGACTGGTTTGCAGATCTGGACACGCTGGTGCTGAGCCCGAAGCCGCCTTCCTCTGGCGAAACTGTCAATTGGGACAAGTTCGATGCCTGTCTGGATGCAGCCCTCAACTCGGCCACCTGTGTGATCAAAGTGGTTGTGTTTGATGACGTCGATTACGACTGGGCCAAGGACGTTGGTGAGCGCTACCCTTATCTGCCGATGTACCTGCAACCGGGGAATCATACCCCTCCTCCACCTGAGGATGATGATGCGACCATTGACATGGACGGCATCATGGACCGCATGCATTGGCTGGTGGATAAAACTGTTTCCGACCAATGGTTCAAGCCACGCATTCTGCCACAGCTGCATGTGCTGCTGTGGGGCAACAAGCGCGGCGTTTAAAGCATATTCCGGCAAGCTGGTGATCAGCCTTTGATGACGGAAATGCATGAGAACGAAGAATTCGAGAGAACAATGAGCAACGACGATATCTATAAAAACCTGACCATGCTGGGCGGTGATACTGTTCAGCCGCAGTCCCCTGAAGAAGCGGTTCTGGAACGGGTTCCAAACCCACAGCAGGGCACGCCTTATGCAATTCGCTTCACAGCACCAGAGTTCACCTCTCTGTGCCCGATCACCAATCAACCGGATTTTGCTCATCTGGTGATTGATTATGTGCCGGACCAGTGGTTGGTTGAGAGCAAATCTTTGAAACTGTTCCTGACATCCTTCCGCAACCATGGTGCGTTCCACGAAGATTGCACTGTGTCCATCGGTAAGCGTCTGGTGGACACACTGAACCCGATCTGGCTGCGTATTGGCGGTTACTGGTATCCGCGCGGTGGTATTCCGATTGATGTGTTCTACCAGACCGGCGAAGAGCCAAAAGGCGTCTGGATTCCAGAACAGGGCGTGCCGACCTATCGCGGTCGCGGCTAAATATCTGTTTAGGATGCACTCAGTTGGGGTTGCGAAAAGGTTGCCAACCCCAACTTAGCTTTTCTGAAAGGCCTTAGAGCATAGCGAATTCTTGTCATTTGATTGAATTCAATCAAATGGAACGCGCTCTATGCACCCATCAGAGCTTCGACTTCAGCCAGAGTTGGCGCGGATGTGGCTGCACCATGTTTGGTGGTGGAGAGAGCGCCGCACGCTGCTGCGAAACGGACTGCTTCGGCCAACGTTTTGCCGCTGTCCAGCGCATATGCCAGACCACCGTTGAAGCAATCTCCTGCTGCCACAGTGTCGATCGCGTTCACCTTGAACGGCTCCACGAAGCCTTCACTTGTCTCATCCTTGAAGTAAACACCGCGTGCGCCCAGTTTCACGACAGCAGCTGCAACGCCCTTTTCACGCAACAGGTTTGCAGCATGGGCTGCTTCTTCTGCATTGGATGGGCGGAAACCAGTGAGGATTTCAGTTTCTGTCTCGTTGGGCGTTACAACATCTACGTTTTGCAGGAAACCTTCCGGCAGACCATCGACGGGTGCTGGCGCAGGGTCAAAGATCACTTTGCCGCCTGACGCGCGAACTTTTTTAGCGGCGCTCAGGCACGTTGCGACCGGAATTTCCAGCTGCATCAGCATGATTTTAGCGTTTTCCAGCACATCTGATGTGCGCTCCAGATCGCTTTCGTCGACAGCAAGATTTGCGCCACCAATCACGGTGATGCTGTTTTCGGAATTTGCGTCCACACCGATCACCGCGATGCCGGTGCCGTGGTTTTCATCCAGATGCACATGCTCGGTTGAAACGCCCATGTCTTTCAGGTGCTGGGCTGCGATGTCGCCAAACCCGTCTTTACCGATGCGGCCTACCAGTAGCGCATCACCACCCAGCTTTGATGCTGCAACGGCCTGATTGCAGCCTTTGCCGCCCAGGTTGATGGCGTAGCTGTGTCCATGCAGCGTCTCGCCCGGCTGTGGCAGCCGGTCAGAACGGGTTGTGATATCAACATTGATGGAACCGACAATGACGATGGACATGAATACTTCCTAGTTAACAACAGAGCTGCGGACGATCAGTTCAGGCACCAATTGGATGACTGGCGGCATTTCTGTCTTTTCTTCCAGATGATTGATCAGCGCTTCTGCAGCGCTCAACCCAAGCTCGAAGCTGGGCTGTTTGATGGTTGTGAGCGCTGGCGCCATGTAGGAGGCGTACTCAACATCATCGTAGCCGATGACGGAGATATCCTCTGGAATGCGCAGGCCACGTTCGTGAATGGCGCGATATGCCCCCATTGCCATCAAATCGTTGAAGGCAAAGATTGCTTCGGGCTGGCTATCGGCGTCCAATATCTGCTTCATGCCTTCATACCCGCTGGATGCGGTGAGAAGGCCTGCGGCTTGCCACTTACTTTCTACCGGCAACCCAGCAGCGTTCATGGCATTTTCAAAGCCTTTGTAGCGTTCAATAGAACGGGGATGATCTTCCGGCCCCATAAGACAGCCGATTTTGGTTAGGCCACGCTTGATCAGGTGTTCTGTAGCCAATCTGCCGCCCAGTACGGAGTCATCCTGCAAAGTGCAGGCGTTTGGGTGCGGGGCGGAATCCAGAATGGCTTTGGGCAGTTTGCCGAGCTTGCTGATTTGCTGGTACAGCGCCGGGTCTGTCTTGGTGGTCATCACCATGAGGGCATCAATGCGGCGCTGAAGCAAGGTGTTGAGATTTGCCAGCTGCCTGTCGGACTGATGACCTGAATTGCACAGGATGAGACTGAAATTGTGTTGGTAGCACCCCTCTTCCACACCGCGCACAACGTCAGCAAAGAAAGGGTTGGAGCTGCTTGAAACCAGCATACCGATGATGTTGGTGCGCTTTACCTTGAGCGCGCGCGCCATCATGCTTGGCTGGAAGCCGAGAGCCTGAATAACTTCCTCGACTTTTTGTTTGGTCAGGGGTGCAACGTAGCGCGTCTCGTTGATCACGTGAGACACTGTAGATGCGGATACCCCCGCAGCTTGTGCAACATCCTTGATACTGACCATTTCCGCTCCGGTTTTAAGGGTCGGATCTGGCGCTTACGCCAAACTCGATCTTATTCAGATTACTTGCACTTACTTGGTAACAAGCTTCAGCGCAACTGGGGTATACGCATCAACTTTTTCACCTTTGAGGACTTTGTCCGCAGTGTCGACGCCGATGGAACCAATCATGCCAGCTTGCTGTGCAACAGTTGCCAGCATTGTACCTTCTTCAACAGCTTTTACGCCGTCATCAGTACCATCAAAGCCAACAACGAGGATGTCGCGGTTTGCCGCTTCAATTGCCTTGATTGCGCCCAGAGCCATTTCATCGTTATGTGCGAAAACAGCGTTGATTTCTGGCTGTGCCTGCAGGATGTTTTCCATCACGTTCAGGCCTTTGGTGCGGTCGAAGTCTGCTGGCTGAACTGCAACCAGTTCAATACCGGAGGCGCCGTGCATTGCTTTTTTGAAGCCTGTACCACGATCACGTGCAGCAGATGTTCCTGGAACACCTTCCAGCTCAACAATCTTACCGCTGCCGCGCAGGGTTTCAACGATCAGCTCACCAGCCATTTCGCCGCCGAGGATGTTGTCGGATGCCACGTGGGACTCCACTTTGCCGCGTGCTGCACCACGGTCCAGAGTAACCACTGGTACGTTTTTGCGGTTTGCAGCGCGGATGGAGCTGGAAACAGCGTCAGAGTCTGTTGGGTTGATGAGCAGGATCGAAACGTTCTTGCTCAGCACGTCTTCCACGTTTGCCAGTTCTTTTGCAGGATCGTTCTGGCTGTCGAGAACAACAATCTTGTAGCCGAGCTCATTTGCGCGTGCTTCAGCACCTTCTTTCAAGGTCACAAAGAACGGGTTGTTCAGGGTGGACACGACCAGAGCCAGTGTGTCCTGTGCCATTGATACTGCTGTGGAGCCGAGAAGAAGAGCAGCACCTGCTGCCAAACTTACTAGTTTTTTCATAGAAACCTCCCGAGGTTCAGTTTGATTGCTCACGCGTTTGATTTGCCACGGCTGTCGACGACAACCGCCAGAAGGATAACCGCACCTTTCGCGATCATCTGGTAGTAGGATGAAACATCCATAATATTCAGTGCGTTATTCAACACACCGATAATGAGGGCACCAATGATGGTGCCAAAGATCCGCCCCTTACCGCCAGCAAGGCTTGTGCCGCCGAGAACCACGGCTGCGATCGCATCGAGCTCGTATCCCAGACCAGCAGTCGGCTGGGCAGATTCAAGGCGAGCTGTCAGGATGATGCCTGCCAGTGCAGCGAGCGCTCCGCTGAGGGCGTAGACAAGAATTTTGACTTTTTTGACATTGATACCGGACAGACGAGCCACGTTTTCATTGCCGCCAATGGCGTAAACGTAACGACCGAAACGGGTCTGGCTGAGAACGAACCAGCAGAGCGCGAAGATGACCACCATCAGGATCACCGGGTTCGGAATGCCGAGAATATAGCCACCGCCGAACTGGTAGAAGCTTTCGGCCACATCAAAGTAACCTGTAGAGATTGGGCGGCCCTGCGTATAGACCAGCGTCGCGCCGCGGATCATGGTCATGCCAACCAGCGTTGCGATGAACGGCTGAACGTTGAAGTAGCTGATGATTACGCCACTTGTTGCACCAAGGCCCGCACCAACCATAATGGTGGCGATCAGTGCGATGATGAGCGGCGTATCCATGCCAATGAGACTTGCGCAGATGGCACCAGCGAAGGCCAGAATGGAGCCAACCGCCAGATCGATGCCCGCCGTCAGGATCACAAAGGTCATGCCCATGGCGATTACTGCGTTGATCGAGGTCTGACGCAGGATGTTGAGCATGTTGTCGATGCCAAGGAAGTTGGCATTGGCGAAGGACACTGCGGCCATCAGGATGATCAGGCCAATCAGAGACTTATTTTCACTGATAAAGTCGTTGAGCTTCATCTGTTTTACCCGTTCGTTTGGCCAGCAACGGCGCAGCGCATAATGTTTTCTTGAGTGGCTTCGGCTCGTGCGAACGATCCGGTCAACTTGCCGCTGGACAAGACGTGGATGCGATCAGAGATACCCAGAAGCTCTGGCATGTCGGAGGAGATCAGCAGGATGCAAAGACCCTCTGCCTTCAGCTTGTTGATGAGCGTGTAGATTTCGCGTTTTGCGCCTACATCCACGCCGCGCGTGGGCTCATCAAGAATGAGGACCTTAGGTTCCGGCACCAAAGACTTGGCGATGGAGACCTTTTGCTGGTTGCCGCCGGACAGATTGGAGATGATGGTGTTTGCATCTCTGGTCTTGATGGCGAACGCTTCGATGTATTCGCTGATGGTGACGGCTTCAGAGGCTTTGTTGACGAACCCGAGCACATTGCAGAACCGGTCCAGCCCTGTGAGGGACATGTTGGTGCCCAGCTCCTGTGACTGGACGAGACCTTCCTGCTTGCGGTCTTCAGTGACGTAGCCAATCTGCGCTTTGACGCCATCCTGTGGTGATTTAAGGCGGATTTCTTTGCCGTCGATCTTAACTGTGCCACTGTTGATTGGGTTTGCGCCAAAGATTGCCTTGGCAAGCTCTGTGCGCCCTGCTCCAACAAGGCCTGCGAACCCGACAACTTCACCAGCATTGGCTGTGAAGGAGACCTCTTTTGCGCCATGAGCGGTTAGGTTTTCAACCTCAATGCGCACATCACCCGGAGCAGCTGGTACAAACGGATACTGATCGGAAAGTTCCCGGCCCACCATATGGCGGATCAGATCATCCTCAGTAATCTCGGAGACTGGCCCCTGATGGACCATCTCACCATCGCGCAGGATGGCGATGTCATCACACATCTGGAAGATTTCACCCAAACGGTGTGAGATGAACACGAGACCTTTGCCTTGCGCCCGCAGCTCGTCCACGACTTCAAACAGGATTGCTGTCTCAATATCGGTGAGCGCGTCGGTTGGCTCATCCATGATGATCACTTCAGCGTTCAGCGAGAGCGCTCTTGCGATCTCAACCATTTGCTGCTGCGCGATGGAGAGCTTGCCCAGTGGCGTTTTAGGATCGATATCCTGTTTCAACTGAGCGAGGTATTTTTTGCTTTCCCGCTCGATCACATCCCACTGGATTTTGCCCAGTTTGGTGGGTTCCCGGCCCAGATAGATGTTCTCAGCAACGGACAGTTCAGGCAGAAGATTAAGCTCTTGGTGAATAATGCCAATTCCGGCATCCATGGACTGACGTGCCGTGGTGAACCTGACTTCTTTGCCCTTGTAGATCACCGTGCCTGCATCGCGCTGATAGATGCCCGATATAATTTTCATCAGGGTTGATTTACCAGCTCCGTTTTCACCGGCCAGCGCCACAACGCGCCCAGCCCGGATCGTCAGATCAACGGATTTGAGCACGTTGATCCCGGAGAAGGATTTTTCAATTCCCTGAAGTTCAAGAAGGGTTGTCACTGGGT
>NZ_LCWX01000237.1:207775-216765 GCF_001431305.1 Pseudovibrio sp. POLY-S9
GTCCTCTCCCAAAGCCCGAATTATCTCAGATTTCCCTCAGAACGTTACGCCTGAATAAAAAATCACATTGGCGTAGGGCGTGCATTCTCCCGTGCGCACCACCGCCCGGCATTTACCAGTTAATGCCTTGAATTCCTCATGAGAGACAGTTGTGGTCTCTACGCTGTTGCCTTGACACTTTGCGATTTCGGTAATGAGTGAACGCAGGCGCAAGTGATAAGCTGGCTGGTGTTCAATCAGCTCTTCAGCAATGACAACCCGCTCTACCTGCATCTCAGCTGTGATCGCGCTTGCCGTTTCCAGCATGCCCGGCAAACCCTTTGTAATGGCAAGGTCGATGCGCTCGACATCCTTGGAAATTGGGAGCCCGGCGTCTCCAACACACAGACCATCCCCATGGCCCATATGAGAGATAATGCTAGAGACCGGAGCGTTTAAAAGTACGCCCTTCTTCATTGCAGCAGTTCCTCCGCGTTGTCTCGATTGAAGAGACGTTAGCAGGCGCGCATGGGTTACGCAACCGTTTGCGCAAACGTTTGCGCGAGTCAATTTCTGGAATTCTTCCAGCTTAATTCAGGCATACTGAAAGAGCGCCTGACCTGAACAATGAGAGGTAAGTGCAAAAATATCAGAGGTTATATGGCTTTATTGCGGATGCACTCTGCTCGCCTGAAGCACGCTAAAAGCAAGAGCCTGCCCTACAACTGAGACAATTTGCGCCTATTTTTTCATACTTAGATCTTGGGGATATTGAACCGAACATCCTTCAGGCAAGCAAAAAGCCCCGCTCCTTTTCAGAGCGAGGCTTGTGGCATCTCAACGATTGCAGTTGTCTATTTCAGATCAGGAACTGCGATGTGGTCCATGTCGGTGAACTCCTGGTTTTCACCGGTCATGCCCCAGATAAAGGTGTAGGACTGGGTGCCGACACCGCTATGAATGGACCAGCTTGGGGAGATCACTGCCTGCTCGTTGTGAACGAACAAGTGGCGGGTTTCCTGCGGTTCCCCCATCATATGCACCACTGCGGCATCCTCCTTCATGTTGAAGTAGAAATATACTTCCATACGACGATCATGGGTATGCGCTGGCATGGTGTTCCAGATGGAACCCTGATGCAGTTTGGTCATGCCCATGAGCAGCTGACAGGTTGGAAGCACATCCGGCACGAAGTACCTATTGATCGTGCGCTCATTGCAGTTTTCAGCATCGCCCAGAGTGACCGGAGAGGCTTCTGCCAGAGTTACCTTCTTGTTTGGATAGGTTTTATGAGCCGGGGCACAGTTGTAATAAAGCTTGGCCGGGTTCTGCTTGTCGAGGCTTTTGAAAGACACATCTTTTGCGCCCATACCAACATAAAGCGCTTCTTCCTGTGCGACTTCGTAGGTTTCACCATCTACTGTGATGACAGCCGGGCCGCCCACATTGATGAAGCCGATTTCGCGACGTTCCAAAAAGTAGGAAACGCCCAGTTTCTTGCCGTAGTCTGCCACTAAGACGACTTCTGTGTTCAGTGGCATCACACCACCTACGATGATGCGATCTACGTGGCTGTAGGTCATGGTGATTTCATCTGCAGCAAATATGCTTTCAATGAGGAACTCACGGCGCAAGCCTTCTGTATCCAATGTTTTAGCGTGGTCGCTGTGAATTGCTTGTCTTACTTCCATGGTGATCTCCTAAAATTCGGCAATTGAGCGCACTTTTCCAGTCGCTCAATTTTTCAACTGCGCGTTATTTGCTTGTAGCTTTGTATTTCAGTTAGCGGGCGAGCCAGCCGCCATCGACAGCAATGGTGAAGCCGTTGACATATGAGGCTGCCTCAGACGCGAGAAAGACGCATGGTCCTGCAACATCCGCCGGTTCGCCCCAGCGCTCCGCCGGAATGCGTTCCAGAATGGCCTGATTACGATCAGCATCCGCCGGAGCGCTGCGGTGTTGTTTGTTGCCATGTAACCGGGAGCAATCGCGTTGACGTTGATGCCGTGTTTCGCCCACTCATTTGCCAATGCACGGGTCAGGCCCAGAACAGCGCTCTTGGAGGCGGTGTAGGATGGCACGCGAATGCCGCCCTGATAGGAAAGCATGGAGGCAACATTGATGATTTTGCCGCCGTTGCCCTGTTTCACGAACTGCTTTGCAACCAGCTGAGAGAGGAAGAAGAGTGAGCGGATGTTGAGGTTCATCACCGCATCCCAGTCGTCTTCTGAGAAGTCCAGAGCCTCTTCGCGGCGGATGATGCCTGCGTTGTTGACGAGAATATCAACCTGTCCAGTGGCTGCAACAGCATCAGCAACGATGCCCGGCAGCGCTTCCTTGTTACTCAGGTCGGCACGCAGATCGAAGAACTTGCGACCTGTTTCCGCCATCAAATCCACTGACTCTTTTGGCTCGACCACGTTGACGCCGACCACATCACAGCCCGCCTTTGCCAGACCAACGGCCATGGCCTGACCGAGGCCTGTATCACAGCCGGTTACAATTGCGGTTTTTCCATTCAAATCAAACTGTTTCAGAATATGTCCTATTCCTAAACAACACTGTGAGAACTTGCAGGTTTGCTGAAGCAAACGTTGGTGACATGGCCGAGTTCCGCCTCTTCCGTCGACCAGCCTTTCGGCAGCGGTGCGGGTCTGTGGATCACAACATCGTTGCAACGGACGTTGTTGGCATGATCCAGCCAGAGGCCCGGCAATCCGTTCGGATAGGGCTCAAGGCCGAGGACTTGCCCTGCCTCGTTTTTGACCCATGCGTTGCGGCGGCCTTGCTCGGGATTATCGAGCAGGTTCACATCGTGCGGGCTTGGGCGCAGGTCGAGATAGTAAGAATCCGAGAACTTGCCGGTTTCCAGTGTGAGCTGGATGTTGCTAAGCGAAACACTCTCGATCTTCTGGGTTTCGTGACCAACAATGTTAATCGCCCCTTGAGCGCGACCCGTGATGCCATCTGCAGACACATCGCGCACATAACCCGGCACATCTCCAGCAATACGCGGCAGGGCATTGATGGTGATCGCCTCGCCGCTGCCCCAGAACCCGTCTGGCGTTTGCTCGCATTGCACTGTGCAGTTGGAGAAGCGGATGCGCTCGATATCTCCGCCATCGCGGGAGAAGATGCCAAAGGCACGGTTGGATTCGGTGATTGTGCACGTAGTGAACAGCACATCCCGCACATCCTGATAGGTTTCCGTGCCGATCTTTAGCGCGCAAGACTTTGAGGAGAGGATGGAGTTGCTGACGATGATCCGTTCTGCCGGACCGTTGAGGCTTTCATCTTCTTTGCGGCAGGTTTTTACGCAAACCGCATCATCGGCTGCGCGGATCACGCAGTTGAAGATGGTCGCATCGGTGCAACTGTCGAAGTTGATGCCATCGGTGTTTGGCATACGCATATCATTGAGAATGCGTAGACCTTCTGCCTTTACCTGATGACAGGCGATCAGGTGGATGGTCCACATGGGTGCTTCGACAATGGAAATGCCAGTCAGACTGACGTCTTTGCAGTTTTCGAAGACGACGATACGCGGGCGTAGCATCTTGGGCCAGAACGTCCCTTCAAAGAGACCTTCACGACCACACCATTTTGCACTGTGGCCATGAATGGTACCGCTGCCGGAAATGGAGATGCCTTGCTGATCGCGCGCTGTGATGAAGGCGCGATCGGAGTCCTCTGCGATGACAGAGACTTTGCCTGCTTCATAGTCTGCATAGTTGGTGGAGCAGGAAACCTCACAGCCGTTTGGCAGGTGCAGGTCAACAAAAGACTTGAGTTTCAGCGCCTTTGAGACCCACTGCCCTCTTGGCAGCACGACCTGACCACCACCGGCTGCGTGAACTGCATCAATTGCTTGCTGGACGGCCTGCGTTATGTCTTTTTCGCCGTCTGAGACAGTGACATGGTGTGTATTAAGCGACATCTTGCAATAATTCCTCAGCGGCAAGAAGTTCAATCAAAAGAAGGCTTGCCAGTGCCTGCCCGTATGGTGTGGGAGTGTTCGGAATGTTCCGATAGAACTCAAAATCATGCCCCATGGCCGTGCCATCAGAGACTTCCTGCACGATCCCAGCTGCATCAATCCGCTGCAGAACCGCAGCCGCGGCCTTGAGTGCGGGTTGCAAGTAGGTTTCCGGCAGGATGCCTGTTCTCACGCCCCGCAGCAGACCGTAAGCAAAGCCTGCGGTGGCGGAAGTTTCTGGTGGAGAGTCTGGCTGATCCAACAGAGTTGGCCACATGCCATCTTCCAACTGGAGAGGAAGCAAGGCTTCCACCTGACGGCGGTAGAGCGCTTTAATCTGGCGAACTGCCGGACCATAGCGTTCACCGACCAGCTCAAACAGTTCCGGCACTGCGATGGTGATCCACGCATTGCCGCGGGCCCAGAAAGCTTGCGCGTAGTTGTGGTTCCCCAGGAAGGTCCAGCCATGATACCAGAGGCCGCTCACCGGATCTGACAGGTACCGACCATGGACAAGAAACTGGTAGTAGGCTTCTTCCACCCAATCCGGGCGGTTCAGCCAATCGCCAGCCACCCCCATGAACAGACCTGCCATGAACAGCGTATCATCCCAGAGCTGACCGTCATTCTCGCGCTCCTTGACCAGATGCTGGAAGCCGTCATCAACGGTTTTGGGCATATCGTTGATCAACCACTCAGCCCAATCGGTCACGATCTGCTTCCACCGCTGGTTGTTGGTTTCACGAGCCAACAAAGCAAGGCAGAGCATGGGGGCTGTGGAGTTGATCTGGCGCGGTGGCAGGCCGCGGGCGATCTGCATGTCATACCAGTTGGCGAGGTTGCGCTTCATGCGCTCATCGCCGGTCTTGCAAGCCTGCTTGTAAAAGCCGTAGAGACCCACACCGACTTCCCAATCCCATTCATCAAAGTGAATGGAGCCGTCATTGTCGAGTTCTGACGGGGTATCGTTGATGCCCTTCAGACTGCGGAAGCCATCTGCTGTCAGAGCCAGAGCGTCTTCAAGCCTGGATGTCTCAAACATGAGCTTCCTCCTGAGTTAAGCTGGACTGATCAAGCCGTTTCAGACCGATGCGTGGAACCGGGCTGAGGTTTTCGAAGACACTTTGCTTGCCGTTGACGCGCAACTCGCCTTCCCAATTGAGCGAGAGGTTGCCCTGCCCCTTGATCGCAGCGCTCAGGGACAATGTTTCTGCATTCCAACTGATGTTGCTGGTGAGCAGACGTGCCTTGAACTCTGCGAAGGTTTCGGTTTGAGCTGAACCTGTTACGGTCACCCATGCATTGCGGCGCCCTGAACTTCGGAACTCAACACCTGCAAAGCAGCCGGTTTGCAGTGGCTCCATGCCATTTGCAGTGTAGAAGGCGGTGAAACCATCTTTGACACGCGCAAAGAGCCAGTTGCCAGTGAGCTCATGCTCATCGCAGATGTGCAAAGGCGCATAGAGGTGCGTGAAGTCAGTCACGTTTTCGGCGGCATTGAAAATCATCAGGCCCACTGGGCCCGTTTGATCCGCACGCGGGAGCGTTCCGTTGCCGGACCAGTAAGAAGGCCGACCACTGCCCCAAACCTGGGTTTCACCTGGATGGTTGATCCAGAACCGTGCGTATGGATTGCCTGCGAGCATGACATCCTGCACATGCTGCTGGTGGCCGTGTTGCCCGGTTTTGTGGTCTACGACGGTAGAAAGCTGTGCGTCCGCAGTTTTGTAAAGCTTCAGTTTGCCTGTATGTTCATGACCCTGCGTGTAGCTGGTTTCCAGTGCACGTCCTTCAGGAACTGATGCATATGCGTTGGTTTCTTCTGGCGGTGCGTAGTCGCTGAGCGCAATCAGCGTTGAGGCGAAGTTGCCGGAGGACACAAAGCCGTTGCCCCATGCAAAGTGGCAGAGTGTTGCCAGTTCACTTGCCGGGCCTGCGAAGATATCCTTGTCGTAGCACCGTCCCATGGTGCCAGCAGGCAGACCAGTTTGAGTGTGCAGAGCCATCATCTGGAAGATGGAGTCCATGAGCGCTTTGGAGCGATCACGAATGTCAGCATCCGGTGCCAGATGATACAGTGCTGTCAGGCCGATAAAGTCGATCGTGTAGTATGGATTGGAGTTCCACTCTGCCAGACCGTCCCGTTCCACGGTTTCAAACCACTTCAATAAACGCTCATAGCCCACTTGCTTTTGTTGCTGTCCCTGTCTGCCAGAGCAGAGGAAGAGATCTTCCGGGAACATTGTTCCAGCAAGGTACTGAGAGGCATGAAAGCAGAGCGTGTGGTTTTCACTCCAGAACCACATGGCATCGTTGCCCGGTTCATCGAACCAGTAGCGGAAGCCTAGAATTGTAGAGCGGACACGGCGCCAGGTTTGCTCTGAGAACTTTGTCCATGCATGATCTTTCCAAATCCAGAGTAGCGGTAGGAACGCAAAGTCGGCGCAATCTTCGCGGCGGGAAATCTTGCTCAGCGCTTCAAGAAGCAGCTTCTCAGCTGTTTCCAAGTCTATGCCCATATGTAGCCTTGCCAAAGCATGGGAGAGATGGCTTTCGCCTGTTTGAGCGCTGGATGTTAAAAGCTCATTGCGGCGCTCTTCCAGTGTTGAGCCAGTGCCCTTTTCTAGATCCTTCAGGCAGACAACGCCCACTTCCCGTGCAACACCAAGGCCTTGGGTGAATAAGGTGACCCGCACGAGGTTGGTGGCCGGAGCCAGATCATCGACACGTGGACCGACCAGACGATTTGCGCCTTTAGGCAAGGTGTAGGTGCCCTTACTGCCCGTCAGCGTTGGCTTCAGCAATGACAGGGTTTCAACGTGGATCTGAGTGTCTTCTGGCAAGGAGCCTTCAAACTGCAGTTCCACATCTCCTTCAGAGTAATAGAGCTTGTCTGGTTGGACGCTGGAGATAAACGCTTCAGCTGTTTTCAGGGCCTCCGCATCGTATGTAGCGCTCAGGCCGACTTGCAAATCAGCGTCAGTTTCCTCTGAGCCCTCATAGAGAAGCTCGAGAGAATAAACGGTATCGCGCTCGGCAATGTCTTCCAGATGTACGACGATTTCATTGGCACCTTCAGACAAAGTAAGCGTTTCAAGGCTTTCCTGCGGTTTATTCCGGACCAGAGGCTCGAATGCAAAACCGGGCTCACCGTTCACCCAGATGCGAACACCACCGGCTGTTCGGACGCGGAACTGATAGTTCCCTGTAGCTGGTGCGTTCACCACACAGCGCAAAACGCGTTGCAGATGGGTTGGACAGAACCAGAAGCCGCTGAAGTCCAACACGGACTGTGACGGCTGGATGCGTGTCTCAGTCAGTTCGGCATTATTTGGACACGGAACGTCCCTGCCCTTCATGTCATTCCAGAAGGTAATGCGGCATGGGAGGTCGCCGACATCGGTGAAACCGTTGATGTAGGTGTAGTTCACTTTGTCGGGCAGAGTATCTGCCTCGCCAGCAAAGGGTGTCTCCGTCAGCCCAGAGACTTCCCAATAGCTTAAGGGCTCACCCTTTTTGATCTGCCAAGGGAATTGTGTTTTTGGCACAAAACCACTCCTTGTAAATGGGGTATCTTTTATAGGACTTCAGGTAAGCGAAAGCTCGATCTGCTCGATACAGCTGACCAGCTCGTGAAGCGAAGCGATGATCCGAGTAGGCTCTTCACTAGCGTCTTGCGGGACCACATTTCTGCGCTGCGTCCACTTATGGAAGATGCTCTTGTGACCTGCTTCGTTCGCACCTTTGATGTCACGTTCGAGGTTGTTGCCAACCATGACGATACTGCCTGCATCTGCTTCGCTCAGGCCGAGTGAAGACATGGCGCACTCAAACATTCTGTAATCTGGCTTCAGAACACCCACATCACCTGAAATGGTGTGGCTTTCGAAATGGCCCCACAGGTCGTGCTGCCCCAGAATGTTCTCAAAGGTTGCGCGTGGGCCGTCAGCCACGAGAGCAAGGCGGTAGCCGCGGGCAGCCAGCGTGTTCAGCGCTTCTCGGGCATGTGGCAGGAGCTCAGCACCGTAGGCAACATCACTGCCTTCCTTTTTGATTTCAGTGCCTTCATCGATGAGCGTGTCACCACAATCCAGAAAGATGGCTTTGAGATGCGGAAGGGTTTCGCGCAGATCATTGATGAGGTACTTCACACGCTCAGGGATCCAGCTTTTCGCGCGAGCCCACGGCACCAAGTCGCCTTCAGCACAATCCCAGCGCAGTGTTTCACCGTAGGATGGCTCAAGCACCAAGCGCTGCATTTGCAGGCGTGCGAGGCGGTGTTCATATGGAGTGACCTCACCAAACTCTTGCGAGAATGGATTCCCCATGTGAACACCATGTAACCCCGCCCCCAACGAGCACTCGTAACGGGCGTGAGCTTCGCGTTCCTTCATGGCATCACGGGATGCAAAGTGGGCGTGTTTGCCAGGTTCCGCCCAAAGCGTGACGCGGCCATTTTCAATTGGCAGCGCGTCACCATTCTTCATTTCAACGCGCTTGCCGTGCTGAGATGCTTCAACGGCGACAACCTGATCGTCTGCATCGAGATGAATCCAGATGTGTTCCAGGTCGTAAAGATGCTGAATGTCATAGTCCCAGAAGATCGCGTATTCGATGACGCGGTCAGCTTTAGGCGCAATCTCAAACTTGCTACTTGGAGACTTTCCTGCCTCCAAAAAAACCGTGAACCCAATAGCGGTCGGGCGCCATGGTTCTGATCTGTCCAGTCGCAGCACTGGTGCAAATTTACGCGCAAGGTTGAGTTCGTCGGTTTCCTGAAGGCCCTGCCTCAAGGCAATGAGGCTTCCGTTTTTATTGGTCATAGTTGGCCCCTTGTAGCTTCAGGCCAGCAGAGTGGTGGCAGCGGACGAACCGACCACCTGCTGTTTCAGTCAATTCCGGATTGGACATGTGGCAAAGCTCAGATGCATGCGGACACCGGCTGGCAAACGCACAGCCCACTGGCAGGTTCGCCGGATCGGCTACCTCTCCTTTGACAAGACCGCGCTTCTTGGCTCGCGCGCGTTTTGGATCC
>NZ_LCWX01000237.1:216862-217373 GCF_001431305.1 Pseudovibrio sp. POLY-S9
GGGATCGGGATTGCGGCCAGCAGTGCTTCTGAGTATGGATGCAGCGGCTGTTCAAAGAAGCTGGCTGTGTCTGCCACTTCCACGAGTCGGCCTGCATACATCACGCCAATGCGATCACTGATGTGTTCCACCATACTCAGGTCATGGGTGATAAAGAGATAGGTCAGCCCCATCTGCTCTTGCAGGTCCTGCAGCAGGTTGATGGTCTGCGCGGCGATGGACACATCCAGTGCTGATACGGATTCATCAGCTGCGATGAAGGTCGGGTTCAATGCCAATGCGCGAGCAATGCCGATGCGTTGGCGCTGACCACCACTGAATGCGTGCGGATAGCGGCTCATATTCTCAGGGCGCAGGCCCACTTTGCTCAACAGATCCGCAACGCGGTCTTCCAGTTCGCTCTTGTTGGTGACGCCGATGTTGACGAGCGGTTCGCTGACCAGTTGCAGCAGCGTCATACGTGGGTTGAGTGATGCATAAGGATCCTGAAAGATCATCTGCATGTGCTGGC
>NZ_LCWX01000237.1:217468-243389 GCF_001431305.1 Pseudovibrio sp. POLY-S9
GCAACTTGCGCATTTCAGCTTCGGACTTGTGCGTCAGGTCATGCCAGACACCATCTGGGTCTTTGAAGCGAATTTTCCCGCCGGTCGGTTCATAAGCTCGCAGCAAAGCACGTGCGGTGGTGGATTTGCCAGAGCCACTCTCACCCACAATGCCCAGAGTTTCGCCTTTTTTGATGTAAAAAGACACGTCATCTACGGCTTTGACTGCACCCTGTTCTCTGCCCAGAAAGCCCTTTTTAATCGGGAAGTGCATCTGCAGTTTTTCAACGCTGATCAGCGCATCATCAGGTACATGAATGTTTGTCATGGGAGTTCGCCCTTATGCCTGATGGAGATGGCAACGCGCCATCTGATCGTTTTCAAAATACGTCAGCTCAGGGATCTGGCTGGTGCATTTGCCTGCCATCTTTTCAGCGCAGCGCGTGTGGAACACGCAGCCTGTTGGCAGGTTGAACGGATCAGGCACCATGCCTTCGATTGTTTGCAGACGGCGACGTTTTTGCCCATCCAAACGCGGGATGGATTGCAGCAATGCACGGGTGTACGGGTGCTTAGGATTGTAGAAAATGTCATCTACGGCTGCCGTTTCTACCGCATTGCCCAGATACATAACCGAGACACGATCTGCGATTTCTGCCACCACACCGAAGTTATGGGTGATGAAGATCACCGCCATGTTCAACTCGTCCTGCAAGGACATGATGAGGTCGAGGATCTGCGCTTCTGTGGTCACATCCAACGCGGTTGTGGGCTCATCAGCCAGCAACAGGCTTGGGTTACAGGAGAGTGCCATGGCGATCATGGCACGCTGACGCATGCCGCCAGAGAGCTGATGTGGGTACTTTTTCAGCATTTCCATAGGCTTTGGCATTTGCACCATAGCCAGCAGATCTGCTGCCCGTTACACCTGCGCCTTTTTGGAAAGGTCCGTATGCAGGCTTAGCGTGGTCATGATCTGTTTGCCGATGGAATGCACCGGGCTGAGAGCTGTCATAGGCTCCTGAAAAATCATACCTACGTGACCACCGCGCAGTTCACGCATCTTCCGGCTTTCTCGCTTTTCAGCAAGGATATCGACAACTTCGCCATCGCTCTTGCGGAACTTTACAGAACCATTGGTGACTGTTGCGTTGCGGGGCAACAGGTTCATGATGGAGCGTGCGCTCAGGGACTTTCCGCTGCCGCTTTCGCCTACGATGCCAAGCACTTCACCTGGTTTGACGGAAAAGTTGACGCCATTAACGGCATTGACGGTTCCCTCACGCATCTCAAAGCAAATGTTGAGATCTTTGATTTCGAGAATGGTTTCATCCTGCATGATCCGTTCTCCTTATTTCTGATAGGGATCGGCAGCGTCACGCAAGCCATCGCCGAGGAAGTTGAAAGCAAGGATTGTCACAACAATCGCCACGCCAGGAATGAGGAGCCACGGTGCCAGAGCGATTGAGCGCAGATTCTGAGCATCCTGTAGCAGCACGCCCCAACTGATGACCGGAGGACGCAGACCCAAACCAAGGAAGCTGAGTGCTGTCTCACCGAGGATCATCTCCGGGATTGCCAATGAGATTGCTGCGATCACATAGGACGTCATGGATGGCAGCATGTGACGGGTCACGATGCGGGTTTTGGAGGCACCAGACAGACGAGCTGCCAGCACGAAATCCTGATTGCGGATGGTCATGAAGTGACCGCGCACCACACGGGCAAGGTTGGTCCAGCCGATCAATGCCAGAATGACCGTGATGAGCAAGTAAACGAGGATCGGATCCCAGTTCACAGGTAACGCAGCTGCTAATCCGAGCCAAAGCGGGATGGTTGGAATGGACCGAACCAGTTCGGCCATACGCTGGATGACGGTATCAATTGTTCCGCCGATGAGACCTGCCAGACTGCCGAGTGTAATGCCGATCACGAAGGAGAAGAACACACCGATGAGACCAACGGAGAGTGTGACACGAGCGCCGTAGACCAGACGAGAGAACAGGTCACGACCTAGTTTGTCTGTCCCCAGGATGTAAATCCGGTTGCGACGACCTTCGACGCCGAACAAGCGCAGTTTGGTTGGGACGAGACCCCAGAACTTGTATTTGTCACCTTCGACAAAGAACCGAATGCGATTGATCTTGCTGGTATCTTCCTCAAAAGACAGACGCGCGGTTTCTGGGTCACGCTGACGTTTCAGGCCATAAACGAATGGACCCTGAAATGTTCCATCTTCACTAAACAGGTGGATGGACTGCGGCGGAACGAACGGATGAAGTCTATTGTGTTTGAACGGATCATACGGCGCCAGAAAACCCGCGAATGCGGCAACCAGATAAAGCAGGATGATCACGCCCAAAGACCAAAGGGCTAGTTTATGTTTTTTGAAACGCCACCACATCAGGGTCAGTGGCTTGGCGGTGTAGGGGGAGTTCTCCTTCACCTCGACTGCAGGTTCAACAGCATTATCACTTAAAGTTTGCTCTGACATAGTGCCCTCACGAATGACGAATGCGTGGATCGGACAGCACCAGCAGGATGTCTGAAAGCAACGTGCCGATGATGGTGAAGACGCTCAGTATGAGAATGAAGCCACCAGCCAGATACATGTCCTGGTTCTGCAAGGAGCGCAGAAGCAGTGGGCCGGTTGTCGGGAGGTTCAGCACCACTGCTGTGATGACATCGCCAGAAATGAGTGCAGGCAATGCCCAACCTACGGTGGAGATGAACGGGTTGAGAGCAACCCGCACCGGGTAGCGCCAGACGACCTGTCGTTCGCTTAAGCCTTGTGCATAGGCGGTCTCAACATACGGTTTGCCCAGCTCTTCCAGCATATTGGCGCGCATGATGCGCAACAGGCCAGCTGCACCACCGGTAGAGAGTACGAGAACGGGTACCCAAAGGTGGGAGAGAAGGTCACCGAATTTGGCAAAGGACCACGGTGCATTTTCGTAGGCTGGCGAGAATAGACCACCAACGTGGAAATTAAAGTAGAGGAATCCCATCCACATCAGCACCAAAGCGAGTAGGAAGTCTGGAATACCACGTCCGAGGAAGCCAAGAACGGTGAACAGGTGGTCGAGGAATGAATACTGACGCGTGGCGGAATATACGCCGATTGGAATAGCGATCGCCCATGTCATCAACAATGAGAGCATGGAGATCAGCAGAGTGAGACCGATACGATCCCAGATCAGCTCAGATACCGGGAGTTTCCAGTCGAGAGACAGCCCGAAGTCACCATGAAGCAGAATTCCGCCGATCCATGTGAGGAACTGCTCGTACATTGGACGGTCCAAACCAAACTCATGTCGAATGTGAGCAGCTGTTTCCGCATCAATAACTTCGCCAGTTTCTACCAGTTCTGCAATGTATGCTGTTACATAATCACCCGGTGGAAGCTGAATGATAACGAATGTGGCAATCGTGATAACGATCAATGTCGGGATCGACCACAGTAGGCGATGCGCAATATAACCTGCCATTTCCCTTTTCCGTTTTATTGTACTTGTAAGGACGCATTGAAGTTGTGAACTGGCGGCGGCATCGGGATCGCCGCCACCAGTTCAACCGCAAGGCAGGTTAATCTTGGGAGAAATAGAGCTGCTGCGGATATGCGAGGCCAACGCCGCGTAAAGCGTCGTCGTGGACGAACCCCGCAGGGAAGTTTTTCAGGCTGTTTTTGCGCACGTAGATTGCAGGCGTTTCACCAACGAGCCCCACATGCCAACCGTATTGTTTGTGCAAGGTCACCATCTGCTGCGCATAGGTATTTGCTTCTTCAAGACTATGTGCAGTTTGGGCGCTTTCCCATGCTTTCCAGACTTCTCTGATCGGATGATCTTTCGGCGGCTCTTCACCGGCCTTACCGTTGGTGCTCCACCAGTTGAAGTAGCTCTGTGCAAAGCCATAGCGACCAAGGAACCGAAGCGGGTCAGCTGTAATGACGGAGGAACGATCAAACGTGTCGAGGACCATATCGAAGTCCGCCGTATCAACGTGCTGCTGGTAGAGCGTGCGGTCGATGATACGCACCAACACTTCAATACCAACATCCTGCCAGTAGGTACGGACCACTTCGAGCAGTTCGCCCTGGATGTCCCAGCGAGTTTCCAACACGAGGCTGAGACGACGACCATCAGACATCAGACGATAGCCATCCCCGTCTTGCTCAGTCAGGCCGATCGCATCCAGAAGCTCTGCGGCTTTGTCCGGATCATACTCTGTCCAACGCGCTTCAGCTTCCTCATCGTAGAAGGGAGAACCGAAAATCGGCGAAGCCTGACGCGCCTCACCTAAACCGGAGAACGCCAGTTCGTTGATCGTTTCGCGGTCAACTGAGATGTTTAATGCTTCGCGGAAGCGAATGTCTTCGAACAGAGCCTGCTTGACTTCATCTTTGGAATTGAGGTTCGGAATGATCGACCATGTCAGCGCCTTGGTCCATTTTTCAATGGTGTAGTCGCCCTTGGCCTCATTTTCCTTCAGCAATGTGAAGTCAGCCACATTGATGTGGCGGTTTTGGAGGTCAATCTCGCCCTGAATCGCCATGAAGTTGATGGCTTGCGGATCCTGGAACAGGCGGTGCTCAATCTGGTCGATGTAAGGAAGCTGGTTTCCTGCTGCATCTACGCCGTAGTAATAAGGATTTCGCTCCATCACCACGGTGTCGGATGGCGGCGGTGTTTTCACGCGCCATGCGGTGAGAACTGGCATATTCGGGTTGAACCACCACGCCTGAATTTGGCCTTTGGAATCCCAGAGATCTGTCCATTTCTTGGCGCCATACTTGGCAATGGCTGCCTCCAGCTTGGCAGGATCAGCGTAGGCTGGGTGATAGTCTTTGAGGTAGTGGAAGGGCTCGATGAAGCCAGGGCGATCCAGACCCGGACGGCCCGTGCTTTCCTTGGCCAGAACGGTCAGGAATAGCGGGTATGGCTTTTCAAAGGAAACAGTGAAGGTGTGATCATCAGAAAAAGACAGCTTCATTGGCACGCCGTTGGAGGTGTACAGCGCCTTGATGGAGGGCATCAGATCTTCGTTGAGGAAGACGTCTTCATACCAGAACCGCACATCGCGGGTGGTGACGGGAGCGCCGTCAGACCAGCGCAGACCTTCGCGGATTGTGAAGGTGAACTCACGAGCGTCCTCACTTGCAAAGTATTCGCCGATCCAGCCTGGAACCAGAGACAGGTTCTTGTCTCCATCCATGTAGGTTTCAACCACACGCTCTTCCATGAGCTTGGTTGGTCCCCAACGGTCGCTCGGGCCTTTGAACGCACGTTTCAGGACACCACCATAGGTGCCGATGCTGTCGTAGACAGGAATAACGCGTGGATTTTTCGGCAGACGCTCTTCAACCGGTGGCAATTGACCGGCTTCAACCAACTGCTTGAGCATGGGCGCCTCGTTATAGGCCCAGCCATTGGCGGCCAGAAACGGCAGCGTCAAAGCAGCAATCGACGTGAGTGTAACGCTCTTCATCAAATTCTCCCCCAACACGTTTTGCCAGATCCTCCCCGCCAAAACGCATTACTTCTATTAATGCAACAAGCCCACCCCACTGCACCTGGCAGCCCGAATATGACCTTGTTGACAATCGGTTACCTGGCAAAGATGACAGGAGCCCCGTTTGACAACAAGGCGCCTTTATGAAAACTTTTTCATGATTGGTTCTTCAACTTACTTGAAGGTCATCACTCAATCTGGCTCATTTGCCACCAAAAGTTGAGCAATGCAGATTTTCTGAAATTTATTCATCACCTTAGATCATAATCACGAATGCGACTGCGAAGTTGTCTGAGTATCAAATGCGTATTGGATAAGTAGTATTCATCAATCAGTTCCTCTCAGTGATACACAGCGGTGCGCACGTAGGCGTTGCGCATGAAAAGATTTTCATTCAATAATTGCCTGTCCTATTGATGAATGGTGGAAGTCGCGTGGCAACGGGTATCAAGCAGATCGCAAAGCTTGCGAACGTCTCAATCAGCACTGTTTCCCACGTTTTGAACGCTTCCGCTCCCATCGGCAGTGAAGTGCAGGAACGTGTGTTAGGCATCGCGCGTGAGACCGGTTACCTCGCCAAGCGGAGACGCAAAGCCTCTATCTCCCTGCTCTCTACAGTGCTACTGGTTGGCACCAAGAAAGCCTTCCCTAAGTCTGACCGCAACTTCGTGGCCTGGACCATGCTGAACGCTTTCAGGAAAGAATGCCAAAGCCGTGGTATTCGCCTCATTCCTCAGATCGAGGAAGAAAATGAAATCAATCCGGACAATATTGTAGAGGCCGTTGCAAAACACCGCCCCCAAGGCATCGCGGTCATGCAGGATGACAGGCAATGTCTCATCGATATGCTCTACAAGCTGCCGTCTGCCTCCGTTATCTTGAGTGGGCAGGATCAGTCGATGAGAGTGGATACTGTTGCCCCCAGCAACCGTTTTGGGGCAAAGCTGGCGACTGATCACCTGCTGGAACTGGGCCATAAAAGGATTGCGCTGCTCACCTGGGGCAATCGGCGGGTTGCGAAACAACGGACTGAAGGGTTTCTGGATGCCTTCCGACAAGCAGGGCTCGACGTTCCTGTCTCCGACATTATCGATGTTGGCGACTATCAACAGGATGTGGTGGAGACCAACTTCAGCAAATGGCTGAGCGAACACAATGGTCCCTCTCCGTACTCCGCGTTCTTTTGCTCAGCAGACAACGTTGCGCTTGGTGCGATGAAAGCCCTACAGACCCACGGCTACTCCGTCCCCAACGATGTTTCAATAATGGGCTTTGACAATGCATTGTTTGGCGAACTGTCCAGCCCTTCCCTCTCTACCATCCACGTTCCCATGGAAGAGATCGGTCACGTCGCGCTGAATCTGCTGGAAGAAGCTTTAACCCTGCCTGATGGCGAGCGCAGCGCGCGCCGCGTGGAGCTTGGGTGCCGCTTGATCCTGCGCAACAGTACGGGCGTTCCAAACTCGTCTTTTTCCAAGTCATAACACGCCAACACCTTCCCTTAGGGGATCTCTTTTAGATTCAAGTAAGGTTAGAAGACGTTTTCTGCAGCCATCTTTGGGTGGCTTTGCCTTGCTTTCTATTGTCATCACATCAGGCCTAAAGCCCTATGGCGCTTACTTTTACCGCTGTGTCTGATGAGACCAAAACCATTGGTTACTCAGAGTGTTTTCTCTTGATTAGCAATCAAACAAAATTTGCGGCGTCCCGAAAGCAAATCTCTAAGAGGGCTGTTCTATATTCCCGCAAAGCACTATTGCGCATGGGTTCTCACCTACTTCTCCTATCGGCTTGCGCTGATGATGTTGGGAAATGTGCGGAAGTATTCCAATTTCCGCCGCAACATGAATGTAGATAATGGAAAACAAGATTTCATTATATCGTCCGCCAGCACCCTATCCGGGAGAAGCCGCAGAAGGCTGGAGAAACTTCAGTAATTATTTGAGCTCTGACCCTCTTGGTGTCATCCCAAAGGAGCTGTACGAGTGCGCGATTTTTCAGTTTGACGATGATGACCCGCGTAAATTCCTCGTAAATGAGCCCAAGTTGCTGTCCAGAGTCCTGGAAGAGCAACAAGCGATTTTCCCAAAAGGTGGCGGAATTGCAGAGCTATTGAAGCCGATCCTGCATAATGGTCTGGTTTCTGCAGAAGGTGTTGACTGGCAAGACCAACATGAAATGGTTGCGCCTATTTTCTCCAACACCAGTGTCCGCATCTCGTTTGGCTATCTGCAAGAAGCACTCAGCTCCTTTGTTGAGCGTTTTCAGCAACACGCTGAGACTGGTCAAACCGTCAAACTGGCTGAAGAGATCAACTTTCTGGTTGCCGATGTTAATTTCCGCTGTGTGTTCTCAAAGCCCATTGAGATCCAGCTGGAGCACCAATGCTTCGACTCCATTATGAAATATGAGGAGGAAGTTGCCGGGACAGCGTTGGATCTGAAGCGCTTTACCGGTCGATCACAGCCGGTGTTTACGGAAGCTGCCTTGAAGACCGCAGAAGACGTGCGTGCTGTCATTTCGCAGATCATTGACGAGCACATGCATAACAAGCCTCCGAACTCTCAAAACTTCTTTCAAGTGTTTCAGGATGCCCGTGTTCCATCGACTGGCAAGCGTTTTACGAAATCACAACTTGTTGACCAGGTCGCGAGCATTTTCCTCTCCAGCCACGAAACAACATCTGCAGCGCTGTGCTGGTCTGTCTATATTCTTGCGCAATGCCCAGAGATAGTTGAGCGCATTCGAACAGAAGTGCAGCTGGTGACAGCTTGTGGCCGTATCTCTTATGAGCACCTGCCCCGTCTGCGTTTTACACGTGACGTCTTTAAAGAGGTCCTGCGTCTTTATCCACCCGTGCTTTATCTTTCCCGCGTTGCCCGAGAAGACACGACACTTGGGGACACTCTAATCCCTAAAGAATCCATGGTAATCATCAGTCCATGGGTTGTTCATCGCCACCGTTCATTCTGGGAAAATCCAGATATGTTCGATCCTGATCGATTTTCGCGCGGAGAAGCGAAAGCAACACTTGGGAGCTATTTCCCCTTTGGTTTGGGCCCGAGAATGTGTACGGGCGCAAGCTACGTCACCTTCCTTGGAATTAAAGTGATCGCGCGATTGTGTACCATGTTTGATTTTGAAACGCTCAACACTGATGACGTGCGCCCAGACAGTACTCTTTATTTAAAACCGTCGAGACCTGTTTTATGTAAAGTACATAAAAGGAAGTTTAGTAAGTAGTCGGAAGATCAAACGTCGAGGTTACCCAATGGACCCCAAAGAACTACAACAGCTAAAAGCAGGCATTCAGAAGGCACGTAAGCAAGAAGTCAACTTTGCGTATTCGCCAAACAAGAATCCAAAGGAAGACGACGCTTTGATAATTCACCCGCGGAAAAAGCCAAAGATGCTTTTGGTCGCGGTGAAGAAGGAAACCCAGAATCCCAAGAGTATGTGTGGGGTTGTGACCATCAAAAGTAAGGAAATGACCATCGAGTGTATTGGTAAGCCACCCACCCAAGGGCTTATCAAGATGATGCGTAAGTTCCTTATCAGCCAAAAGCTGAACTTCAAGATTCATGTGAAGGATGAAGACGGCAACATCGTTCATTCTGATCATGCAGAGGAAGAAGGTGCAGAGACTCCAGATCATATGCTGGATACGTTTTCTCATGAAACTGATGAAGTTTCAGACACCGGTAGTGATGAAGCCTTTACTGATGAAGAGCTGGCTGCCAGTGGCGAAAATCTGGAAGACACTGAAGACGACGAGGACACATCTGCTGAAGATGCCGCAGCAGCTGCCGCGGAAGACGCAGCACAAGAAGAAATACTGCGTGACAAGCTGACATCGATCCTGGCCGCACTCACCCGTAAAGTTGAGAAAGCGCTTGGCAAGGATGAGGAATATGATGGCAAGCTAAGGCAGCAACTTGCAGCGGTTGAAGCCTCCGTCAATGCGCTGGACGATCCCGGCACGCAATCAGGTGTGAAAGCGATGCTTGCTCTGTTGGCGCAGGCTCCAACACCAGAAAAAGTTGACCAGAAAGAGGTCTTCGCCGCGATCAAAGAGTTTCAGGTTCAGCGTGCAAATGTTGAAACAGACATTGGTAGTCTCCTTGCCAAGCTGAAAGCACATACGGACCCACGTATGCGGCTCATTCAGGCTAAGGGCCCCTCTCAGGCATTGACTGGTGCAGCCAGTGTCCTGCAAGGAAATCTGGATGCAGTGCTCAGTGATCTGAAAGACTGGGGCGCAGCTGATCCAAAGCAGAAAGTTGCTGTTACGAAAAAGCTCTCTGCAAGTATCACAACGCTCAACAAGCATATGGCCTCAGATAGACTGATCGACCTGCTCGAGAAAAACCCACTCGGTGTAACAGTTTCAATCAAGAAACCGATTGAAGCTGCGCTGAAAGATATCGAACAGAAGATTTCTATCTGATCTAAACGCCCCATGCTGCAGTCTTTGTAGCATGGGGCGACCTTTGTTTACGGGAACAAGCTGAAGGAGCACCCCGCATTGCCTTGCTTCTGTTTTTGCCCAGACATCATTCCCAAGAAGACAAATTTCCATCTACTGCCCCCGCTGGTATTAAAAGCAAGCGAAGGAGCACGTTGGCCCCGCCTTGGCGGCCCCTCTTTCAGTCTACCGGCACCTCACTTGCTTCATCGGTTACGGCCCTTCCATTTCCTCAGCCTTGCCCAGTTTCTGGCATTGACTTCAAGTCTCAACCAGCGACTGGCGGCGGCGGCGAACCAGACGCTTGCCCTGACAGAATCAGCAAGCTTATCCGCAGCAGAGATTAAGCTTAAGAAGCTTGCTCAAACCTCTGAAAAATATGCATTACCTCTTGCATTAAATCTAGCTGAGATACCAGGGCACGCCCTATCAAAACTAGGTTTGGTCGCTCAGCTTATCATGCTCCTCAAGTCCTTAGGTGTTAATCCCTTCAATCTTAACTCACTTAAAATGGAACTTAACTCACTTAAAATGGAAGCTCCAAAACTTAAATCTCCTAAGTTCAAATTGGACAAACTTGATATTCTCTTACCAAAAATAAAACCCACTCTGCCACTGATAGGCTTGGTAGATCTGGGATTAAAGCAAAACCTGAACATGCAATCCCCGCCGGACATAAAAGCTCTAGCACAAATGCTGACTAACTTTGGCCGCTGGAATGTGGGCTTTAAGTTAAACCTGAGGACAGCTTTCAAGGTCTTGTCAGCCCTTAACGTTATTGACCTCTTGCAAAGGGCATTTGATGAAAATTTATTCTCTGGAAATCCGAAGGCCTGGGCTCGCATCACAGCAAAGCTGAGCCTCTTTTCCAGATTGCTCCCCAAACTGAACTTGAAATCGCCTACAGCTAAGATGGATCTGAGTGGTCTTGACCTGAACATTGCGCAGGCTGACTGGCTTCGCAATGCAAATCGTATTACCATGAAGGCATCCGCGCGAGCATCTCTTCGGGCGTCTGCCCGTCTCAATGTAGGTTTGTTTGCCCGAACGGAGGCTGCCATTGGGCTCGCCTATGCCCTTTCCTCAGCTCTTAACATCAAGCCAACATCTAAGTGCTGTAGTCGCTGTGCGTTCATATTCTGACGCGCTCATCCGGCACAAATTTCAGCAGTTGAGTAACCATTTGCCGCCAGTCTGACGGTAACTTTCTGAGATCCGGGTTGCTCTGCCGAAACGCAATGGCAGCTTCATATGTGTCCTTGATATGGTCCCGATATCCAAACATCTCGCGTATTATCAAACCTAGTGCATACAGGTCTGTTTTCTCGGAGATTTGATCGGTGCCTAATCCGAGCTGTTCTGGTGCGGCATAGTTCAAATGACCAGCAAAACTGCTACGGGGTCTTATAAACGGCAGCTCATCAGTAAACGCACAATAGGCAAAATCCAGAGTGACTAAGCCGTGCTCTCCCTGGTTGCTTAGCATGATATTGTTAGGGGCGAGATCTAAGTGAGCAATCCCAGCGTTATGGAGATGATTGATCGTCAGAACCAATTGCTTGCAAAGTTGGATGGATTCTTTTGAGGACAACAACGCCTTACTCATCTTATCGGCAAGTGTTTGGCCTTCCACCAACTCCATAATCAACTTGATGTTTCCGTCTTCGGCTTTCAGCTCTACAAACTTTGGCGCAATGGTGCCTGACAACCGCTGCAGGGCTTTTGCTTCTCTAAAAAAAAGTTGCTGCGGAGCAGATGGTGAGACGAGCGTCTTCTCTGCCAACATGCGATTTGTCGACGGGCACTTGTAAAACCTGACAGTGCTTGTTGATGTGTTCTTTGCAGGTTCCAACACAATATCCTCATATCCGTCAGAGTGTTCTGGTTGCAGAGATATTTTTCCCCATCAAGTCAACGAGTTAATAACGATATTACCAGTTCCTCTTATACTGTACACACAATGAAATGATCTTGCGGAATATTATAGGCCCATCTCGAGTGGTCGCCCCACTCATTTGGCAACCTCTACCAATCCTATGCGCAAATACTTGGTAGTGATCGGACTTCCAGTCCCAATAAGCAGTAGCAGAGCGGGATAGATTTCGAATGGATCCAACGGCTTCCCTTCAACCTATTGAGGAGAATGCACCTTGCGGGCCGGATCTTGAATACGATCCTGACTTCCTGACGATGGAGACTGCTGCCAGTGGCACCCAAGATCACCAGATCGGGGAAGCCATTATCAAAGGGGAAGAGCCTGACTGGAAGGAGGCGCTACGCCTCTCCACCCAACTGCTTACACGGACCTACGATCTTCGCGTTGCCATCATTCACGCACAATCTCTAATTGCAATTGAAGGATATCCAGGCTTCGCCAAAGGCATGGATTTCATTGCACAAATGCTGGATTCCTTCTGGGATACGCTGCATCCAGAACTTGATCCTGCAGAGGGGCATGACCCGATCATGCGTGCGAATGTCCTTTCCGCTCTCAACGACAGACGCACAACGCTTGCTTTGATCAGAAATGCCGCTTTAGTTCAGTCTCGTATCTTCGGAGCATGGTCTCTCAACGAGATCGCTATTGCTCGTGGGGAGACTGAACTGCCTGATGGTCGTGATAGGCCGGACATTGCCTCTTATGACGCAGCTCTCAGAGAGACTGATCGCGAAAACATTGCAGAGGTTGTTAATGCAATCGAAACCGCGATCAAAACATCCGAGCATATCCGGGATTTTTTCGCGCAGCACGGTGGCCTGATCCTTGACGACCTGCTGCGAGAGTTGCGTCAAGCGCAGTTTTTATTGGCTCCAGCACTGGAAATCGAAGAGGAAGAGGAGGAGGAAGATGGAGAACCTGACTCTGAGGAAGATGGACCAGTTAAAGCCCGAACAGGCAAGAAAAGCGCAAGTTTTACCGGAACAGTTATAAACCGAACTGACGTGTTAAGGGCTCTTGATGAAGTTTGTGCGTATTACAAGCGTAGCGAACCTTCAAGTCCGGTTCCACTTCTACTGGGTCGGGCCCGACGTCTTGTTGATCTCGACTTTTATTCCATCATCAAGGACCTCGCTCCAGATGGGGAAGCACAAGTTTTGAATATCAGAGGGGTACGCCCCGACGACGATGACGAGCATTCTGGTTCAATCGAATAACCCAGGTCTGAATAAGAACAAAAGTACCGGGAACCCGATCACATGGCAAAACAAAGTAGTCAGAAATTTATAGCGAGGAACAGAGCCCCTCGAGTGCAAATTGAGTACGATGTTGAATTGTACGGTGCAGAGAAGACCATCCAGCTGCCTTTCGTGGCTGGCGTGATGGCTGATCTTTCTGGCAAGCCCGAAGATCCACTTCCTCCTGTAGGGGATCGAAAAGCCCTTGAGATCGACGTCGACAACTTCGATGAACGCATGAAGTCGATGAAGCCACGTGTGGCATTCCGGGTTCCCAACACCCTCACAGGCGAAGGCAATCTCAGTGTTGATTTGACCTTCGAGAGTATGGACGACTTTTCTCCGGCAGCCGTTGCCCGCAAAGTTGACGCTTTGCGTACCTTGTTGGAAGCCCGTACTCAACTTGCAAACCTGATGACCTATATGGACGGCAAGTCCGGTGCCGAGGAGTTGATCGGTAAGGTTTTGAATGATCCTGCCCTTTTGCAAACACTAGCTGCCACACCGAAGGAAGGTGATGCTGCTGCTGAAGAGAAGGACGAAAATAATGGCTGAAGCTGAAAAACAACCGGAAGTCGAAGCCGAAGAGGCACAGGTTGAAGCTATTGATCCCAATAACTTTGAATCTCTCCTCACTCAAGAATTCAAACCCAAGTCAGACAGCGCAAAAGAAGCCGTGGAAGGTGCAGTGGCAACACTGGCTGAGCAGGCTTTGGCAAACACGACGCTGATTTCAGACGATACGCTGAAGTCAATCGAGTCAATTGTTGCCGAACTTGACCGCAAACTTTCCGAGCAAATTCAAACGATCCTTCACCACGAAGATTTCCAGAGCCTGGAAGGTACCTGGCGCGGACTTCATTATCTCGTCAATAATACTGAGACTGACGAAATGCTGAAGATCCGGGTGATGAATATCTCCAAAAAAGAACTGAGTAAGACCCTGAAAAAATACAAGGGTACGGCTTGGGATCAGAGCCCGGTCTTCAAGAAAATCTACGAAGAAGAATACGGCCAGTTCGGTGGTGAGCCTTATGGTGTGCTGATTGGTGATTACTACTTCGACCATACGCCACCAGACGTGGCACTTTTGAACGAAATGGCAGAGATCGCCGCGGCGGCTCATGCTCCGTTCATTGCAGGTGCAAGCCCTAGCCTCTTCCAAATGGAATCTTGGCAAGAACTCTCAAACCCCCGCGATCTCACCAAAATCTTTCAGACACCAGAATATGCCGCATGGCGATCACTACGAGAATCTGAAGATTCCCGTTATATCGGCCTTGCAATGCCGCGTTTTCTGGCCCGGCTGCCTTATGGCCCGCTTACTGAGCCAGTGGATGAGTTTGATTTTGAAGAGGACACATCAGGTGCCTCCTCCTCAAAGTACGTCTGGTCCAATTCTGCTTTTGCAATGGCAACCAATATCACCCGTTCATTCAAGATGTACGGCTGGTGCTCCCGCATCCGAGGTGTTGAATCTGGTGGCGCTGTTGAAGGTCTACCCTCACATACGTTCCCAACGGATGACGGCGGCGTGGACATGAAGTGTCCAACTGAGATTGCTATCACTGACCGCCGTGAAGCTGAACTTGCAAAGAATGGCATGATGCCATTGTTACACCGAAAGAATTCAGACTTAGCCGCGTTCATTGGTGCACAGTCTTTGCAGAAACCAGCAGAGTATACGGACCCTGATGCAACAGCAAATGCAAACCTTGCAGCTAGGTTACCTTACTTATTTGCAAGTTGTCGGTTCGCTCACTATCTAAAATGTATTGTTCGAGACAAGATTGGCTCGTTCAAAGAACGTCAGGATCTTCAGAACTGGCTGCAAGATTGGATCATGCGTTACGTAGATGGCGATCCTGCAGGCTCCAGTGAGCAGACAAAGGCGGAAAAGCCTTTGGCGTCAGCCGAAGTGGTCGTCGAAGCCGACGATTCAAACCCAGGCTACTACAGCGCGAAGTTCTTCCTGCGTCCTCATTACCAGTTGGAAGGTCTGACGGTTTCCTTGCGACTGGTTTCAAAGCTTCCGTCAGCCAAGGGAGGATAAACCTCAGGCTGACGCGGAAGACGGCAGCGTTTTTTATCAACCCATCCAAAACGCTGTTAATCGGCACTACGCCTCATGCGGCAAGCCGTTTAGTGCCACAACAACGTAAGCAACAAAAAGTGGAGCAAGCGTCATGTCAATTGATGCATATGTAATCTTCGAGGGGCCCGGTGCCGGTGCTATCGCCATTGAAGGCGAAACACAAGATGACGAAATGGCCAAAAAAAAGGCCTTCGAAATCGCCACTTTCAGCATGGGTGCTGAAAACACTATGGACATCGGTTCCATGCGTGGCGGTTCTGGCGCTGGTCGCGTGAAGTTTAAAGAATTCCAAATTGAAAAGAAAAGTGACCGCGGTTCGCCAGGCCTTTTCCTTGCTTGTTGTAACGGTGGTATTTACGAGACCGTGACACTTTTGCTTCGCCGTTCAGGTGGTGCATCCGGTAAGGCTGGTGTGATCTTCCTTACCTTCACAATGAAGCTGGTTGCCATCAAGGAAATCAGTTGGGAAGGTAACGACGAAGAGTGTAAAGAATCCATCCAGATGGAATACGGTGCTGTTCAGATTGATTACACCATGATGGATACCACTGGTGCGATGGGCAAGACACTTACCGAAAAGTGGAGCCGCATCAAGAATACTCGCGACCTCGTCGTCAAATAATCGAGTATTTTCCTACCTTATCTGTTTGCCGGGGTTTCCCCGGCAAACCTTCCTCATCGCAATAGTCTGGAGTGATCCCGTATGCCTGCGAAGGAACATCTAGCCACAGGTAATTTACAAGAAGCGCTCAAGATCACTCAGGAGCAAGTGCGAAAAAAGCCTGAGGACGTCAAAGAACGCATCCTCCTTTTCCAGCTCTATTGCGTCAATGGAGACTGGCTCAAAGCCAAAAAGCAACTTCCAATCATCCGGCAGTTTGATGAAAGTGCCGTGCCTATGGTGGAGACTTACTCCCGCTTGCTGGATATGGAGCAATTGCGCGAAGAAGTCTTTTCAGGCGACAAGACGCCCCTGCTCTTTGGCGAACCCAAAGAATGGCTTTCTTTCCTGGTTCAAGCCCTCAAGTTCGATAGTGAGAAGAACGAACAAGCGGCAATTGAGCTTCGGGATAAAGCCTTTGAAGAAGCAGACGCAATTTCCGGAACCATCAATGGTGAAAAGTTCGAGTGGCTGGCAGATGCCGACCCGCGACTTGGCCCCGTTCTTGAGCTTATGATGAGCAACGCCTATTACTGGGTTCCGTACTCCGCAATCAAATCCATCAGAATTCCAGAGCCTCGTGATCTGCGGGACATGTGCTGGACACCTGTGAACCTTCTTTGGGTCAATGGTGGCCCTGCAAATGGTTTCATTCCAACACGTTACGTTGAGACTGTTCATTCAGACGACCCAAACCTCAAGCTTTCCCGTTTAACCACCTGGAACGAAGACAGACCGATCGGGCAACGTATGTTTGCGCATGAAAGCGCAGAGATCCCTCTGCTTGAGGTGCGAGCGATCAACTTTGACACTGAACTGGATATTCATAAGGACATCGGCCCCGTAACGGGCGCAGATGATGCCGCATCTTCAACGGAGGGAGGCCATGGCTGAACGCCCTCTTGCTGATCGGTTGGTCCCGTCTTTGTTGGATCGTCTTACAGATGACAACCCGTTTCAGCAGGTGGAGCCTCGCGAAGCCCGTGTCACCAGTTCGGTTAATCTTCGGTATTCCATTCAACGTGATTTGGAGTGGCTTTTTAACACAACCCGCCTGGCATCAGATATTGATTTGACACCCTATCCCGAAGTCCAGTCCTCCGTCTTAAATTTTGGAATTCCAGACCTAGGCGCGATGACAAGCAAAAGTGCTGAAGAGATTGAAGACATCTTGCATGAGGCAATCGTACATTTCGAGCCTCGCCTTATCGCAGATAATCTTTTGGTTTCTATCGTTGAACCTAATAAGCCACGCCGCTCCAATCGTCTGGACTTCCAGATTGAAGGGCAGTTGTGGTCCCAACCTTTGCCACAAGCCTTGTACCTGCGCACTGAGTTCGACCTTGATGTGCATGCGGTGCAAATAGCTAAACCGCGCCAGCGAGGTTCTTGACATGAAGCCTTGGCTGCTTCCGTATTACAACAGAGAATTACAGCATATTCGCGAAAGCGCCTCTGAATTTGCGGAGGCATACCCCAAAGTCGCCGGACGTCTTGGGTTGAGCGGTTTTGACTGTGCAGACCCGTACGTTGAACGTCTTCTGGAAGGCTTTGCATTCCTGACTGCGCGTGTTCAATACAAGCTGGACGCTCAATTCCCTCAGTTTACGCAGCACCTTCTTGAGATGGTGTATCCTCACTTTCTGGCTCCAGTTCCATCCATGCTTATCGCAAGTTTAGAACCGGATATGACGCAGGGTTCCCTGAAGGATGGGTATGTGATCCCTCGCGGAACGCAGTTACGCAGCCGCAAGAGTGCCCGCGGAGCGACGCCTTGTATCTATAACACTGCCCATGAAACAACCCTTTGGCCAATTACGATAGAGGCCATCGATTATCTGGCGAGCCCAAGCGAACTGGCCGCTCAGAAGGTTGAGGTGAAAAATGGAGCAAAAGCCGGACTTCGCATTCGACTAAAAACGGTTGGCAATATTCCATTTAACGAGCTCGCACTGGACGAATTGCCGCTGTATCTGCGCGGTGGAGGCTCACAACCGGTGAAGCTTTATGAGCAAATCATCGGCAATTGCACTGGCGTTTCGATCCGTCCAACAAGTTTGCCTACTCCCTGGGAAATCAGTCTTTCCTCCGAGATCGTGAACACGCGTGGGTATGGAGACGAAGATGCGCTTCTTCCTTATGGTCCACAATCCTTCAGCGGGTACCGTCTGTTGCAAGAGTACTTCGCATTTCCACACCGTTTCCTGTTTGTTGAACTGACCAATCTGCAACCTGCCGTTCGTCAATGCGAGACGGATGAAATGGATATCTTCCTGCTCTTTGATCGGATTGACAAAGATCTGGAACGTGCTGTTGATCGCGCCAACATCTCATTGTTCTGCACGCCCGCAATCAACCTGTTCTCAACGCGCCTTGACCGTTTGCATATCAACGATAAGCGCAGCGATCATCATGTGGTGCCAGACAGATCGAAACCGCTCGATTACGAGATTTATCAGTTACAAGAGGTTGAAGGGTTCAGCTCGCAAGGCGATGCCCCGCAGATCTTCAAGCCGTTCTACAGCCTATCAAGTACGCAAGACCTACAAAGTGAAGGCGCCTACTACACGGTGAACCGCAAACAGCGGCTTGCAACGGCCAAACGTCAGATGTCAGGTGGGCGGAGTAATTATCTTGGCACAGAGATTTTTGTCAGTCTCGTAGATGCGAAAGACGCTCCCTATAATCTGGCACTCAACCAGCTGGGCATCCGCGCGCTTTGTACAAACCGGGATCTGCCATTGATGATGCCGATTGGTGCCGGAAAGTCTGATTTTTCCCTTCCGGAAGGTGGGCCAGTTGAAGCAGTGAAATGCATCGATGGGCCCAGTCGCCCACGTCCTTCGAACATCTTTGGTGAGACCGCATGGCGTTTCATCAATCATCTCTCACTGAATTACCTCAGTATTGCAGACAACAACGATACAGATGGTGCGCAAGCACTGCGTTCCATCCTGCATCTGTATGCGCCACTGGGTGACAGTTCCACAACACAACAGATCGATGGCGTACGCTCAATCAAATCCACACGAGCGGTTCGCCGCCTCCCTGGACAAGGTCTTTCATCCGTGGCGCGCGGACTTGAGCTCAACATTACGCTTGATGAAGCTGCCTTTGAAGGCACGGGTGTGTTCTTGCTTGGTGCTGTGCTCAATGAGTTCTTTGCTCGTTACGTTTCGATCAACAGCTTCACCGAGACAGTGATCAGATCCAACGTACGCGGTGAAGTGATGCGCTGGCCCTGCCAGATCGGGAGGCGTCACAGATTATGACCGGCTCGCAAACACCACCTCCTCCCGGCTCATCTGGTCCACCCAAGCCTCGCGATGAGCAAGGCGCATTGCCCGTACCGGTTAAAGCAGACGTAACGCCTGAAGTTCGGTGGAAGCAGCGTTTGCGCTCGGCTGAGAAAGATTACCTCAGTTACGAATTTTTGCCTTTGGTGCGGCTTATTGAGTGTTCTAACCCGGATATGCCTCGGATCGGAACGTCACGGCGCTGTCAGGATGATCCTGTTCGATTTTCTCATGAACCGCATCTGCAGTTTGAAGCCTCAACAATAACGGCATTCAAGCAAGGTGTTGGAACAAAACCCAGCCGGTTAACCAGCAGGTTTTTAGGGTTATTTGGACCCAACGGTCCAATGCCGCTTCATCTGACTGAGTATGCCTTTAAGCGGGAACATCAACACCGCGACACCACTATGCGTGCGTTCGCGGATGTCTTTCACCACCGTATCCTGAGCTTATTTTACCGTGCGGCGATTACAGGGGAGCCTGCATTCAGCTTTGATCGCCCCGAACAGGACCGGTATTCGATCTATACCGGAGCGCTCGCAGGATTTGGACCGACTGAATTTCGGCATCGTGATGATCTGCCAGATGTGGTGAAGTACCACTTCGCTGGCCGTCTCGCCTTGCAAACGCGCGGGGCTGATGGATTGCTGGCTATTTTAAGCTGTTACTTCAACCTTCCCGTCGCGCTGGAAGAGTTTATCGGAGAATGGCTGTATCTACCCAAAAATCAAGTGACGGCCCTCAACGGCTTTCGCAATGCCGGGCTTCTCGGTGTTGGAGCTGCACTGGGGGGGCGTGTTTGGTCCAGCGACACAAAGTTCCGTGTGGCGTTCGGTCCTCTGAGCTTACGTGACTATGAAGGTCTGCTTCCTGATGGTGTTTCCATGCCGCGTTTGCTTTCAGCCGTCAGAGCCTATTGCGGCGATGAGCTGGAGTGGGATGTGGCTCTTGTCCTTAAGCGCAATCAGGTGCCGACTACCCGGCTTGGACAATATGGAAAGCTTGGCTGGACCACCTGGTTGTCTCCTAAAAAACAAGGTGATCCGGTTCGAGATCTCAATTTACGCCCACGACAAGTTACTGAAAAATCAAAAGCATCTGTTCACAACAACAATCGTGCGAAGGCTGCCTAGGAGTTCCCATGAGTGATATCAAACGAGCGTCCCTCTTCGGTAAATTGAATCCGACCTGCTATCAGGCAATCGACAGCGCTACGACTTTTTGTAAGATGCGCGGCAATCCTTATGTGGAGTTGGAGCATTGGTTCCAGCAGTTGTTGAGTGGTCAAGATTCAGATCTGCACCGCATCTTGCGGGATGCAGAGATCGATGAGGCCCGGCTCGCGAGTGATCTCACCAAAGCCTTGGACAAGTTGCCCCGAGGAGCCAGTTCTGTCAGCGATCTGTCTCAGCACGTGGAAGGGGCCGTTGAACGCGGTTGGGTTTATGCCACTTTGATGTTTGGTGATAATGCCATCCGCAGCGGTTACCTTCTGATTGGCATCCTAAAAACACCGGGCCTTCGCAATACGCTCTTTGGCATTTCGCGTCTGTTTGAGAACATTTCAGCTGATGATGTTGCGACACGATACAAAAAGATCACAGAAGGCTCTCCTGAAGAGGGAAAAGCCAAGGATGGAACGCAACTTGATGCTGGCGAACAGAAAGCCACTGCTCCGGGGCTAAAGTCAGCTGATGAAGCGTTAGACGCCTACTGCACAGACATCACGGCAAAGGCAAAAGCTGGACAGTTGGATCCGGTTATTGGCCGTGAAGAAGAAATTCGCCAGATCATCGACACGCTGATGCGCCGTCGTCAAAACAATCCGATCCTGACTGGTGAAGCTGGGGTTGGTAAAACGGCTGTGGTTGAAGGTTTGGCCATCCGCATTGCAGAGGGCGACGTGCCCCCATCCATCAAGGATGTGCGCGTTCTATTGCTTGATGTCGGGTTATTGCAGGCTGGTGCTGGCGTAAAAGGCGAATTTGAAGATCGCCTTCGCAAGATACTGGATGCAGTGCGCTCCTCTGTGCAACCGATCATCCTGTTCATTGATGAAGCTCACACGCTCATTGGTGCAGGCGGTGCTGCGGGAACCGGTGATGCAGCCAACCTCTTGAAGCCAGCCCTTGCCCGTGGTGAGCTTCGGACGATCGCCGCAACAACATGGTCTGAATACAAGAAGCACATTGAGAAGGACCCTGCCCTTGCTCGCCGCTTCCAGAACATTTTGGTTGAAGAACCTGATCCGGATAAAGCCGTTGCTATCATGCGCGGTGTGGCAGCAATGCTGGAAGAGCATCATCAGGTCCAGATTTTGGATGAAGCGCTTGAGGCTGCCGTGCATTTGTCGATGCGTTTTATTCCGGCACGGCAGCTGCCAGATAAGGCTATCAGCCTGATAGATACAGCCTGTGCCCGGGTTGCTCTTTCACAGCATGCAACGCCAGCCGCTGTAGATGACTGCCGTAAGCGTCTCGTTATGATTGAGACAGAACGAGATATCCTTGAACGAGAAGCGCAGTCCGGGTTTGATGTCGGAGACAAGCTAACTGACGTACACAAGAAGCTTGCAGAGCTTGAGAAAGAGCGCGAGGCTCTTGAAGCAGAATGGCTGAAAGAGCAATCGCTTGTCACAGAAATTCTCAAGCTACGCGAGGTGTTCCGCCAAACCAATGGAGATGAGAACGCAGATACGGCTCCAATCAAGAAGGAGCTGGATCAGAAGCTTGAGGAACTGACCGAACTACAAGGTGAGCATCCCCTCATTCTTCCTGAAGTAGATAGCCAAGCTGTCGCAACGATTGTTTCTGACTGGACGGGTATCCCAACCGGGCGCATGGTCTCTAACGAGATTAAGACTGTGTTGCATCTGAGCGATATCCTGAGGAAACGGATTATCGGTCAGGATCACGCCATGGAGGTGATCGCTCGCCGCGTAAAAACCTCCCGTGCTAATCTTGATAACCCAAGTCGCCCTATTGGTGTGTTCCTTCTGGTTGGACCAAGTGGTGTTGGTAAAACCGAGACAGCCTTAGCGCTTGCAGAGACCCTTTATGGCGGTGAGCAGAACCTTATTACCATCAACATGAGTGAGTTTCAGGAGTCCCATACAGTCTCCACACTCAAGGGCTCTCCACCAGGTTATGTGGGTTATGGTGAAGGCGGCGTTTTGACGGAAGCTGTGCGCCGCAGACCTTATAGCATTGTGTTGCTGGATGAGGTTGAGAAAGCCCACCCTGATGTGCACGAACTCTTCTTCCAGGTCTTCGACAAAGGCATGATGGAGGATGGCGAAGGCCGGAAGATCAACTTCAAGAACACTTTGATCCTACTGACCGCCAATGTGGGCAGTGACCTCATTTTGGATATGTGCGCAGACGAAGATCTGACACCGGATCCAGAGGGAATTGCCAAGGCTTTAAGACCCCCACTCCTGAAGGCCTTTCCAGCCGCCCTTTTAGGCCGGCTTGTAACTGTGCCCTATTATCCTCTGAGCTCTCCTGTCATTCATAAAATTATCAATCTACAACTTGGCCGGATTGGTGATCGTATCCTTGAGAACCACAATGTGACGTTTACTTGGGATGATTCAGTTGTTGCCTTGATTGAGAGCAGATGCGCGGAAATTGAGAGTGGCGGCCGAATGATCGATGCGATCCTGACCAACACCCTTCTCCCGGATATCAGTACAGAGTTCCTGAAGAATATGAGTGAAGACAAGAAGATCACAGAACTCAAGGTTCTGACTGATGGTGATGCATTTGACTACAAGTTCAAGAAGTCACCTGTGGCTAAAAAAGATAAACACAAGAAGAAATAGACCCTTCACAGACCATTCAGATAAATCTGAAAGCAAAATTAAAACATAGGCTTATTACTTTTTTTACCACAGAAACTAACTGAAACAAAACACGTCGGAACTACTTTTCCAAGTGACGAGGAGTCCAACGATGCAGAAAGTTAAACAATCGGCGAGGAGACGGTCGACACGCATTCCTGCGTGGCGTCTTACTTTGCGCCGTATTGTTCGTTCTGATGCCTTTCAGTACACCTTTCTCATCTTGATTGTTGTCAACGCCATCAGCCTGGGTCTGGCGACGTCTCCTTCCGTGCGGCGCTTGACCGGTGATGGTCAGATCATTTTTGACGATGTGATTATCGGACTTTTCATCTTGGAATTTGTTCTGAAAATCATGGCGTTTGGCACGCGGTTTTTCAAAAGCTGGTGGAATATCTTCGACATTTCAGTGGTTAGCTTCTCACTGCTCCCACAGTCGGGTTATCTCAGTGTTTTACGTGCCCTTCGGGTTATGCGGGCCATGCGTGTCCTGTCCTTCCTGCCACAATACCGGCAAGTGATGCAGGCGCTGTTGGACGCGCTGCCCGGCATGTTCTCCGTGATGATCGTTCTGGCGCTGATTTATTATGTGTTTGCGGTGATGGCGACTGGCCTTTTCGGTGCGAGCTTCCCGGACTGGTTCGGAGACATTGGCCGATCCTTGTACTCGCTGTTCCAGATCATGACACTGGAGAGCTGGTCCATGGGGATCGTGCGTCCCGTAATGAAGATCTATCCCTATGCCTGGGCTCTTTTCATACCCTTTATCTTCCTGACTGCATTTGCAGTGCTCAACCTGTTTATCGGTCTGATCGTCAGCTCCATGCAGGGCATCTATCAGGAAGAACACAGTGAAGACGTCGAACGCCTTCGCCTCCTCGTATCTGCAGAAAACCGTGCAATCGCTGCTCAATTGGAAGCTGCGCAGTTACAGGTAATCAAAACCCTCGAACGTCTTGAGGACCAGATAGAAACCAATAAGAGAGATTCTGATGAGTGACTCTGACAAGGACGATGATCTTGACGCACTGCTCAATGACATCATAGAGGAAAGTGATGCTCCCACAGAAGGTGAAACCGCTGAAGGTGCATCTGCAAGTGTTTTTGAGCCAGATTTTGGCGAGGTCACATGTGAAGCCCCAAAGCTCAACATCACGCTGGATAGTCCGTTCCATCTTGCCGTGCTCGGTGATTTTTCTGGTCGTGCCAACCGTATGGCTCTTTACAATGCTGATGAGCTTGCTGTGCTCAAGGGGCATAATGTTGATGTCGATACTGCAGAAGATCTCCCTGCCCGTTTCAAGATCAACATTGAACTTGACCTTGCTGGTGATGAAAAAGTCATTCGGTTTGAACCGAGCTGCATTGAAGACTTCCATCCTGACGAAATAATCGATGAATTCGAGATATTTGATGAGCTGAAGGCTCTGCGTTCCTCCCTCAAAAACCCCGGGACATTCAGCAATGCGGCAGCAACCATTGATGAGTGGCTAGAAAACAAAGGCGAAAAGCCTGTCTCACAGCGCAACTCGCGTGGATCAGTCATTCCAGTTGACAAGAAGCTGAGTGACTTTTCAGCTCTCATTGATCGCCCCGTTGAAGAACATGAAGAGGCCGACGACTTTACAGATCTGATTGGTAAGATTGTCTCGCCCCACATTACTCCAGCCGACAACCCACAGCTCGATGATTACCTTGAGATCGTCGAGACTGTGATGACCACAACACTGCGTAAAATCCTTCAAAACGCTGACTTCCAGTCTTTGGAGAGTGTTTGGCGCGTTATTGATATGTTGTCACGCCGAATTGAGACCTCAACGGTGCTCAAGATAACGCTCTATGACATTTCTGCGGAAGATTTTGCAAGAGACCTAAGCGCGACCAACAAGCTTGAAGAAACAGGTTTGTATCGTCTCTTCGTAGAAAATGCGCTGCAGGATGAAGGTGTTGGCACGCCGAGTGCAATTGTTGGCCTTTACACATTCGACATGACACCACCTCATGCTGAGCTTCTGGGGCGTATGTCAAAGATCTGTGCGCATGCGCATGCACCTTTCCTGACATCCCTGGACCGCAACAATGCCACCAGAAAATTTGCTGAGCTTCCTAAGATTACCGAAAAGACGTGGCAGAGTCTGCGCGCCATGCCAGAAAGCAATTACATTGGCCTGAGCTTGCCACGCTTCATGCTTCGAATGCCTTATGGCGCAAAGACCGACCCTATTGATGCATTCAGCTTTGAAGAGTTTGACGAGCAAGTTGGCCTGAAAGCCATGTTGTGGGGCAACCCTGCAGCCCTGATTGGTCTTGTGCTTGCAAAAGACTATGAAACCAATGGCGGCGGCATGAAGCCAGGATCGATCCTGACACTCAACGAAATGCCCTTCCACTACGTTCACGACCAGTATGGTGATCAGGTTGCCTTACCCTGTACTGATCGCATGATCAGTCATCGCAGCGTCGAGCCACTAATGAGACAGAGCTGGATGCCCATTGTCTCTATGAAGGGGCAGCCCGAAGTTCGCATAGCCTCTCTTAATGGCCTAGCTGGTGACACGATTTCTGGACGCTGGTGCGATCAGATTGCAGTGACCAAAGCTGCCGAGACACCAAGTCCAAGCGCGGGTGCCCGTGTCAGCATCAGTGGTGGCGACGGCTTAACCCCAGGTATTCAGGCAACAAAAGGTGCTGTTGTTGTCGAGACCATCATTGATCCTAAGAAAACACCAGAAACCATCTTCAGAATTGAGGCTGATCCGCCAGAACCTCAGGTGAGTGAACCTGAAGCGGCAGAGGACGAAGAAGACGAAGTTGAAGAGGCACCAGCACCTGCGCCAGCCGCTGCCCCGCCTGCACCTGTCCATGACACAACAGAGTTGGACAACCTCCTAGCCGA